>JAADHH010000147.1 GCA_013151955.1 Chloroflexota bacterium
GTCGTGCCCTGTTCCAACGCGATTTGCGTCGTGTGCTGGATCGTGGCCCCGTCCGCCAACGGGTCAGAGAAGGGAATGCCCAGTTCGAGCAAATCTGCGCCGGCTTCGATGGCCGCCTGGGCCAGGTCGGCCGTCCATTCCTGCCTCGGATACCCCACCGTCAGGTAGGGCATCAGGGCGGTACGGCCCTCCGCCCGCAGGGTCTCGAACATTTTGGCAACGCGGCTCATTCTTCTCCTCCCAGGTCTATATCCAGCACTTCGGCGACGGTGAAGATGTCCTTGTCGCCGCGCCCTGATATGTTGACGATGACCAGGCTCTCCGGCGGCATGTCCGGCGCGCGTTTGATCACCTCGGCGACGGCGTGCGCCGATTCCAGCGCGGGCATGATCCCTTCCAGCCGGGAAAGGCGTTGGAAGGCGTCGAGGGCCTCGTCGTCGGTGGCGTAGGTGTAGCCGGCGCGACCGATCTCCCGCAGGTAGGCATGTTCCGGCCCGATGGCGGCGTAGTCCAGGCCGGCCGACACGCTGTGCGTCAGAGCGATCTGTCCGTCGCGGGTCTGCAACACGTAGGTCTGTGTGCCGTGCAGTACGCCAAGCCGGCCCCGCTCCGGATCGGCGAAGCGAGCGGCGTGCTGCCCCCCCTCGATCCCCATGCCGCCGGCTTCCACACCGAGCAGTTCCACCGGATCGTTGCGGAAGGCGTGAAACAGGCCGATGGCGTTGCTCCCGCCACCGACACAGGCAATGCACAGGTCGGGCAGTTCTCCTTCGGCCTGCAATATCTGTTCACGTGCTTCCTTGCCGATGACCGACTGGAAGTCCCGCACCATGACCGGATAGGGGTGCGGCCCCAATGCGGAACCGAGGAGGTAGTGCGTGTCGGCCACATTCGTCACCCAGTCACGGATGGCCTCGTTGATGGCGTCCTTGAGGGTGCGGCTGCCGGCGTCTACGGGGCGCACCTCGGCACCGAGCAAGCGCATACGGAAGACGTTGATGCGTTGGCGGCGCATGTCCTCCGTGCCCATGTAGACGACGCATGCCAGTCCCAGCAGCGCGGCAACGGTGGCCGAGGCCACGCCATGCTGTCCTGCACCGGTCTCGGCGACGATACGGCTTTTCCCCATGCGCCGGGCGAGCAGGGCTTGGCCCAGCGCGTTGTTGATCTTGTGTGCGCCGGTGTGGGCCAGGTCTTCCCGTTTGAGATAGATTTTCGCGCCCCCCAGGTCTGCGGTCAGGCGACGGGCAAAGGTGAGTGGGGTGGGCCGGCCGGCATAGGTGCGCAGCAGGTGCTCGAATTCGGCCAGGAAGGCTGCATCTGCGTGTGCTTCGTCATAAGCGACGGCCAATTCTTCGACGGCCGGCATCAGCGTCTCCGGCACGAAGATTCCGCCATACGACCCGAAACGGCCCCGCCGGTCTGGAATATGTGTTGGGTTCATCTGTTAGCCTCTGTCTGTTTTGAAGTGATGTGTCAGGTGTCGAGTGTCAAGTGTCAGGTGTCACGTGTTGCGTTTGCACGTTTCACGTCTTCACGTCTTACGCTCGACTCTCCCGACTCCCGACTCCCTACTTCCTACTTCCTACTTCCTACTCCCGACTCCTTACTCCCTGATTCATCGTTCATCGTTCCGCATTCCTCACTGCCCGCACAAAGTCTCGCACTTTGCGATGGTCTTTCTTGCCCGGTTCGCGTTCCACGCCGCTGGAGACATCCACGCCCCAAGGTCGCACGGCGGCGATGGCTTCGGCCACGTTGTCCGGTCGCAAGCCGCCGGCGAGCAGCACGCGGAAGCGCCGCGAAATCACGATGGCGGCGTGCCAGTCGGCCTGTTTGCCGGTTCCACCGGGAACCCACGGATGGTAGGCGTCCAGCAGAAACTGGGGCATGTCCGGTTCGTCCGGCAGGTCGGCTTGGTAGGTGGCCACAAAGGCTTCGGCGTCGCCGCGAGTCTGTGGTCGCAGCGCTTTGTACGCACGCGGCGCGAGCAAGCGGAGCTCGACCGGCGGCTCGCTGCCGTGGAGTTGGGCCAGGTCCAGGGCACAGAAGTCGAGCGTTTCGCGCACGCGCTGAACCGGCTCATCCACAAAGACCCCCACCAGCGTCGGGCAGGCAGTACGGCGCGCGTGCAGCGAAGCGACGATCTTCTGTACCTGTTCAGGCTTCACGTAGCGAGGACTTTTGGGGTAAAACACAAAGCCCAAAAAGTCTGCGCCGGCTTCCGCAGCCACCAGCGCGTCCTCTTCGTTTGTCAGTCCACAGATTTTTATGCGGGTTTTCATGGTCAGTTGCCAGTCGCCAGATGTCAGATTCCAGTTATTAACAGGAAGCCAAGTTCTGTGCTGCATCACCGGTGTTTCTCAAGGAAAAGCAGCATCGAGCGTCGTTGTTCATCTGAAATTATGTCCCCTTCGTATTGCCAATCGATTGCACGCCTGATGTCAGTTTCATCCACGCTAACCCAATCCCAAACCATTCTCGCATAGTTCAGCCAGCCAGCGGTCATCCAGGCGAAATCTCGCATTTTGCGAATTTCGTCTAATGTTTTCCCACGCTTTAACAGCTCATCGTAACATTTCTTGTAGTAGACAGGAGAAAACTCGGTGTCAATTATCTCCTGACAAACCAGGTCCCAGTTTGACATACGGGAAACATCCAGATTGGCGTCTCGCTCCAATTCCTCGTTTGAAAACTCAATGGCAGAGCTGGAAGGAGGGAAATCTTCTGCTAGGATACGCACACAGATTTTCCTCCACTTCTCTAAGTCGGTCAAACTCCCTGGGTTCTGGTCGGGGGCCTTATTGCCCTTTGCGATTTTCTTGTGCCTACGACTCATGATCTTCTGAACTCATCCCATCAGACTTGCTCCACACCCCCCTACTTCCTACTCCCGACTTCTTACTCCCAGATTCATCATTCATCGTTCTGCATTCATCATTCCCCCTACGCTCAACGCGATAGTTCCTGCACCTTCGCGCCCACGTCCTTCGCGCGGACCAGGGCGGTACCGACGAGCATGGCGTCCACGCCGGCTTCGGCCAAACATTGCACATCGTCGCGGGAGGCAATGCCACTCTCGCTGACCAGGATCACGTCCGGCGGGACCCGTGGGCGAAGTCGCAGCGTCGTTTCCAGGTCGACGTGGAACGTGGCCAGGTCACGGTTGTTGATCCCGATAATCCGTGGCTCCAGGGCCAATGCACGGTCCAGCTCGGCTTCATTGTGTACCTCGACGAGGGCCTGCAACCCGAGCCGGTGGGTCAGGTCGAGCAGCGCGCGCAACTTCCGGTCGCCCAGTGCGGCGACGATCAGAAGCAGAGCGTCCGCCCCCATGACACGTGCCTCGTATACCTGGTATGGGTCGAAGATGAAGTCCTTGCGTAGGACGGGAACTTCGTGTCCCGCCTCGTGCACTGCCGCACGGGCCCCAACCAGGTGTTCGGTCTGTCCCTGGAAGAAGCGGGCATCGGTGAGCACCGAGATGGCTGCCGCACCATTCTTCGCGTATGTACGGGCCAGTTCTGTTGCGTCGAACTGGGGCCGCAACAGGCCGCGCGACGGCGACGCCCGCTTGATCTCGGCGATCAGCGAGACGCCGGCCGATGATAACGCTGCCGCAAAATCCAACGGAGGCGATGCCAGCATGACCCGGGCTCGCAGCATCGCCTCCGGTTGTTTCCGCTTCAGTCGCGGGAGTTCTTCATTTCGTTTGTAGGCCAGAATATCGTCGAGTATCAATGAACTCCGATCCCCACGTCTACAGAGCCACAGGATAGTATACTACAGAAAGCGAAGAGACGCAAAACTTTGGTGAACCCCGCGGCGGACGTCAACTTGACAATTCCTGATATACAGGATATAGTTGCCAAGCGTCACCTTGTAGTTGTGGGGCCTTTTGTTGGCTGTGCAAACAATTGTGCAAAAGAGGCGGGTAAGCCCCCTGTCACTTTGCCGGTGTGGAGGACTTTGTATGCCCTCTCTAGGGGAGACACTACGAGAAGCACGACAAGAAAAAGGGGCTTCACTGGAAGATGTAGAAGCCTTTACGCATATTCGCGCACATTTTGTGGAGGCCTTGGAAGAGGAACGGTTCGGCGACTTTCCCAGCCCGGTTTATGTGCGAGGTTTCTTGCGCAACTACGCGCTCTTTCTGGGGTTGGAACCACAAGCAATCCTGGAACAATATGCGCCCGAAGGAGAAGAAACGCTTTCGGAAGGGCCCCAAATGCTGGCGGAGCCGTTAGTAGCCTCTCCATGGCTCCACCCGGTCCGGCTGATCATTGGAGCATGCCTGATCGTGTTGCTCGTTGGCCTTGGCCTATGGTGGTCGCGAGCCGAAAATCGTTCCCACTTCCCGTGGCCGAATGTGGGATTTCTGACATCGCACCTTGTTGCCGGGTCACCTACAATCTCTCCGACTGTTACAGGCTCTGCTGTACCGGTGGGGGGAACCAGACCAAAGACGGTGACCAGTACGCCGGTTGTGCTTACCCCAACTGATACGCCGGTGCGCCTTCCTTCACCCACAGTCACCGGCACGCCGTTGATTGCCATCAGAGTAGCGGTAGTGGTCAGCGACACATCCTGGGTGGAAGTGATATCGGACGGTGATCACGTCTTTGCCAACACGATGAACCCGGGAGCAACCGGTCGCTGGGAAGCCCGTAATCAGCTTGCGGTACGAATCGGCAATGCCGGCGGCGTGTTCGTCACGGTAAACGACCGGCAAGTTGGATTGCTTGGGCAAGTTGGCGAAGTCGTCTCACGAGAATGGATTCGCGGCCCTGAAGGCAAGTTGGTGGAACAGGTACCCACTCCACTGGCCACGTATACGCCGGCGCCGGAAGTTGTCGCCACAGGTACGCCGGGGGGATAGAAAGAAGATGCGGTGTCACCTCGTAACGCTTGGATGTGCCAAGAACCTCGCCGATTCCGAAGGGATCGGCGTTTTGCTGACTGAGGCAGGCCACCACCTTGTCGAAACACCAGACCGGGCCGAGGTGATCATCGTAAACACGTGCGGCTTCCTCCAACCCGCGCGAGAGGAAGCGATCAGCGTTCTTCGTGAGCTGTCCGCCGGCAAAGAGGCGGGACAATTGCTCGTTGCGGCCGGCTGCATGATCGAGGGATACGCCGACCAACTGCAACAAGCCGTCTCCGGACTGGATGGCCTGATCGGAACCCGACAGTGGACCGAAATGCCCAACTTCCTGGCCGAGCTCGCCCGCCGCAAGCCGGAAGATCGCTGGCAGCCGTACGTCCGGCCACCATCGGAGCGCAACCACGTGGCCGACTCCGTGTCGCGCCAGGCACAGGGGACCACGGCATACCTGAAAATCGCCGATGGGTGCAGCGCGCCTTGCGCCTTCTGCACGATCCCTGCAATCAAAGGGTCGCAACGCAGCAAGCCGCCCCGGCACGTGCTTGCCGAAGCCCGGCAACTGGCCGAGCAAGGCGTTCAAGAAATCGTTCTGGTAGCGCAAGACCTGACTGCTTATGGGCGGGATCGGGGCGAGAAGGACGCTTTGCCGCCGCTACTGGACGCCCTCGTGGAAGCGGTGCCCACTGTGCCCTGGATACGTTTGCTGTATGCCTACCCCGGTCACGTGTCCGACCGGTTGATCGAAACGATAGCCCAACACGAACAAATCTGCAATTACCTGGATATGCCCCTGCAACACGCCTCGGAGTCTGTGCTCAAACGTATGCGCCGGCCCCACAACATGGAACGTGTGCGCCGCTTTTACGAATCGCTGCGCCGGACGGTGCCCGACGTGGCTCTGCGCACGACCTTCATTGTGGGCTACCCGGGCGAAACAGAAACTGAGTTCCAGGAACTTCTTGATTTTATGGCCGAGGTGCGTTTTGATAGGGTGGGGATATTCCCCTATTCCCAGGAACCTGGAACACCGGCGGCTGACCTGGCCGGCCAGGTACCCGATGAGATAAAGCAGGAACGGCATGAAAGAGCGATGCTTTGGCAACAAAGTATTTCTCTCTCGCGCAACCAGGAACAGGTGGGGCGCGTATATTTAGTGTTAGTGGATGGCGCTGGTGACGGCATCAGCCTGTGCCGATCATACCGGGATGCGCCGGAGGTGGATGGCTTCGTCGTTGTCGAAGGAACGCTGCCCCTTGGGCAGTTCGTGCGCGTGCGGATTGCCGGAGCGATGGAATACGATCTCTTGGGTGAACCGGAAGCGCGCGCCGCCGGGGGATAGAAATCAGCGAAGCGGCGATGCTCAATCGCTGCCTCCCATTCGCCTTTTCGTTCGTTTTCACGACAGGAGCAAAGAGATGAACTACGCAAACATACTGAGTAGAGCCCTGGACATCACCCGGAGAAACCGGGCCTTGTGGCTGTACGGATTCTTGGTGGCTTTGTTTGGGGGTGGTGGAAGTAGCATCGGGCAAGGCTTTCGTTTCAGTTTCAACAGCTACGGCCGGCACAACCAGACAGCACCATACTTTTCGCAGGGGGGACCTACGCCCGGATGGGTTATCCCGCTCATAATTGCTCTCGTGTTGTTCTTCCTCGTGTGGATCATCATCGGTACGATTGCCCGCTACGTGTCGGTGGCCGCGCTCATCGGCATGGTGCGTGACGTGGAAGAGACGGGAGCAACGAATGTTGCCGAAGGGCGGCGTTGGGGATGGTCCGTGCGCGCCTGGAGGTTGTTTCTGATCGGCCTGGTCGTGGGCATTCCAATGGCTCTGATCGCTATTCTGTTGATGCTCGTCGCTTTTTCGCCCCTCATTTTGCTGCTTACGGGACGCGCGGCCGTGCAAGTGGGCAGCGTGGCCCTCACGGTTGTTCTCTTCGTGCTCGTCTTGCTCCTCCTGATCGTTGCCGGTGTGCTCATAGATATGGTCCTGGAGATCGTCTACCGGGAGTGCGTCCTGAACAATCGGGGTGTGCGCAAATCCTTACGCCGTGGCTTTTCCCTGGTCCGCGAACATCTTGGGCCAACCTTGTTGATGGGCTTGATTCTACTGGGGCTGGGGTGGTTTTGGGGTATCTTGATGATACCGGTGGCCCTTATCCTGCTGGGTATAGCTGCCGCCCCCGCATTGGCCGTCTATGCCATCGCAGGAGTGCCGGCGGCCGTGGTTGTCGGCGTCCCTCTCGTCGTGGTCGTTGTGTTGATTCTCAGCGCGATCCAGGGACTGTACGAGACATTTCGGTCTGCCGCGTGGACTCTGACCTATGTCGATCTGACCACGCCCACAAACACCCTTGCAGAAAAACCCATTTTGTGATAGAATATAAGTGCGGCCCCCGGCCGTGCGCGTGATGTGAAAAAAGAGGCTTGAGCCAACACTTTCTTTTAGGGAGCCGATCTCCAGTAAGCGACCAGAGCGCTGTTCCTGCGGGGACGGCACCATGTCGCTGGGTAGGCACCCACCTGCGTAAGCAGGTTCAAGACCTTAGTAGCACACGGCACGGCGGAGGGTCGTATCTTATCTTGTGGTGGACGGCGTCCCTTTGCCTGCAGCGGGCGTTTTAGTTGGCGATAGAGCGACCATGCCTCTCTCTGCACTTTTGCGTGCTTGGCGCACAGACCCGAGTTTTCGTAGCAGCGTCGCCGCATGGCGTACATTCCCGGCAATACCGCCTCAGTTTGCGCCATTTCCCGACGACCTCCACCCGGCGTTGGCCGCCGCCCTGCGCTCCTCCGGAATCAAGGCACTCTATACGCACCAGGCGACCGCGTGGCGCCGGGTGCATACCGGCCAGAATCTGGTTGTCGTCACCAGCACGGCCAGCGGAAAGACCCTTTGCTATAACTTGCCTGTGCTAGACTCACTGCTGCGCAACCCCCAAACGCGTGCGCTCTATCTTTTCCCCACCAAGGCGCTGGCCCAGGACCAACACGATGGCCTGCAGAAGATACGGGGCGCAGATCCAAAGCTGCCCGTTCGCGTCGCTACTTATGATGGAGATACCCCTCCGGCGGCGCGACCGGCTATCCGCAAAACCGCCCAACTCGTAATCAGCAATCCGGACATGCTGCACAGCGGGCTGCTCCCACACCACACCCTTTGGGCCGGCTTCTTTCAAAACTTGAGGTTCGTAATCATCGATGAAATGCACAGTTATCGAGGGGTCTTCGGCTCGCACGTGGCCAACGTATTGCGCAGGCTGAAACGGGTTGCCCGATTCTATGGCGCTGCTCCCCAATTCATTCTGACTTCGGCAACCATTGCCAACCCCGTGGAACTGGGGCAAAGGCTGATCGAAGAGGATGTCACCCTCGTGGATGACGACGGCTCGGCGCGCGGAGAGCGGCACTTCTTCGTCTACAATCCCCCAATCGTCAATCGAGAACTGGGCATTCGCCGGAGCACACTGCTGGAGAGTGTGCGAATCACAGAGGACTTGCTGCGCCACGATGTGCAAACGATTCTCTTTGCACGCGCACGCCGCACGGTCGAGTTGATTTTGGGAACCTTGCGGCGGCGCAGCGTGGCCACGCATCAGGCCGTGCGTGGGTATCGCGGTGGCTACTTGCCCCGCGAGCGCCGCGAAATCGAGCGGGGGCTGCGCGAGGGGAGTGTTCGCGCCGTGGTCGCCACCAATGCGCTGGAATTGGGCGTGGACATTGGCGGGATGGGAGCGGCCGTGCTCGCCGGATACCCGGGCACCATAGCCGGCACCTGGCAACAAGCAGGCCGCGCCGGTCGAAAACAGGGCGAGGCGATGGCTATTTTGATCACGTCGGCCAGCCCGCTCGATCAGTTTCTTGCCCGTCACCCTGAATACCTCTTGGGCCGCGCACCGGAACAGGCCCTGATCAACCCCAACAACCTGCTCATTCTTTTGGGTCACCTGCGTTGCGCCGCTTTTGAACTTCCCTTCCGCGAGGGGGAGGGTTTTGGAAGCGTGGAGGGGCCGGACGTGGCCGAGATTCTCGAGTTTCTGGTCGAGGCCGGCGTCGTACACCGCTCTGGAGACAAATTCTTCTGGATGGCCGACCATTATCCGGCGCAGGACGTTTCGCTCCGCAGTGCTTCGCCGGAGGCCGTCCTACTCCAAACTCAAAATGAAAACGAGTGGATCACGATTGGACAGGTAGATCAAACAAGTGCCCACTGGATGGTACACGCCGGCGCCGTCTATTTGCACGATGGCCAGACCTATCTTGTAGAGCGCTTGGACCTGGCACAGCGAATCGCGCAAATGCGCCCGGCGGATCTCGATTATTACACCGAGCCGCGCACCGAAACGACTGTCCGTTTGCTGGACAAGGCGGACGAGCGTCCTGCGCAGGGCGCGATCAAGGCCCACGGCGAAGTGGCCGTCACCACCGAGGTGGTGGGATTTCGCAAGATCAAGTGGTTCACGCATGAACTGCTCGGCGAGGGCGAAGTTTCCCTGCCGCCAACGGAATTGGTGACCACCGGATACTGGGTGGCCTTGGACGCGGACATTGTGGAAGGATTGCGGCAGCAGGCGCTGTGGAGCAACGACCCCAACCAGTACGGGCCTGACTGGCCGGCCCAGCGCGAGCGGGCCCGCGCACGCGACCGTTATCGCTGTCAGGCTTGTGGTGCGGAGGAGGGGGGGCGCGCGCACCACGTTCACCACAAAACGCCATTTCGCACCTTTGCCGGCCGCCGGGAAGCGAACGTGCTGTCCAATTTGGTCACCCTTTGTCCCCGTTGCCACCGGCGCGCCGAACTTGCCGTGCGCATCCGCAGCGGGTTGGCCGGAGTGGCCTTTGTGCTTGGACACCTGGCTCCCTTGTTCCTGATGTGCGATACGCGCGACCTCGGCGTCCACTTCGATCCACAATCTGCGTTGGCCGAAGGCCGCCCCACGGTCGTTTTGTATGACCAGGTGCCGGGAGGAATTGGGTTTAGTGAACGGTTGTTTGCCTTGCACGACAACCTCCTGGCCGATGCCCGTGACGTGGTGCTGGCCTGCGAATGTGCGACCGGATGCCCATCGTGTACCGGCCCCGGTGGCGAAGATGGATTTGGCGGAAAAGAGGAGACCATCGCGCTT
The DNA here is from genome assembly GCA_013151955.1 of Chloroflexota bacterium. GTDB lineage: Bacteria > Chloroflexota > Anaerolineae > Ardenticatenales > JAADHH01 > JAADHH01. Next base: position 10,013 of record JAADHH010000147.1, read on the forward strand.
TTGAAAGCCTTGACCCAGAAATGACTTCACTTTCGAGCAGGCTCAAAGCACTCGGGGTGCAGATTGGTGCGCAGGACATGCCCGCTCCGCGCCGGCGCGAATCGTATCCCATCGAGCGGGTAGTCCCCGGACACTTTCGGGAGACGGCACACGGCGAGGTTTTCCTCGCTCAGAAGCGATACCCGCTCGACCACCAGCATGGACGGGCCACCCTGCGTCTTTCGTCGCCGCTGCACACGATTGCCCGTTGGGCCGGCAATCCGCACCTCCCAGAAGCCGACCGGCAAAGCTTCGCCTTCCTGGACACGGAGACGACCGGTTTATCCGGCGGGACGGGCACGTATGCGTTCTTGGTGGGGGTCGGTCGCTATGATGGCGCAGCATTTCAGTTGACCCAGTTCTTCATGCGTGATCCGGGCGAGGAGCCGGCTCTGCTCGACGCGCTCTACGAGTTTTTGGAGCCTTGCAACGTTTTGGTGACGTACAACGGCAAGGCTTTCGATATGCCCCTGTTGAAATCTCGTTTTGTCGCCGCGCGGTATCTGCCCGGAGGCGAAATCTTCCTCCCGTGGGAAAAGGCCACACACCTGGACTTGTTGTCTCTCGCGCGCAGGCTGTGGCGTGCCCGGCTGCCTGGCTGCGCCCTTGGTCAGATAGAGGAATACATCCTTGGCCTCTCGCGCACCGGTGAAGACGTGCCCGGCTGGCTGGTGCCCGGCCTGTATTTCGATTTTCTGCGCACGGGAGATGCCCGGCCTTTGCAAAACGTCTTCTATCACAATGCCGTCGATATTCTTTCCCTGGCAGCACTCTTGAGTCATGTTGCGCGGCTGCTCAACGATCCAACGGAGGGGGAAGCGCACTACGGCGTGGACCTTGTGGCTATGGGAAAACTCTTCGAGCATCTGGGGGATGTTGACACCGCCGTGCAGTTGTACGCCCGCGCGCTGGCCGACGACCTGACCGGCCAACCGTATCACGAAGCTGTGCGGCGCCTCTCGTTTGCGCACAAGCGGCGGGGTAATCTGGAGGAGGCCACAACGCTTTGGCGCATGGCCGCACGGGCGGGCCAACTTTACGCATACATTGAGCTGGCGAAGTATTGCGAACACAAGCAGCGCGACTATGCGGAAGCGGCCCGGTGGACGGAAGGGGCCGTCGCGCAAGTCCAGCGCGCTGATTTGCCGCACCATGCCCGAAGTCGAGCCATGGCAGAATTGACCCACCGGCTCAACCGTCTGCAACGGAAGATGGACAACTGACCGGTTAGGAGGTTTATCGTGATAACGAATCGTTGTGTTCCGTCCACCTTTTCTATTGTGGGCTATGATGCGGAGGCCCGGGAATGGGGCGTTGCCGTGCAGTCAAAGTTCCTGGCGGTTGGCGCTGTTGTCCCCTGGGCCCAGGCCGGCACAGGTGCGGTGGCTACCCAGTCCTACGCCAACACCTCCTTCGGCCCCCAGGGCTTGGCGCTGATGTCCCAGGGAATCAGCGCACAAGAGGCACTGGACGCGCTCATAGGCCGCGATGAGGGCCGGTCGCGCCGGCAGGTGGGTCTGGTGGACGCCCAGGGTGGGTCGGCCACGTTCACCGGAGGCGATTGCCACGAGTGGGCCGGGGGCATAGCCGGCACACATTATGCGGCACAGGGAAACATCCTGGTCAGCAAGGCCACGGTGGAAGCGATGGCACGAACATTCGAAGAGATGGGGGGAGAACTGGCCGATCGCCTGCTGGCCGCGTTGGCTGCCGGACAAGCTGCCGGTGGAGACCGCCGGGGCCAGCAATCTGCGGCCGTCCTGGTCGTTCGCCCCCAGGGCGGCTACGGCGGCTATAACGACCGCTACCTGGACCTGCGCGTAGACGATGACCCGCAACCGATTGAGCGGCTGAAGGCCCTGCTCGAACTGCACCACCTTTTCTTTGGCACGCCCGGGCCTGGCGAGTTGGTCAAAATCGAAGGCGAGGTGGCGCGCGATGTCCAGCAGATTCTGCGCTGGGCCGGCTACTATTCCGGGCCGGCGACCGGGGCGTACGATGCGCCAACGCGCCAGGCCCTCATCGCTCTCATCGGCAACGAGAATTTCGAAGAACGTTTTAACGAAGAAGAGGGGTTGATCAGCAAAAAGGTTGTAGACGTTTTGCGAAAAAAGTTTGGCCCTTGATTTTTTGCTTTGAAAATAACAGCCAGTCGTCAGATACTGGCCACACGATGCTTAGAAGTTCAACTTCTCCGAGAAGTTGAACTTCTTGGCCCACACAGAGCCCTGGAATCCCCATTCCAGGGCGGGTTGCTCCCATTTGACAAAGACTCCAAAAGAGGGTATAATCCATTGTGAATAGTCAGTATGGACTACTCACAATGGACTAAGCAAAAGTGATGTGTGAAAATGTGAGGTCACGATGGAGAGAGAACTCCTGCTTTTGGGGCTTTTGCGGGGCCAGGAAATGCACGGCTACCAACTCAACGATTTTATCGACTGTCACTACGGAGCGCTGGTGAATCTGAAGAAGCCCACAGCGTACCGCCTGCTCAACAAGATGGCCGATCGTGGGTGGGTCACCTACCGGGAAGAACGGGAGGCCAATCGTCCCCCGCGACGTGTTCACAAAATTACGCCGCAGGGAGAAACTGCCTTTCAGGAATTGCTGCGCGAGAGCCTGGGAAACTATAAACAGGCTGTCTTCCCCGGGAATATCGCGCTGCTCTTCCTGCACACGCTTCCTGACAAGGAAGCCTTGTCTCTGCTCCGCATGAGACGGACAGCCGTGGAGCACGCCTTGCAAACCATGCAAGCCCACGATGTCCACATCGAGGGCGCTTCGTTTGTGATTCTGCACCAGATCCGCCACCTTGAAACCGAGCTAGACTGGTTGGACGAAGTGACCGCACACCTGGAAATGGGAAAGCAGAGGCATTCGCACGGAGCGTGAAGGAACCATCATGACCGAACTTGAACAGTTAATTGGCGACAAGGAGAGTACGAAGATGGATCATCAGAAGCAAACATCCCTGGCCGTCGAGTCCAGGGGACTGGTAAAACGGTATAGCGAAGAAGTGCTGGCCGTGGACGGCGTCGACCTGTCCATTGCGGCGAATACGATTTACGCCCTGCTTGGGCCGAACGGGGCCGGCAAGACGACAACGATTTCGATCTTGACGACGCTTCTCGAACCGTCAGGCGGGGTCGCAAAGATCGCGGGATTCGACGTGGTTCGCCAGGCCGGGGAGGTGCGCAAGCGCATTGGCGTGACCTTCCAAGATGTCGTGCTGGACAATGATCTGACCGGCCGGCAGGTGTTGGAATATCACGGGCAACTGTATGGCCAGAGCAAGCAGGAACGCCGCGCGAGAACTGCCGAGTTGCTCGCCCTGGTCGAATTGGAAGACGCGGCGGACCGGCGCTGCCAAACGTATTCCGGTGGCATGAAGCGGCGCATCGAGCTGGCCCGCGCGTTGATGACCCAACCGGAAGTCTTGTTTCTGGACGAGCCGACGCTTGGCCTGGACCCCCAAACACGGGGACGCATTTGGGATTACATCCGCACCCTGAAGGATCAGAACGGGCTGACTCTGGTGTTGACCACACATTATATGGACGAAGCCGAGCAACTGGCCGACCGGGTGGGCATCATTGATCATGGGAAAATTGTGGTCGAAGGTACACCGCGTGAACTGATAGACCAAATGGGTGCGGACACGTTTCGCATTGTGGGCCAGGGCGACAGCGGCCACTTCATCGAACAGGTTCGGGCCCTGCCCTTTGTGCAGACGGTGACGACGGGCGACAATGTGATTCAGGTCGGCGTGGACACCGGCAGCCGGCGGCTGGTGGCGATCGTGTCTACAGCCACCGACAACGGGTTCGCCATCGAGGACCTCTCCGTGGCCAGACCGAGCCTGGGGGATGTATTCTTCAATTATACGGGCCGCCAGTTGCGGGACTAACCGTCACCGGTGTATCCCTTACTTCTACGTTCAAGGAGGATTCAACAATGAGCGCTGCATTGACGTTGTGGCACAAACACATGAGAAAATCCCTGGTGCATCCCGAGGAGATCATCGGTTTGCTCCTGCAACCCATTTTGTGGATTGTGTTGTTTGGTGTGGGTATGAAAAGTCTGATGGCGCCGGTCATGCCGAGCGGAAGCAATTTGTACATTACTTTTATGGTGCCGGGCATCGTGGCACTGAGCGCGTTGGGGGGGGCCGTAGGTGGTGGTTCGACCTGGCTCATGGAACGGGTTCAGGGCATCGTCAAGGAGTACCTGGTCGCCCCCATTCCGCGACTGAGCATTTTGTTAGGCAATGCTCTGAGCACGGTGACCAAGAGCCTGTTTCAAGCGATTGTGATCTTCATCGTCGGGATTCTGATGGGTATGCAGGTTACCACGAATCCCCTGGGGTGGCTGGGCGGATTTCTACTGGTTGCCGGTTACGGGCTGGGATTTGCGGGCATCGCCCTGGCCTTTGCCTCCAAGACGGACAGTATGGGAGCATATCACAGCTTGATTTTCCTCCTGAACTTGCCGCTCCTCTTCCTGAGCAACGCCTTGTATCCGTTGGACGTCCTTCCCAAGTGGATGCAAATAGGGGCTCTGCTCAACCCAACCAGTTACGTGGTGGATGGCATGCGCCAGACCCTTCTCGTAAACGGCACGGCGCTGTCCGGCACGAGCGTGCTGCCGCTGTGGCTCTGTTTCGCAGTCATCGCGATTTTTGTCTGCCTGGGCATGTGGTTGGCATTCAGCGCGTTCCGGAGTTCGGTCAGGTAAGTAAGCGCCTGAAAACAAGCTCGCCCAAGAGAGAAGTTCAACTTCTCAAAGAAGTTGAACTTCTCTTTCTACGCTAGGCAGTTGTCGCGCTGACAATGACCCACTCTTGCTCGTTCGGTCCGGCAGTGATCAGCGCGGCTACGTACATGCGATAGCGGCCGTCGGGCAATTGCACGACCACCGGATCGTTGAGAGACCACACGGCAAACTGGGTGAAGTCCTCCGCTTGTAGCCGGGTTCCCGGTTCCAGATCGTAGGATTTGCCATCCTGGCTGATGAAGCTGAATATCTTTCCGGTGGCGTGTACACCCGGTTGCGGCGGCAAGGTGCCCTGGCGCATGGTGAAGAGCCGCCGGCGGCCATCGGGCAGCAGAATGGACTTGGGGTCCACGTAGCTGTGACCTCCTCCTCCGGCGGCGGCGTCGCCAAGTACGTCGCCCTCCTCGAACGTGAACGTCCAGCCGTTATCGCCCGGAGGCGAGTAGGCGAGACGCACGTTGTTCACCCCTTGCATGTCGCCGATGTAGAGCAAGACCACGCCGCCGGCCGCATCGACATATTGATCGTGAACCCCGACTTTCCCGTTGTCATCAGGTTGGGCCGTGTAGCGGACACCAGGATCGGGCTTGTAGTGCATGCCATCGGTCGAACTCTGGCTTTTGAGTTGTGCTGTGTTGACATCAAATGTGTACTTCCGCCAAGTGCCGTCCGGCAGCCGGACATTGTATGGAAAGTGCAGATTGTCGGCGTTCGTCGTCTGCCTGCCGTTGGAGAAACTCAGACCGTCGGATGAGGTGGCAACCATTCTCTTCCCCGGCATGGTGGTACGGTCTTCGTAAAACAGGTAGACGGTGCCCGTTTCAGGGTCTACGCTGGCGGCCGGGTTGGAGGCAATGTGTACGCGGATGCCGGGATCGGGGATGAACGTCAAGTTATCTGCCGTGGCTGGGGTCGGTGTGGTCGTCGGCCAGGGCTGTCCCCACTGCCGCACGATTGCGGGCAGGTAGACCAGGCAGCCCGGCGTGGTCGCCGTGGCCATCACATCTGCGACATCTCCCTCGCCGTTGCCGTTCACGTCCCGCATGCACTGCTGCGCTGTTGCCGTGGGAGTTGGCGATTCGGTAGTGCCCCCGGCGGGAATTTCGGTGACGTAGATCATGATGTATCGCCCATCCGGCAAGTGAGCGACGGCGGGGTCCTTCACAGAGTCACTCTCCAACCCGGATGAGAGGTCTCCGGTAAGCCGTGTGCCCGGCTCCATGGTCCAGGTGATGCCGTCCGTACTAAAGACAGAGTAGATGGACGTGGTGCCGGCGGGTGGGGCCGAACGCTTGAAACCGTAAAAGCGATAGCCCCCTTCGACGGCCAGCCCGTTGGACATGATGATGCCGTCGGCAAAAAAGTTGTCCTCTTGGTGGAAGTTCAGGCCGTCGTTTGCGGTCGCGTGCCAATTTTCGCCGGGCGTGCCTGGGTTGCCGCCCGCGAACAAGTGCCAAACCGCTCCGGTGCGAATCGCGGAGGGGTCGAGCACTTGCTTGTCCGCCACGGCCAGGCGCTCTCCCGATTCAACCTGAAAGGTGAAACCGTCCTCGGAGATGGCCGAATAGGTGTGGGGGGTACTACCTGGCCCGGGAGTTGCACTGGTGAAATAGAGTCGCCAGCGTCCGTCCGGCGTGCGCACGATGTCCGGGTCCACGGGTGAAGGCTGGCCGCTGGCCAGCCCGTTGATCGTCACACGGTGGAACCTCCAGGTCGTGCCGTTGTCTGCCGACAGGGCTACGACCGTCTGGTTGTGTACCTCGGCGGGGCACCAGGTGACATAGTAGACGCGGATGGTTCCCTGATCATCCACGATAGCGTCCGGCACATCGCCTTGATCGGCCAGGACGCGGTTGGCACGGGTCCACGTGAGCCCATCGTCGGAGTAGGCGATCATCAACCGGTTGGACCACGGACCCTCGTGTGCGTTCGGGGGCGCGGTGCCGGCGCCGTTGCACGGCGTGAAGTCACCGTCAATGGCGACTGCCAGCGCAGACCGGGCTAGGGCGACGAGAACGAGCAGAGTCAAACATGCTGACAGAGCCAGGATGGTTGTTCGTAGTTTTGTGTTCATCTCTCGGGTCCTCTATTGCAGGGTTCTTTTGAGCTTTTACGGTTCATTGATAGAGCTTCACATGCTCACACGCACAGTGTACCAGGAAAATGTTAACAGAGTATTAACGCGGTGTAAAAGAACTTCAACAACAGCAGAACTTTCTCAAGTGCGCGGTACCCGGCGGCTGGGTCATGACGAATTCTGGTCGACCCGGTGTAAAGATTGCTGTCAAAGGTTCATTCGGTTTGGGCTTCCGCAGCGGTTCGTCGCAAGCCCCGAAATGTAGAGGGAGGAAGAGCCGAGGGGACACCCCTCGTACTCTCCGGGCACTTGTTGCGCATGCCCGTTTTTTCTGGTATTTGACAAACACAAAACGTAGTGATATAATTCACTACAAGAGAGTAAGGGAGGGTCGAAGCCGATGCCGTTCGCCCTCCCTTTCTGCTAAAAAGGGGTATACAAGTGTGGAATGATTATTTCTCAATTCTGACTTTGGTGGTACTGGTCTCCGGTCTGGCCGGCTTGGTGCTCCTGTTGTCCAAAGTCTTTGGGCCACGAAATCCCTCCGCGGCCAAGCAAGCACCGTACGAATCGGGCATGGTCCCTTTTGGCCCGGCCATGCGCCGATTACCGGTCAGTTTCTATCTGACCGCCACACTCTTTATCGTCTTCGATATTGAGATCGTCTTCTTATTCCCGTGGGCCGTGGTATTCCGGCAACTCGGGTGGTTCGGTCTGGTAGAGGTGGGGGTTTTCTTGTTTGTGTTATTGGTGGGCTTCCTGTATATTTGGGCGAAGGGGGCCTTGCAGTGGGAGTAAACACACCATCGAAGCGGCCCGTACCGGCGATAGATCCGAACAGGCCGGGGGATCTGGGCATGGTCTTGACGACGGTCGATCAGGCCGTGCAGTGGGCACGCAGTCGCTCGATTTGGCCCTTGATGTTTGGGCTGGCCTGTTGCGCCATCGAGATGATGCACGCGCAGGCTCCGCGCGTAGACATGTCCCGTTTTGGCATGGAGGTGATGCGTGCCTCTCCTCGCCAGGCAGATTTGATGATCGTGGCCGGCCGCGTTTCACGCAAGATGGCACCGGTCGTCCGCCGGCTGTACGACCAGATGCCGGAGCCGAAATGGGTCATCGCCATGGGGGATTGCGCTTCCTGCGGCGGCATCTTCAACAACTATGCCATCGTGCAGGGCGTGGACGAAGTCGTGCCGGTGGACGTCTACGTCGCCGGCTGCCCGCCACGCCCCGAAGCACTGATGGACGGGCTGATCCGGCTACAGGAGAAGATCGAAGCGGAGCACGCCGGCACGTTGGTCGAGGCCGGGCCGGTGAACATTTCCCTTTGAGCAAGAAGGAGAGCGTGGGGTGACACATCACACACTGCGTCCTTGAACTGTAACGAACCATGAGGTAAAGATCATGAATGTGAGCGAAGCCAAAGCGGAGGTCTTTTGGTTGGCGTTCAAAGGTATGCCGAAAAAAGATCAAAATACAATTGTCCAAAAATTGCTAACGGATGATGACTTTCTCCATGACTTCACGGATATCCGTGTCATCGAGTCGCGTCGCAATGAGCCATCAAGACCATTGAGTGATTACCTCGCTGATCGAAGTTGTCGCGGTTGGTCATAGAAGGGATGTGTATCGTTGACCTACTGAAGCAGGATGCGCGGGCACATTGGTCGAGGCCGGGCTGGCGGAGATTGCTGTTTGAGTAGGAGTTGAGAATGGGACAATTAACATTGCAACTACCAAAAACACTACATAACCAATTAGAGGTCTTAGCCCAAAGTGAGGGTCTCCAATTAGATCAATATGTTTTCTATATTCTCACGCGTCAAGTCATGCCGGCCTATATTGCACAAGTTGTGCCAAAAGAAGTTGTCTCTCAGCAAGAGACAGACTATGCAGAATTGCTACAAAAATGGGAAAAAGCTTCCCCGGCCAAGGTTAAGGAAGTCTTGGCAAAACGGGAAGTTGTTGAGGCAGAACCAGAATTGCGTTCTGAAACCGTTGCGAAGTTACAAGCTCGCATAGCTGACCAACAAGTACGAATGTGAGGAAACAGTGCTAGACGACGGTTCAGTAGTCACCAAACTCCAGACCCGCTTTCCCGATACCATCGGGAAGGTCACTTCACGGCTGGGCGAAACGACCATCGAGGTCGAAAAGGACGCCCTGCTCGATATTGCCCGCTTCCTGCGTGACGACGAAGACATGCAGTTCGCGCTGCTCTCGGATGTGACCGCGGTGGACTACCTGCCGCAAGAGCCACGCTTCGCCGTGGTGTACCACCTGCTCTCGCTGGCGCATCGCCGGCGGTTGTGCTTGCGCGTTTGGGTTTCCGAGGCAGAGGCCGAACTCCCCTCGGTCACCGGTGTCTGGCCGGGAGCGAACTGGTACGAACGGGAAGTGTACGACATGTTTGGCATCTCGTTTACGGGGCATCCCGCCCTGCGCCGTATTCTCATGCCGGATGACTGGGAAGGCCACCCCCTGCAGAAGGACTATCCGTTGGGCCAAGAGGAGATCGCCTTTACGCACAACCAGGAAGAAGTCTACGCACGCAAGCACTTTGCGGATCGGTAGGATCGCACTGCAAAATCGAAAAAGAGACATCTTGCCATGCAACTTCCCAATGCAGCGCAGGCGTATATTTCGCGGAGGAAGTTGACCGCCTATCTCCTATCGGAGACCCATACGATTGGCAGAATCAAGGCCCGATTCTTCCGAGCGCTGGGTTTTGGCACGCACAATCTTGTACAATTGGAACAAGAATTGTTGCAGATCGCCCAAAGGGGACAAGTGGTCAAAGTAGAACGTTCATCTTATGGCACGAAATATGTTGTGGATGGGCAACTGGAGACTCCGAAGGGAGAATTCGCCTTCATCCGCACTGTATGGATTGTGGAACAGGGGCAGGTGTGCCCGCGGTTTGTTACAGCGTATCCGTTGAGGAAGTAGGAGGATGAGATGGTACGGGAACTAGATACGGTGGTATTGGCCCACAATCTGAAAGGGTACCCCCTCAAAACGGGAGATGTAGGGGGGGTTGTGTATGCCTATAGGAACGGCAAGGCGTTTGAGGTGGAGTTCGTTGCGGGTGACGGGGAAACGGTGGCAGTGGTCACGCTCTTGGAGAGTGACATACGCCCCATCTATCGTGAAGAGATACTTCATGTCCGAGCATTGGCACCCGCATAACTGCATGAACGAGGTCGCCTTTACGCACAACCAGGAAGAAGTCTACGCACGCAAGCACTTTGCGGAAACGTAACTAGAGGTGGTATCATGCCAACACTTGAGATTGAAACGATACGAGCAGCGTGGTTAAACGTTGAACGCGACGTGACGTTCTGAGCGAAAAGAGATTGCAGCGTATCATGACTGATTGGACGAGCAAACTGGCAGGCTGGATCACCGGCAGCGGCAACGGCAACGGCCAACCACACCGCCCGCTGCAAGAGCTGGGCGCGGAGGAAGCGTTGCCCTATGCCCCCTTGCTCCCCACCTGGGAAGAGGGGGACGACGGTGGCCATCTGGTGGTCAACATCGGCCCGCAACACCCCAGCACGCACGGTGTCCTCCGCCTCATCGTGGAGCTGGCGGGTGAGCGGATCGTCCGGCTGGAACCGGACATTGGCTACCTGCACACCGGTGTGGAGAAAACGTTCGAGCACAAGCGCTACACCCAGGGTATCACGCTGACCAACCGGCTGGACTATCTGTCGCCACATTTCAACAGCCTGGCCTTCGTCATGGCTGCGGAACGGCTGCTGGGAATCGAGCCGCCGCCGCGTGCCCAATATGCCCGTGTGATCATCTGCGAGCTGACGCGTATCGCCAGTCACCTGGTCTGGCTGGGCACGCACGCCATAGACGTCGGGGCCATGAGTATGTTGCTCTACTGCTTCCGCGAGCGCGAGATGATCCTGGACATCCACGAGATGGTCTCCGGCGCACGGATGATGTCCAGCTACTTCCGCATCGGCGGCCTGGCCCGTGACCTGCCGGCCGGCTTCGAGGAAGCGGTGCGCGAATTCATCGCCCTCTTCCCCGACCGCCTGGCCGATTACGAGACCTTGTTGACCAACAACCCGATCTGGCTGGAGCGGACGAAAGGGGTCGGTGTGATCACGGCAGAAGAGGCCCTCGCGCACAGCGTCACCGGCCCGATTTTGCGCGCGGCCGGCGTGCCGTGGGATATTCGCAAGGCGTTCCCCTACTCCGGCTACGAGCGCTTCGACTTCGATGTGCCGATCCGCGCGGAGGGGGACATCTACGCCCGCTACCTGGTGCGCCTGGACGAAATGCGCGAGAGCAGCAAGATCGTCACCCAGGCCCTGGACAATTTGCCCGCCGGTCCCGTCCTGGTGGACAATCACAAGGTCGCGCCGCCGCCCAAGGAAGAGATCTACCAGAGCATGGAGGCGCTGATCCACCATTTCAAATTCTGGACGGAAGGGGTGCGCGTGCCGGCCGGCGAGGTCTACGCTTGTGTCGAGTCGCCACGCGGCGAGCTGGGCGTCTACATGGTCAGTGATGGCAGCTCACGCCCGTGGCGCGTCCATTTCCGCGGACCGTCGTTCGCCAACCTGCAAATTCTCGGGCCGGCGGCGAAGGGCGGACTGATCGCCGATATGGTTGCTCTGGTCGCCAGCATGGATCCGGTGCTGGGGGACGTGGACCGGTGATCAATTGTCAATTGTCAATTGTCAATTGTCAACGGTCAACGGTCAATGATTAATGATCAACCGAGACAGTTGTCAGTGGGTCGTTGACAATTGATCATTGGCAAGTAGAAAAGGTAGACCTACTATCTGTTGCCGAAGGAAAGCTGAATGCGGATTGCCGGATTTGAGTGGGATGACGGGAATAGGGAAAAGTACCTGAAACATGACGTCACAGACGATGAGGCCGAAGAGCCTTTCTACAACCGTCACAAGAGCCGTCGATCCGGCAACCTGTATTACCTGTATGGTGTGACGGACGAGGGCCGGTATCTTTTTATCGTTTTTGCTCGAAAGAGTAGACTGGCACGGATCATCAGCGCCCGCGACATGACCACCTCAGAGCGACGTTATTATCGGAGGAAGTGAGTATGAGCGCGAAATTGCCACAGTTCGAGACGGAAGAGCAAGTTCGGGCCTTCTGGGCCGATCATGATTCAACGCAATACTTCAACGAACTCGAAGAACTACCCGAAGGCGTGACGATGATGCTGCCAAAGCCTACCATAGTCCTGCATATAGACGAAGTTTCCCTGGAACGACTGAAGAGAATAGCGGCGTCCAGACAAGTTGACTATTACACCCTGGTAGGGTCCTGGTTACTCGAACGGCTACAGGAAGAAGAAAAAGTATCAGCGTGAGAGAAGGGTAGCCTTGTGTTACGCGATAAATACAACGACGAAATCGAAAAAATCTTGACTCGCTATCCGGACAAACGCTCGGCTGTGATGCCGGTGATGTACCTGGCCCAGCGGGAGTATGGCCACCTTACCGACGAAGCCATGCGCGAGATCGCCGGGCTGCTGGACATGCCGATCAGTGAGGTACACAGCGTGGCCGGCTTCTACACGCTCTATTACAAGAAGCCGGTCGGCCGGCATGTGATCCACTTCTGCAACGACTTCCCCTGTGCGTTGCGGGGAGCCGACGAAAAGCTGGACCACGTCTGCAAACGACTCGGCATCCGCCCGGGGGAGACCACGCCGGACGGGGCCATCACCCTGGAAACGGTCATGTGCGTGGCTGCCTGTGACCACGCCCCGGTCATGCAGGTGGACCTGGAATACCACGAGAATCTGACGACCGAAGAGATAGATGAAATCATAGAGACATTGCGGAAGGACGAGGGTAAAAAACGCGTGGAGCGTGGGGCGTGGAGCGTAGAGCGTGGGGCGACGGAACACGCAACACGATGATGATTCTTCCGTTGACGAATTAACAGAAGCAGTAGAAGACTACTGTCTGGACAAGGCAATGAATGAAGCCGAAGAAAGTCCTTTGTTGAGTCGTGAGGAGGCTTGGGCCTTTTTAGAGGCATAGTCAACGTGGAAGTTCAATTGATGAGAGATGACCGAACACATTATTTTGCGTAACCGCGACATTTTGAATATCCGAGACCTGCGTGTCTACTTGGAACACGACGGCTACCAATCGCTGCGCAAGGCCGTGCGACAGTATACGCCGGACGAGGTCATGGCCTTGGTCAAAAAGGCCGGACTGCG
>JAADHH010000150.1 GCA_013151955.1 Chloroflexota bacterium
CAAACCACACACCATCCTCTTTGTTCCCCTCCCCCTGCGAGGGGGAGGGGCTAGGGGTGGGGGTCCCTATACGATTTTCGTCCTTCGTGGTGCGCGCCGTGCGCTCATGTGCTCAGAAGTTCAACTTCTCCGAGAAGTTGAACTTCTTGGCCTTCTACTCTTCAAGACGAAAGGGCCAGGGGAAAGGTTCCAGGTCACCAGCCATAATCCAACCGGGTAATGAGCCGCGAAGGTAAGCCAAATTTTCGCATCTGCTCCTGGGTAGCGGCGATATCGTATGGAACGCGATGATACGTCAGCGTGTTTGATTCCGGGTCCAGGACAGCGTAACTGGACTCTGGGTTGCCATCTCTGGGTTGCCCTACACTCCCGGGGTTGATGATCAGCCGCACGTTGTCGTCATCGCTGGTCAGGGGGAGCGGAATGTCTACCGCCGGAGAAATCGTTTGCGGTGTAGCTTCCTCATCCACATAGCGAAAGATCACCGGGGTATGCGTGTGACCGACCAGACAGATTCGGGTATCGAAATAGGGAAAGTTCTCGGCAGCAACCGACGGATAGAGCACATACTCCCAAACGGGGTACCGCGGACTGCCGTGGGCCAGTGTGTAATCGTCATGGAGCGGGCCCATGCGCGTGGGCAAGTGGGTCAGGAAGTCGCGGCTTTCCTCCGTCAACTGGCTGCGTGTCCACAGCGCCGCCCGCCGTGCATCCACGTTGAAGTCCGTGACGTCAATTTTCCCCAGGGCGGCCCAATCGTGGTTGCCCGCCAACGACGTGCCGTCGGTGATTTGCTGGACACGCTGCACACAAGCATTGGGTTTGGGGCCATACCCTACGATGTCGCCAAGGCACCACACTGCGTCCGCCGTTTCGAATTCGGCATGTTTCAGTACGGCTTCGAGGGCTACCAGGTTTGCATGAATGTCAGAAATGATCACGATGCGCATGAGTTCGTCCTCCGAGCGTTGTTGTCGGTGTAATCGCAGCGTTGCATGTCACACCGTTGTTAGTTTACCACAAAATTGGTGATTGGTCTAACAGGGCGCGCGCCATGGGTGTGCCGTCGTTTTCTTGCGTCTTGGGCGGCCTTACTTGCTCACAGCGGACGACAGTCCGCGTCCCTGCGGCGGCGGATTGTCATCCGCTGCGAGCAGCCGCGAGGACAGAACGAATGTGCCGCCGGCTATCGAAAACGCGCCCAAGCGCGTTCACACAGGGCGCAGGGGGGAACGTGGCAAGCTACCGGAGAGTAATTCCCTGAATGACGAGCTCATGACCGAAACGCTGCATCGTCTGCCTGTCGTACAGCCCGACGAGCAGCTTGTATGGGCCGGCGTTCGTCGTTGCCGGCGGCGTCAGGACGTGCCGGTCCCACAGCCGTTCGCCGGGCTGCCAGAGGGACGAGGGGTAATAGACTCCCCCCGGCCGGTGATCGCTCTGCGCAATCGTCTGGCCGTCCTCGCTGTCGAGGTGAATGTAGCTGGTGTAGTTTGTTTCCAGCGGCGTCTGTACCTCCCAGACCAGAGTGACCGTAAATGGCTCCCCGCGCCGGACTGCGGCGGGTTGCCAGCCCCAACCGTACAGCGTGACCTGGTCATTGAGGGCACGTTCCTGGACGTTCAGCGGACCGTCTCCGGTCGCCGGCCCCACAACGCGCACCAGAGATTGCCCGTCTGGGCGCAGGCGATATTTGATCTCCAGCCCGGGCATCGGTTTGATCAGAAAAATGGGCCGGCCCGTATCCAGCACGTCGTCCAGCAAGCGAACGACGTTGCTGTGTTCGGGGCGGGGCGTGATCAGCGGAAAGAGGCCCAGCAGGTCGGGGCGTTGCCCTTCGACGTATTGCAAATACCACAGAGGTACCACCTCATCGCGGTCGTTGCTGACGAGCAATGCGTCGCGGGGCACCGGCTGCGCCAACAGCGCTTGCCATCGCCGGCGGGCTTGCCGGTCGTGACTGCGATTCTGCTGAGGGTACCCGCTCAGGAAGAGGTAGGCCGGCAGGAGCATCGCCAAAAGGAACAATCCGCCGGCTGGCCGGGCGGGTGCCGCGTCGAGCAAAAACAACAGCCCGAGGGCAGCCCATATCGTCCACAGGATATAAGCGGGAATGAGCTGGTCGTAGACATCCCCGATGAAATAAATCAGCCCGAAGCCCACGATGGCCAGAAAACCCAAACCACTCAGCGCCAAAAGGGGCCATTGCCGGCGGCGTATCAACAGGGCCAGCCCAAGGAGGCCCAGCAGGATGCCAACCGGTGTGAATTGCCGGTTCAGGAAGCCGGCGAGCAAAGTGACACGCCCTAGGCCCTGCACGGGGGTACCGATGGCCCCCCGGAATACGCTGCCACTGACCATCGACAGGAAACCGGACAGATTGTTCTCGTAGAGGTCGAGCGGGCGGGTGGGTGTCAGAGAGAGGTGCAGGTAAGGGGTGTACGCCGCGCGTAGCGGAATATAAAGGTACAAAAGCTGGGGAAGCACGAGCAGGGTGACGAGCCCCGCCGCCCGGCGCGCGCCGGGCCACACAGCCCGACCGGCGAGCCACAGACCGGCGAGCAGGGCCGGCAGGAAGAGAAGCATTGTCCGGTGGTGAGTCAGACTCAATCCGAAAACAAATGTGCACCACGCTATCACCGCCCGGTCGCGGACGACGTGCCCGGAACAGAGGAGTAGCAACAAAACCACGAAGAATGCGTTCAGGGTGTAGACCTCGGCCTGGGTGGCCTGCGACCAAAACGTTGGCGTGAGCGCAAAGGTCAGCGTCACCAGCGCGGCCACCGGGGAGATTCTGTTTGCCGAAGGGAGCACGCGCCGGCCGGTAGCGACCAACAGGTGGTAGAGCAGCACGACCGTCACCGCCGCCCAAAAAGCGGAAAACAGGTTCATGCGGTAAGCGGGATCGCCCAGTGGCAGCAGGTGTGACCAAAGCCAGCCTAGCATGAGGTAGAGCGGGTACCCGGTGGGGTGCGCCAATCCGCCCAGCCACGCGGCCATCTGAAATTCTCCGGAATCTCCCCCCAGCAGTCCGGGAGCAAGCGTGCGCACGTAGAGCGCAAAGGCAAGCAGGCCCAGGATAAGGGCTGCGGCCCGGTCCAGGGATGTGTTCGCCATTGCCCGCCGGCTGCTTTCCGGCGCGTTCACGGTCGCGGGGGCTGTGTGCGGCGTGTTGGATTCGGGGGAAGCCATCTCAAATCAACCGCCTCATGTTGGGAACGTGCTGTCGCCAGACGCGCACGCCGCAATAGCGGTCGCCTTCGGGGCAAAAGGGTGTGGTGTGCGCGCGGTAGCGCAGGTGGCAGGGCGCTCCCAGGTGTTGGCCAATTCGTGGGTTGACTTCCATGATTTGGGCCGCTTCATCTTGCGAGGCTTTCCATATCTCCTCCTGTGCGTTGTAGCAGAGGCGCATGGCCAGCTTGTGATGCAAGTTCAGCAAGTCTGCCGACTCGGTGAAGCGCACACTGGCCGCATTGGGCAACAGGTAGGCGATGAATTCCGGCGGTTCGCCCATACCGCGCAACTTTCGAATGGCGTCCCAAGTACGTTCCATTGTTTCCCGATACATTTTTTCGATAGCGGTCTCTTGGCGGACGAGCGTGGGCACAATGTAGTCGGGAGTGTCCGCGAGGTGGGCCAGCAGAACGGGGCGAGAGCCGGGGGTCAGGCGATGGCGCTGGTTTTGTGAGTCCGCGGTGTGCGAGAGCTTTTTGCGAAAGGTATACCCCGGATGATGCAGCGTGCGGGACAGTTTGGAAAGGGTCGAAAGGTTCAGGGTCTCGCCATGGAGCCGGTTGCGGGCGGGGTCGAGCGCCAGGGCGATGGCTTCCTCGTCGGAGAGGCGGTCGCGCGGCACCCCCAGGACTTCCCGTACGGCCTGGGCCAGCAGGTCTTCGTTATTGGATTTGTATCCGGCCAGGCGCGATGTGTGGCCACGCAAACTGTAATCGAATTCCCTGCGAAACGCCTCTTGCTCATTCCGGCCGGGGAACGCGAAGCCGGTCGCGAAGAATTGGCCTTCGGGAGTCTCCTCCAGC
>JAADHH010000065.1 GCA_013151955.1 Chloroflexota bacterium
GACGACCGCTCCCTAAAACCCGCGTACCTTGCTCAGGTCGGCCAGGTCGTCGGCCAGGCCGGCGATGTGCTGCAAGAGGGCCAGCCGGTTTTCGCGTGTGGCCTTGTCATCTACCATCACGAAGACATCTTCGAAGAAGGCGTTGATCGGCGCGACCAGTCCCGCGAAAGCCTCGCAGAATTCGGCGACCGTCGGTTGTGGGCCGATGGCCTGCCGCGCCGTTTCATAGGCCGCATGTAAGTCTCGCTCCGCCGGCTCCGCAAGCAGCGTTGCACTCAAGCTAAAGGCCAGCTCCTGGCCGCGAACGATGCGCGCCGGCCGGCTGTAGGCCGTGAGAATCTCCGCCCACTGCGGTCGTTCTACCCAATCTGTCAGATCGTTCAGTGTGCGGTACGCACGGGCCGGATCGTCCGCTTGGACGGCCAACACCGCGTCCACCAGGTCATGGCGATAGCCAGAGTCGATCAGCCAGACGCGGAAGCGGCCCCGGATGAACTCGAATGCCGCCTGCAAACTCTCTTCGCTGGCCGAAACAGGTTGGAGCGCAGCCGCCTGTTGCAACGCTTCACGCAACGAGAGGGAAAGGTTCTTCTGTGCCAAAATTTGCACCAGCCCGATGGCCTGGCGGCGCAGAGCATAGGGGTCTGCCGACCCCGTTGGAGCCAGACCGACGGCGAACAGGCCGGTCAAGCTGTCCAACCGGTTCAGCAGGCTGACGGCGATACCGGGACGCGAAGCAGGGAGCGCGTCGTCGGCATGTTTGGGCAGATAGTGCTCCAGGATCGCCTCGGCGACGGCTGGGGCTTCGCCACTCTTGCGTGCATACTCCCGTCCCATGTAGCCTTGCAGCGAAGTCAACTCGATGACCATATTCGTCACCAGATCGGCCTTGCAAAGGTGCGCAGCGCGGGCGGCCACGACACGCTCGGCCTCATCCAGACCCAATCGATCGGCCAGCCAGGGCAAGAGTTTTTCCATCCGGCCGGTTTTATCCAGCATCGAGCCGAGCGATTTCTGAAAGGTGAGGCCGTCCAGCGCCGGCACGTAATCGGCCAGCGATTTCGTTGTATCCTGCGCATAGAAGAAATCGGCGTCGGCGTATCGCGCGCGGAGCACCCCTTCGTTGCCCCGAATCACCGTCTCCGGATAGCGCACTTCACCATTGGCGATGGTCACGAAATAGGGCATCATCTTACCATCGTCATCCACCACCGGGAAGTAGCGCTGGTGTTTGCGCATTACAGTGATCAGCACATCTTGTGGCAAGGCCAGGTACTTTTCCTCGAACGTGCCACGCAGTGCAGTGGGTGTCTCTACCAGGTTGGTGACCTCGTCCAGCAAGTCGGGTACGTCGGGGATGCGGCCGCCCACTTCCCCGGCCAGCTTGGCGGCCTGCTCACGGATCTGCTGCCGGCGTTCCTGCGCATCCACGACGATGTTTTGCTCGCGCATTGTGTCGAAATAGCGGCCGGCTTCCTGAATAACCACCGGCGGTGACCCTTCGGGACGCAGACCCCGGCTTTCCCGCCCGGAGTGAACGTCGGCGTAGGAAAAATCGAGCGTCTGGTCACCCAGCAGGGCAACCAGCCAGCGGATCGGGCGCGAGAAAGCAACGTTGCTGGCATTCCAGCGCATACTTCTTTGGAAATGGAGGTTGGCAATGACCGCAGGAAGGACTTCAGGCAACACTTCGGTGGCCGGCCGGCCCCCCAACCGCTGGGTGAGCACGGCATACTGCCGGCCCTCGATGTCGCGCACTTCCAGGTCGTCCACGCCGGCACCTTGACCGGACGCAAATCCGCGCGCTGCCTTGGTCGGCCGGCCCTCCGGATCGAAAGCAGCTTGCGCCGGAGGCCCCTTGATCAGTCGTTCTTCGTCGGGTTGGCGCGGGGCAATCCCCTGCACATAGATGGCGAGTCGTCGCGGCGTGCCGGTCACACGCACAGACTGGAACGCCAGCCGCGCCGCCGTAAGCCGTTCGGGAACAATCGTCTCCAGTTGTTGCAGCGCATTCCAGAGGTCATCCGCCGGCAGCTCCTCCGTGCCGATCTCGAACAGCAGATCGGCCGGCTCTGCCGGTGGGACGGCAGGCGTCGCAGCAGGCCGCTCCACGGTGGGTACGGGGCGGAGCATGGGGTGGCCGGCCTGTTCGCGCTGTTCGACATAGCCCTGCGCGACTTGCCGGGCCAGGGTGCGCATCCGCGCAAAGTAGCGGGCCCGTTCGGTCACGCCAACCGCGCCGCGCGCATCCAGGATGTTGAAGGTGTGAGAGCAACGCAGCACGTAGTCGTGGGCCGGAATCACCAGCCCCCCGCTCAGACAGTTCTTGGCTTCCTCTTCGTAGAGGTTGTAAAGCGTGGTCAGTCGTTCGACATCGGCCACGTCGAAGTTGTAGGTGCAATGCTCCACCTCGTTGATCTTGAGGACGTCGCCATAGGTCAGGTTTTCATCCCACTGAATCTTCCACACGCTGTTTACACCCTGCAGGAACATAACGATTCGTTCCATGCCGTAGGTCAGCTCGACACACACGGGATTGAGTTCTATGCCACCGGCCTGTTGGAAGTAGGTGTACTGGGTGATTTCCATGCCGTCGAGCCACACCTCCCAGCCCAGACCCCAGGCACCGAGGGCCGGCGATTCCCAGTTATCCTCCACGAAGCGGATGTCGTGATGTTGGCGATCAATACCGATGGCTTCCAGGCTGGCCAGATAAAGCTCTTGTGGGTTGCCCGGCTCCGGTTTGAGGATCACCTGGTACTGGGTATGCATCTGCATACGGTTGGGGTTTTCAGCGTAGCGTCCATCGGCCGGGCGGTACGAAGGCTCGATGTATCCTACGTTCCAGGGTTCGGGGCCGAGTACGCGCAGGACGGTAGTCGGGTTCATCGTGCCGGCACCGACCTTTTCGCTGTACGGTTGCCAGATGATACAACCATGTTCAGCCCAGTAATGTTCCAGGCGCATCAGGGCTTGTTGAAATGTCAAAGGTGCGGTCATCAGTTTCTCCTCCAGTGTGTGTTCAGATGTCAAATGTCAGTCGTCAGCCGTCAGATGACGGATGGTCGTGTTGCGTATCGCGTTTTGGGCACTTACGCATTTACAGTTTACCATTGATCATTGACAATTGATCATGGATTAAAGGATCTGTCTACCGGCGGCGTCAAAGGCCTGCACAGTCGTTCCCGCGGCCAGACTGGAGGGGTACGCTTCGGCGAAGAGTGTCCAGATCATCACATCGCGCCATTGTTCCCGAAACAGCACGCGTTCTCGCAAGACGGCTTCCAGCGTAAAACCCAATTTCTTCGGCACGGCGGCGCTGCGCACATTTTCTGGATCGCAGTGGATTTCCAAACGCCGGACCTTTTCTATCTCGAACGCCACCTTCACCAGGGCAGCCGATGTCTCGGTGGCCAGTCCCTGATTGGTGTGATCCCTGTGAATCCAATAGCCGATTTCACGTGCATCCTTGCCGATGCGCGTGTGTAACCCGGTACCACCCAGCACCTGGGTTTCGCCCCGGTCGAAGATCGCGTACACAAAGTCCTGGCCCAGGTCGAACTTTCCACGAAATTGTCGCAGGCTCTCAACGTATGATTGCACATCCTCCGGCTCATCACTGACCCAGGGCATCCAGGGTTTCAGATGCTCCCGACTTTCATCCACGGCTGCTTTGAGCAGGGGGGCGTCCTCCGGATTCCAACAGCGGATAACCAGGCGGGGAGTGTGAATTCGATACGCCGGCCCGAGGGCGGATGATGACAGTTCGGTCATAGCTCTACCTTCGCAACCGGGTCAGTTCTGCCTCCAGTTCTGCGATTCGGGCCTCGGCAGCGCGGCGGGCCTCGGCCTCGCGTGCGGCACGGGCTTCGGCGGCACGGCGCTCTGCTTCCGACCATGCCGGCGTGGGCAGCCACGCTTCGCTCACCGGATCATACAGGCGCAACACGTAGGGCACCTCTACGTCATCATTGACCTTCGCCCACAACTCCAAGCCCAGTACCCCGCTCACCAGCCCCATTT
>JAADHH010000156.1 GCA_013151955.1 Chloroflexota bacterium
GGCAGCTAAACGAGGCCACGCAGGTGGCCTTCGCCACCGGTAGCACGCGGTTTCAACCGCCGTGCAAGGAAATGTGACATTGTCAAAGTAAGCAGAATCTTCGGCGAGCCAGATATGTGGCTGCTATACTCATTCAGGGTTGCTGCTCAGGCACGCAGTGAGAATAGCTTCAGCAGCCGGGCGGTAGCCCCCCCAGCCCCCCAATCCTGGGGGGAGTACAGCGGTTTCCCCCCAAAGCTGGGGGGTAGGGGGGCCTGGATGAGTAGTAACCATTCAGGATAGAAAGCGACGTTTTTTCTACTGCTGGCAGGCTAGAGAACGCAGGTTTTCAACCTCAACGAGGTATCTTCTCAATATTCCGGGGCGAAGAAGTTCGACTTTTACCAAAAGTCGAACTTCTGGGTCGCCCCACCCCGTTTTATTGAGAAGATAATTGAGAAGATACCTAAGCGCCTATAAATGAAAGCTGGTTGGCCGTTTTCGGTACGTTCTGTCAAGCAAAGTTGCGCCCTAGACCTCGGAGGTCTGAATTCTCGCACCCCGCGCGAACGCTTACTATCCCCTGAACGCTGGCATCTACACTATACACCACATTTCGAGACATGTCAAAACGGGGACGGAGATCGGTCAGGATGTGATCGGCGTCGGTGGACAGGGGGGGCGCGGCGTATACAGCCGAGGCGCTTCCGCCGACGAGGACAACGTCCGGCAGGATGCGCTGCAGGTGGGCGGCGGCCAACACTTGCTCCCAATCAGGCCAGGTATCGTTCGGCATACTGTTTCCAGAAATGGTAGCGCTGGGCATAAGGATCAGTGATATGCGCCTGGCACACCCGCAACACTTTTTCCATCACCGCCCGGTCGTTGAGCGCAACCCGGCGCAGCTCGGCCCAGTCCCGGCGTTTGCCGCGCCCGATCACATCGTCAATCGCGGCGAGGGTGAATTGTTGGAAGAGAAGAGAAGAGAAGTTCGACTTCTGAGAGAAGTCGAACTTCTGCGAACTTCTGCGAACTTCTGACTCACAGCCCCTTCTGCCGCGCATAAGCCTCCGCTTCGGCGCGGCTCTTCAGGTGCAGACGCACCAAGATTTCTTTCATGTAGCGTTTGACGGTACGCTCGCTGAGGTGAAGCTGCCGTGCGATCTGGCCATAAGTGCGCCCCTGGGCCACCAGGCTGAGTACTTCCCACTGCTGGTCGCTCAACGCGGCCTCGGGACGGGAGCGTTTCTGGAACTCGGCCAACACCTTGCCGGCCAATTGCGGCGCGATAGGGGGTGCCCCCGTCTCTAACCCGGAGATGAGCAGGAAGAAATCTTCGGCTTTCATGTTTTTGAGCAGGTATCCGGAGGCCCCCGCTTTGAGGGCCTCGAAAAGGGTTTCCTCGTCGGCCGAAACGGTGAGCATGACGATCTCGATCTCAGGGTGCTCGCGCTTGATGCGCCAGGTGGCTTCGATCCCGTCGCAGCGCGGCATCTGTACGTCCATGAGGATCACGTCGGGACGGACGGTGCGGGCCATTTCCTGGGCTTGCAGCCCATCGCGGGCCAGGCCGACCACGCGCAGGCCATAGGCACTCAAGAAGTTACGGAGGCCCTCCAGAAACATGGGGTGGTCATCCACCAGCAACACCCGCTTTGGGGCCACGCCCGCTCCGAGGGAGGGCCTCTCCTTCTCCGCGATTTGATCCCACAGGGGGAAAGTGACAATGACCTGGGTGCCCCCTCCAGGCCGGGAGCGCACTTCCAGGCGGCCGCCGATCTCTCCGGCACGCTCGCCCATCCCCTGCAAGCCCAAGGATTGGCGCTCGGAGGTTGCAGATTCATCCATTCGCCCATTCGCCTCGAAGCCGTGGCCGTCATCGGCAATCACCACTTGCATTTGTTCGTCTACCACGCTGAAGATGATTTGCACCTGGCTGGCGCCGGCGTGTTTGCGGACGTTGGTGAGCGCTTCTTGAATGATGCGCAGCAAATGGAGTTCATCTTCGGGAGGCAGCAGGGCCTGGCGCCCGTCCGGCAGGCTGAGCAGCACCCGCACCTGGGTGTGGGCCTCGAATTTTGCGGCGTACTCACGCAAGGCGTCCCAGAAATTCTGCGCCTCACCCGGTGCGCCTTTCATCCCCAGGATGAATTTGCGCACGTCATTGTGGGCATCCTGGGCCACGTCGGTCAGACGTGCCAGCATACGTTCACCGGCCTCCGCTTTGCCATCGGCAAAGAGCGCCTGGGCGGCCTGGGCCTGCACGTTGAGGTAGCCCAGCACCTGGCCCAGGCTGTCATGCAGCTCGCGGCCGATGTGCTCGCGCTCTTCCAGCGCGACCAGGGCGCGCTGCTGGGTCAGTCCCCGGGTCTCGGCTTGCTTGGTCGCGGTGATGTCTATGGCCAGCGACAGGTGCACCGGGCGACCATCAGTCCAGGAAATCGCGCTGTCGGATCGGCTATACCAATGACCATTGTGCGCGCTTTGAAATTCTGAACGATGGATGCCGGTGGGTGTGCCGTTGTCGTCCAGCAGCTTACGGTTGAGGCAAGTCTCGCACAGGCCGTTATGCCATTCGTGCAATACCTCCCGGCATACCTGGCCTTCTAGCGGCCCAAAGGCATCCCGGATTTTCCGGCTGGCGAACAGGATTTCGCGGTTCTGCAAATCGGCAACGAAGATGAACATGTCCAGGTTGTCGAAGACGGTACGCAGCGTTCTGTGGGTGCGTTCGATCTCACGTTTGCTGGCCTGTAGTTCCGCGGTGCGCGCGGCGACGCGCCCTTCCAGATCGCTCACCAGCGCGCGGAGTTCCCCGGTCATGGCGTTGAACGAGCGGGTGAGGGAGCCAAATTCGTCGTCGTATTGTACAGGGATGGACACCTCCAGGTTCCCGGCATCCACCTCTCTCATGCCCTCCAGCAGGGCGTTGAGTGGCCGGACCAGGGTGCGGCGAAAGACGAAAGGGATACCTCCCGTGAGCAAGACCGTGCTTGCGAGCACCAGATAAGCCAGCGGCGCGAGAAACCGGTGGAGGGCGCGACGAAAATCGAGGTGGTAGTCCTCCACGATCCCGCCCGGCCCGCCGCTGAAGGGGAGACTGTCGAAGCGGACGTATTTTGGGGGGGCAAGGCCGGTTGAACCGGGCAGGGCGCCGAATACCCATGCCGTACGCCATCTGCTGTACGGGTCATAAGACAGGGTTGCCGGCAGACCATCGAGGGTGATCTCGAAGATGCCATCGGGGTACAGCGTCAACTGCAGCGTGTAGAGATTTTCGGGAGCGTCCTGTTCGGGCAGTTGAGACCAGGTGACGGTTAGTTTTTCCGGCGTACTGCGAGCAAAAAAGCCGCTGGATTTCCCGAGTGATGCGCGGGTGTTCACGAAATCGACGGCCAGGGGAAAGATGGCCGGCAGCGAACCGTAGCGGTACAACGTATTTTTCCAATCAAATGCTTGCCCAAAACTGACGGCCCCATCTCCATAAAGGTAAGCCTGACGCCAGACCCGGTCGTAAAAGGGAAAGTCGAAGGCCATATCTATCCGTGTATCCTGGAAATCCAGATCGGCTCCCCAATCGTCGTCGAAGTGGAAAGGGACCCTGGTCACGTCATAGCCCCCCTGGGCGTTGGGTGTGAAACGCAGCGTTTGGTGGTCGGCGATAAAGTGGGAATTGTGGTAGCTGGCGATGAAGGCCGGGCTGATCATTTGCCCCACAGCCCCCAACATCACCAGGACGGCTGCCAAAGAAATGGCCACCAGCTTCACCATGAACGAGGTCGCCTCCGGCAGGGTGTTGAGATAGACCAGTACGAAGGCCAACAGCGTGAACAGGATGCCCAGCGAGAGGAGCACCACCGTGATGGGAGTGGAAAGGTAGTTCTCGTCCCTCAAAATGATCATGGCCATGAGCCAGAGGGGAGACATGCTGATCGCTGCGAAGGCCCGGGCGGCATGGGCCGGACGCCCGTGTGGTCGCCAGAGTTTGCGCCACAGAGGCAGCGGTCGCTCGTCAGCGCGCCCTACCTGGCGCAGCAAAACGACGAGGAACCACAAAAAAACCGCGGCCACGACGTAATCTGCCCGGGAGGGCCTGTACGCTACCACCCCTTGCGCCAGCTTGGCATAACGATAGGCCGCATAGCCCCCTTCCCACAGGGGTAGGAGCATCGTCAGCCACAGGGCCAAGCGGGCTTCCCTTCTGCGGTCGGGGGGCAGCGCCGGGAAATGATAGGCGAACTGCACCAGGCAGACCAGGGCAAAAGCTATGGACACACTCTCCAGGGGCAAGGCATAGAAGCCCAGGTCAGGGTACAGCGATCGTTCCAGAAATGTCAGCAGGACGTAGCCCACAATCAGAGTAAACGCCCCGGCCAGGAAGAT
>JAADHH010000045.1 GCA_013151955.1 Chloroflexota bacterium
TGTTGGGTCGTTGGCACGTTTCACTCTGTTCATCATTC
Source organism: Chloroflexota bacterium (assembly GCA_013151955.1). Classification (GTDB taxonomy): domain Bacteria; phylum Chloroflexota; class Anaerolineae; order Ardenticatenales; family JAADHH01; genus JAADHH01. Next base: position 39 of record JAADHH010000045.1, read on the forward strand.
ATCATTCATCATTCATCATTCATCATTCATCGTTCCGCATTCATCATTTCAGTGTCGCTCCACGCTCTCCGCTAATTGTTCGGCGCGCCGCCCTGCACCCAGGAGACGATGGTATTGATTTCATCGTCCGTCAGTTTGCTGCCGGGTGGCATAGGTCCACCGTCTGTTTGCGTGCCCTGCAACTTTTGCACCAGCAGGCTGGCGTCGGGGTCACCGGCCACGATGACCGGGGCGTGCTGGCCGCTGGTGGTTACGCTGTCGTAGTCGGCAGCGTCCCAGCCGCCGAATGCGCCGTGGCAGGCTTTGCACTTGGCCTCGAAGATGGGCAGTACGTCCCCGGCGAAACTGGCTCCAGCAGCGGACGGTGCGGCTGTCGCTTCCGGTGCCGGCGTGGCCGTTGGCAGCGGTGTTGGTGGGACGTAGCTTGGCTGCCAGGTGCGCAGGTAGGCCAGGATGTCGTTGGCCTTGTGCCGGCTGAAGATGGCGTGGAAGGCGGGCATCTGCTTGCCCCCGTCCAAGATTTGATGGACGATCTGTTTGTCGCTGAGGCCGGCGAGCAGTTGTGCGTCGTGCAGCACCACACCACTGACCTGTCTTTCGCCATCCGCGCCGTGACAACCGCTGCAGAACTGGCCGAAGAACTGTTCACCTTCCCAGGCCTCGCCCAGGCCGGCGTTCGGTTCCTGCCAATCGTTTGCCCGCGAGGGGGCGTTCGGCTCCCAATTGCGGATGTACTTCACCAGATCGTCAATCTGGTCGTTGCTGAGCAGCCCCAGGTCGCCCCAGGCCCACATGCTGCTGCCACGCATCCCCTGCTTGATGATGCGTCGGATTTCGGCGTTGTTGTACTTGCCCAGAAACTCTTTGGCGTTCAAGGGTGGGCCGACATTGCCTTCGCCGTTCGGGCCGTGACAGTTGGCGCAGGCACGGGCGAAGATTTCCTTGCCGCCGATAGTCGGCGTCGGCGTTTGACCTGCTTTTTCGGGTATCACCGGCGGTTTGCTCTCCCAGGTGCGCATGAAAGCGACGACTTGGTTGATCTGATCGTCACTCAGTGGCCCACCGTTGTCCGCGCTGAAGGGTACCATGCCGAGGTTCGGCTGGCCCTGGGCGATGATCGCATGGATGGTTTCGTCATCCCGCGTGCTCAAGAAGTCGCCGCTGGAGATAGGGGAGATAATGTCACCGGGGCGGGCCGGGTTGGGGCCGCCTTCGCCGTACTTGCCGTGACAGCCTACGCAATTCGTAGCAAAGAGTTTGCCCCCTTCTTCGGCACCGCTGGGTGGGGTCAGGATAAACTTGACCAGCGATTCGATTTGACTGTCATCCAGCACCTGGCTCCAGGCCGGCATGGTCTGGTGCGGGCCACCGCGGGCGATGGTCTGTTTGATCGTTTCGACGCTGCCATCGGCCGGCAGCTTATCCCCGTGACAGGTCGTACACTGATCGTCGAAGAGAGCTTTGCCCGCCTGGTTCGCCGAATTTTGCGGCTCGGCGATGTAGGCAGCCAGGGCCGCGATCTGCTCGTCGCTCAGGGTGCCCTGCCAGGCCGGCATGGTGCGGTGCTTGCCCCCTTGCCGGATGATGCCGGCCAGTTGGCTCTCCTTCATCTTGGGGATGTTGATGTTGCTGCCGTGGCATCCGGCGCAGTAGAATGTGTATAGTTTTTTCGGCTGCGGGGCCAATACGAAATTGATCAGAGCATTGACTTGCTTGCCGCTGAGGGTTTGTCCCCAGTCGGCTACGTTCTGGCCCTGGTGTGGTTTTCCCTGAGGGCCGGCGGTGATGAGGTTGCGCAGTTCATCGGCACCACCGGGCACTTCCAAGTTCAGGTCGTGGCAGGCGGCACAATTTTGTTGGAATAGGGTGCCGGCGTCGGGGGCCGAGATGTACGAGACCAAGGTGCTGATTTCGTCCGCAGTGAAGTTCCCGCCCCAGGCGGGCATCCCTTCGTGCGAGAGGCCTTCGGCGATGATCTTGTTCAGGTCCGAGCCGGTGCGCACGACGACGGTGGGGCCGTGACAGGCGGCACAGTTCTGATTATATTGTTGGGCGGCCAGCGCCACACCGGACAATTGCGCTTTGGCTTCCGATTTCGGGGTCGAGGCGATGGACTGGTAGGTGAGAAAGACCATGCCAATCAAAATCACGCTCATCAGACCGCTGGCGACGGGACGATGGAACGCGTGTCGCTTCGGGCTACGGTCGTAGAAGGGGAGGAGCAACAGGGCCAGGATGCCCACCACGGGCAGCACGGCCGTGGCCAGCACTTCCAATGAACCGGGGAAATACTTCAGCAACTGGAAGATCCACAGGAAGTACCACTCCGGGCGGGGCAGGTAACTGGCGTCAGCAGGGTTGGCCCGTTCTTCCAGCGGCACGCCCACGAAAATGATCAGTCCGAGCAGGATCAAGAAGATGGCCCCCATCACGACCGTATCTTTGAAAATGATGTCTGGAAAGAAGGGGACACCTTTTGCTTTGTCTTTTTTATATTGTTCCAGGTATTCGCGTTTCTCTTGTTCGTTCATGGCTTACTCCTTCGGCGGCGCAGAGATGCCGATTTTGATGACTAGATAGAGGTGAACGGTGATGAAAAGCAACAATATCGCCGGGAGCACCCACACATGGGTGCCGAAGAAACGAGCCAGGGTCAGGGCGGTCAGATTTTCGCCGCCGCGCAACACCCCTTTCACCAGTTCGCCGATCAGGGGAACGGAGCCGGCGATGTTCGTGCCGACGGTCGTGGCCCAGTACGCTTTTTGGTCCCAGGGAAGTAGGTATCCCGTAAACCCGAAACCAATGGTGAGCAAGAGCAGGAAAACGCCGGAGACCCAGGTCATCTCACGGGGAAATTTATAGGCACCCATGTAGAAGACACGCAGCATGTGCAGGAAGACGAGCAGCACCATCGCGCTCGCCCCCCAATGGTGCAGGCCCCGAATGAGCCAGCCAAAGGCGATGTCGTTCATGATGTACTGAACGCTATCGTACGCGTGATCAGGAGTGGGTACGTAATACACGGTGAGCAAAATACCGGTAACGAACTGCATGGTAGCGACAAAGAGAGAAGCACTCCCCAGCGCATAGAGCCAGTTGACTTTGGGAATCTTGCGCAGGAAGACCGCCTGCCAGATTGCGCCGGTTCCGGCCCGTTCATCTATCCAACTGCCTACTTTCAGAGTCATAATAGCTCAACCTCCCAAGATGTACAGTTTGCCATTTTCCACCTTGTTCTGGAAACGGTCCAGGGGGCGAGGCGGAGGGCCGGCGACGACATTGCCTTGCTTATCGAACACAGCACCATGGCAGGGGCAGAAGTAGGAGTTTTTGTCTGAGTCCCAATGCACCCGGCAACCGAGATGTGTGCAGACGTTGGAAAGCACCGTAAATGACTTTCCGTCTTCGGTCAGAGCGTACATGGCCTCTTCGGAGACGTTTTTCTCCCAGCCCACTTTGCGGACGATTTTTGCTTTGAACAGGGTCGGGACACCAATTTTCGCTTTGCGTATCGAACCTACGGGTATCCACTTCTCGCCTTCCTTCTTCAAAGCGGGGGAGACGATGTAGCCGACGGCCGGAATGCCGACAACCAGTGCTATCAGCCCGGTGATCGCACCAATGGCATAGGAAAGGAAGGTTCGGCGCGTACTTCCTTCTTCCGTGATTTCGTTCTCTTCGGGGCGAACGACAGGTATGCGTTCAACAAATCCTGTCGGGCGCTTCATTGGTGTGCTGGCATGTTTGGTCATACATTTCCTCCTTGTTGGCTGTTATGAAAATAGTACTGTCCCCCCTCATCCCCCCCGACCCCCCTTCTCCCCCAGGGGGAGAAGGGGGGTCGGGGGGGATGAGGGGGGACAGTACTATTTTCAT
>JAADHH010000141.1:0-3865 GCA_013151955.1 Chloroflexota bacterium
TTCAACCGCTAGCCACGAAAATAGCACTGCCCCCCCTCATCCCCCCGACCCCCCTTCTCCCCCAGGGGGAGAAGGGGGGTCGGGGGGATGAGGGGGGGCAGTGCTATTTCCGTGGCTAGCGGTTGAAACCACGCCTACCAGCGCAAAGTCGGTCTTCACCGACTGAAGATCGAACCGACGGCGGTCGGTTTTGCAACGGTAGCCGCGAATTCATTCGCCAGGCTACAACGTAAACCTTTGCGTGCTCTGTGCCTTTGCGGTAAAACGATTCTCACCCCCAAATTGAAATGCACCCTACGAAGCTGTCAGATTGCCAGACAGGCCAATTTGCTGTACAATACGGACACTATGAAACAGGGAAAGACAAAGACAACGACCGACATGACGTTGGACAGAGGGAATGGGGAAACCGACGCGGTCCCATTTCAAAGACAGCGCCCGCTGAACCTCCCCTTCAAGCTGATCAACACGCCAGAAGGCTTGCAGAAAGCCGTCGAGCATCTGCGAGAGTATCCACGAATCGCCATTGATACCGAATCGAACAGTCTCTACGTCTACGCCGAACAAGTATGCCTGATCCAGGTTTCCGTGCCAGATATGGACTACCTCATAGACCCGCTGGCCTTGGCCGATTTGTCACCTCTCCGGCCACTTCTGGCAGATCCGGCGATTGACAAAGTTTTCCATGCCGCTGAGTATGATCTCATTATGCTGGACAGAGACTTGGATCTCCATGTTCACGGGATCTTCGATACGATGTGGGCCGCGCGGATCGCGGGGTGGCCCGAGTGTGGGCTTGGTGCGCTGCTCCAAACGCACTTTGGAATAGCTCAAGACAAACGAATGCAGCGCTTCAACTGGGGCCGGCGGCCCTTGCCCGTAAAGGCGCTGCGCTATGCCGTACAAGACACGCATTTTCTCCTGCCCCTGCGGGACATTTTGGCCAGGGAGCTACGTAGACTGCACCGCTGGGAAGAAGCGCAAGAAGTGTTCGCGGAACTTCACCAAGTGATTCAGCGGGCGAGAACCATCGAAGATTATAACTTCTGGCGAGTCAAAAAGGCGCGTTTGCTAAGCCCCACGGAAAGGGGCGTATTGCAAGCCCTTTTCCTGTTTCGGGAAGAGGTAGCGCGACAACAAAACCAACCCCGCTTCCGCATTATGTCTGACAAACTCATCACGCGACTGGCACAAACACACCCGTCCACCAGACAGGATTTGGCAAGACTCGATTTTGTTCCGGATAGGACTGTGCAGCGCTATGGCACGCAGATCATCCGCGCGATCCAAGAGGGGCTGCAAAACCCTGTTGATCTTCCCAAAGCGGCAAGCAATGGTCACCGCGACCCCCAAACGGATGTGCGCTACGAGACCTTGCGAGCCTGGCGAAAACAGATCGCCAAACAGCGTGGCGTGGACCCGGATGTGGTCATCTCCAACGCCGCACTTCACGAGATCGCAGAGTTGAACCCGCAATCCATTGCCGAGCTGGCTGAAATATCCATCTTGGGCCCCTGGAAATTGCAGACCTATGGCCAATCTCTGCTGGAAGCAATCAAGACCGGCGATACCATGTAAGGATAGCCCATGCGAAACAAACTCTCTGTGGCCATACCGCTTGTTCCATTTCTGTTTCTGGGGAGTTTCGCCGTTGCCCATGCGGCCCCTTCCGTTTTCGCACCACCGGGAACCTTCGGTATCACAGGCTCGACAGGGTTCTGGGTTTCCTCCCTATCGTTGCTCGTTCCCCTCGGTCTGTTGCTGATGGCCGTCGGCGCTTCGGCCCCCGACAAAGCCGGAAGCATAGCCGCCCTGGGCGCAGTCGGTCTGGCTACCGGTGTGCTGGCGTATCTGCTGACCGGATTTGGCCTGCAATTTGGGGGGCTGGGGCTGTCTGTGCCTTACGATTGGGCTGCAACCTGGATACAGGAATGGTCCCCGCTGGACCTCAGCCTTGGGCCGGGCTGGGGATTGGTTGGCTTGCGCTACATCCCGCTTTTGTGGAAGGCACAGCCCGGCGAAGTTTATCAGCTCGCTTACATACATGCCATTGCGGCCGGCACCGCCGGCATGATCCCCGTGCTGGCTCTAGCCGGGCGACGGAGGCCGATCATTGCCTGGTTGCCTGCACCGATCACGGCCGGGCTGCTCTACCCCCTCGCCGGAAACTGGCTGTGGGGCGGGGGCTGGCTGGCAAACATGGGCAACACCCTGAGCTTGGGACATGGATTCATAGACCTGGCCGGCACCGGCCCGGTCTTTCTGATTGGCGGTGCGGTCAGCCTCTCGCTGCTCCTCGCCCTGGGGCCTAGAACAGAACTTGCGTCAGACACTCTGCCGGTTGCTATTCCCCCGGTACACTTTCCTCTCTTTCGCTTGCTTGGCGCTTGCTTGGCCCTTGCCGGCTGGCTTGCTTGGGTGCTGGCCGTCCCGTTGCAAGACCCGGGGACACCGGCGGGCCTCCTGGCCATGAATCTTCTGCTGGCCGCGGCCAGCGGAGCGCTCGTGGCCGGCTTTTACACGGGCTTTGTGACCGGAGAAACCGACCCGCTTCTGACTCTGCAGGGCATGATTGCGGCGCTGGTGGCCACCAGCGTTCTTGCCGCCTTCGTTTTCCCGTGGGGATCCCTGCTCACCGGAGCGTTCGCCGGTTTGCTGACCTGCCTTGGGGCGTATGCGCTGGAGCGCTGGCTGCACGTGCGCGATTCTACGGGCGCGGTGGCCAGCCACTTGCTCGGCGCTGTCTGGGGCCTGCTGGCTGCCGGCATTCTGGCCAATGGCCGATTTGGGCAGGGCTGGCAAGGTGTTGGCGTGAAGGAATATTTGGGCCTGACCGGTCAGGGCGTGACCGGCGCTTTGGTGGGGCGTGGCATCCAGCCCGATTGGCCCCAACAGTTTTACGCCCAGGTGATCGGCGTTTTGGCCCTGCTCCTGCTCGGTTACGTACTGCCAGCCATGGTCACGAATGGTCTGCGCCGTCTCTTTGCCCAGGCCCCGCCTGCTGTCCCATCCGGCGAAGTTGAGGGTGAGGATGAGGATGAGGAGGGAGCAGCAGGAGACAGTTCTGCCGGCGAGGTTCCCGTGACCGGTGAAGCGGAAGAGCCCGCTTTGGAGCAACCGCCGGTGACCGCTTCTGGTGAGGTGACGATCCCCCCGCTGGCAGCCCAGATATTGAAGAGCAGGAAACAAACTGCTGCGGACACAGACATGGCGGAACCGATCACCGGACCGGACACAGCAACAGGCGACGACCGCCCGACGCCCGACGACTGACACCCGACGACTGCCATCTGACGACTGACGACTGACACCTGGCATCTGCCATCTGACACCTGACGACTGAATCCGAGGCATCCATGAACAGCAAGCAAACCAGATTGCTGATCATCTTCCTGATCATCGCGAGTGCAGCCGTCGGCTGCACCGTCAAGATCAGCCGGCTGCCTGCGGTTCCCACGCGAACACCGGCACCTCCGACGAAAACGGAGCCACCATCGCCCACCGCGTTTCCCAGCGTGCCCCCAACGACCACCAGCACGCCGGCGGAGACGGCAACCGCCGTGCCGACAAACAGCCCCGAACCGACAGCCAGCGCGACACCCACGGTCACACCGATCCCTTCACCGACGCCTACGATCTATATCGTGCAATCCGGGGACAGCCTGAACCGCATTGCCCGCCGCTTTGGCACCACAGCCGAGGCCATCGCCCTGGCCAACGGGATTGCCGTGACGACCACCCTGCGTATCGGACAGACCCTGGTCATCCCGACAAACGGAGCGCCGATCGTTGCGCAGTCGAGTGCGGCACAACGGCCCTCGCCAATCACGTCGACTCCAAGCCCCGGTCGCACAAAGACGGCGAC
>JAADHH010000141.1:3871-6712 GCA_013151955.1 Chloroflexota bacterium
CCACACCCACTCGCAAAGCGACACAGACCTCCACGCCCATTTCCTCGCCCACTCCTGTGGGCACGGTCAGCGCCAGAAACATCGAAATCACCATCCCCGCCTACGACTATGAGGCCGCGTTTGTGCCTTCCCAGGCCGGGGACCCGATTTACCCCTATCCGCACATAGACTTCGACCGCATCGGCTCGCCGGCGCCACGGACTTTCCAGGCCATTCTCCTGGAAAACGCCTACACAGCCATCACCATTGTGCCGGCGCTGGGGGGGCGCATCTATCGCTGGGTAGACAAAACCACCGGGCGGGACCTGCTCTACCGCAATCCCGTCCTCAAACCCACACATTGGGGCTACCGGGGCTGGTGGTTGGCTGCCGGAGGAATCGAATGGGCTTTTCCTGTTGATGAGCACGGCCTGAACGAATACCGTCCCTGGCAGGTACAAGCCGCTTCGGCCGGCGACCAGGTGACTTTCTTGGTCAGCGACACGGAAGACCACACCGGCATGACCGTTTCGGTGGCGATTTCGCTCGATTCGACACACAGCTATTTCACGATCCGGCCCCGCATCTACAACCCGACCGATCGCGCCCAGCCGTTCCAATTCTGGGCAAATGCGATGATTGCCCTGTCCGACAACCGGAATACCCCGGCCCTGCGCTTTGTGCTGCCTACCGACCGGGTATCCATTCACTCCACGAACGATCCAAATCTGCCGCAATCCAAAACACAGATTTCCTGGCCGGTTTATAATGGCCGCGACCTGAGTCTCTATGGAACCTGGCAAGGTTATCTGGGCTTCTTTGCCAGCCCGCGGGCCACCCAGGCATTCATGGGCGCGTATGATCCGGGCGTAGACGAGGGCATCGTGCGAGTCTTTCCGCCTGAGACTGCGCAGGGCGCGAAAATCTTCGGGCCGGGGACGCTCGATCCCGCGCTGTGGACGGATGACGACAGCAACTACGTCGAACTATGGGGCGGCGTTACGCCGACCTTCTGGGACTACGGCACGCTCAACGCCGGCGAGTCTTTGACCTGGGAAGAACATTGGTACCCGGTCAATGGCCTGGGCGGTTACCGCTTTGCCAATGCGCTTGTGGCTGTCAACGCCACCGTGCAGGGAGACGAAGTGCGCGCTGCGTTGGAAAGCAGCGGCCCCTTTACCGGACAGCTATTGCTGCGCCAGGGAAGCGCGGTGATCGCACAGTGGTCCATCACACTCACCCCCGGCCACCCCTATCACGTCTTTCGGCAGATTCCGGCCGGCGGGGTGGGGTCGCTATCCCTTCAAATCCGCGACCTGGCCGGTCGCCCGGTAGCCACGATCCCCCTGTAGCTTGCAACGTAGGGGAAACGTATGAGAAATGACCGGAAAAAGGGGGTTGACAAAATCGGTTGTTGGGGGTATACTGTAACCATACTCGTAAGGGAGGAACGGACCATTGCGACTACTGAATCAAAACAACAATTCTGACTTGTTGAATATCACCAAGGCAACACTGCCTTGGTGTTTTTTGTTGGCGTAGACGACTCCACATAAAATCGCAAAGGAGGATTTGAATGGATTCGGGCATGATCGGCAAGATTCTGAAGGCCAAGCAATACGCAGAAGAGCTGGATCGAATTCAGTTTCGTTCATTTGATGTCGAGATTAGTGGCCACCACGATAGCCACCACGTGAATTACCAGGATGGACAATGGAGATGCGATTGTGGATACTTCGTCGGTCGTGGCGTGTGTAGTCATACCATGGCAATGGAACGTGTGCTCGGAGTCATGATACCGGCGGCGCTGCAACCTGCATAGACCGCACGCGTAGCTTTGCTGCAAGAGAGCCGGCCCTTCACAAGCCTAAGGGCCGGCTCTCTTGTTTCCCCCGCCGGTGCGCTGCACGTGCGGGCCGTCACGTAAGAATCGCAGGAATCATTGCGTCTTTTTGTCGTATCCCTCCTCTCGTGCATGGCGCAAAGGGCATTTGCACACCGCCGGAAATGTGCTAGAATCTATGCAATGGATTCACAGATTCTCCCAGCGGGGAGGGTGGCAAGGGGCGTACTATTTTCATCACCGGGAAGGAAAAACAGACGATGTCCAAAGATCGAGAACCGGTCATTGTGGGAGCGGCTCGTACCGCGATTGGGAAGTTTGGGGGCACATTAAGCCAGGTGCCGGCCGTCGAGTTGGGCGGTGTGGCCATTCGTGCAGCCGTCGAGCGGGCCGGCATCGACCCATCCGACGTAGATGAGGTGATCATGGGCAATGTGCTCCAGGCTGGATTGGGCCAAAATCCGGCACGCCAGGCCGCATTGCGCGGCGGGATCCCCGATGATGTCGGCGCATTGACCATCAACAAAGTGTGCGGTTCCGGCTTGAAGGCCGTGATGTTGGCCGCACAGGCCATACGTGCCGGTGACGGGTCTTGCTATGTGGCCGGCGGCATGGAAAACATGAACCTGGGCCCCTATCTGCTGCGCAAAGCGCGTTTCGGCTACCGGCTTGGCAACGCTGAAATGGTAGATAGTACGGTCCATGATGGCCTGTGGTGCGCGATTGAGAACCAGCACATGGGCGACTCCGCCGAGTGGATCGCTTGCGAATACAACGTCAACCGGGAAGACCAGGACGCTCTGTCCGTAGAAAGTCACCACCGGGCTGCCGCTGCCATCGAGGCCGGCCGCTTCGAGAAAGAGATCGTGCCGGTCACCGTACCCCAGCGCAAGGGGCCTCCCATCCAGTTCGATACAGATGAATCTGTACGGCCCGACACGAACAAGGAAGTGCTCGCCCGCCTGAAGCCGGCATTCCAGGAAGACGGAACCGTCACCGCCGGCAATGCGCCCGGCATC
>JAADHH010000016.1 GCA_013151955.1 Chloroflexota bacterium
CGGTAGCGCGTGATCATCTCCTTTCCCACAGGCCACAAACCGGTTGGAAAATACCCGTCGTATGGCGGATTCGTTGTGGAGAGCAAGACCTGTTCGTGTGCGTCCACCAGGCGCAGGCGAAAGAGATAGTTGTCCTTGACCGGGCGGATGGCTCGCCAACGCAGGGCCACCTCGGCACTTTGACCGGGCACCAGTGCGGTTTGGCCGAGGTCGAATCCGGTCAGGGCCAGTCGCCCGTCGAAGTTTGCCGACAGCTTGCCGCTCATTGCCGGCGCGCGTCCACTCAGCAGGGCCGGGCTGCGATAGACCCACGCGAAGTCCACGTCACCCGGTCGCGCCGCAAAAACGGGCTTTTGCGTATCGCGAAAAAATCGCACCAACGACGCCGTGGGCAAGTTCCGCTGCACCTGGCTGATGTAGAAAACCACGTAGTCCGAGAAGCGCCACGTTCCATCCCAATCGTGCCCCCGGCGCAGGGAGCGGGTGGTGCCCCGGAAGGTATAGCTGAACTGGCGCGGGTAGAAGCTGGCCGCGCTCAACGCAGCCGCTTCGGGCTTGGCGTTCAAGTATGCCGCGGCCATGTCCAGCCCTTCACCCTGGCCAAAGGGATAGGCATACGCAGCAGCCCTCCCACCACCGGCCAGCGGATTGAAGTAGGCTCCGTAGTAGGGGGCCAACCGCAGCCAGGAGAGGGAGAGGGTGAAGAGGAGCAACACCGCCAGGATCAGCCCCCGGTGGCGGAGGGCGAAGAGGGCAGGCCAGCGTACTGTCGCCCAGGAAACCATAGCTCCGAGCACCATGGCTGTCAGGATGTCCACGGCGGGGAAGACCGGCACGAGGTAGCGTTCCCCTTTTTTGGCAGCCAGCGTCAGGGTCAGGGCGAAGAAGAAGACGTAGGCGAGTAAACCGACTCCCCCCAGCACCGTCCGGCTCTCCAGCGGCCCCGCCAGACCGGGATGTCGCGCTTGTCGCCAGAATCGCCGGAGGAGCCAGGGTGTGGCCAGCAACAGGCCAATCAGCGTGACCGGCGTGAGGCGCAGCGGCAGGATGACGGCGTAATAGAGTGGCCCCGGCGTGGCCACTTCCCGGCCGAGAAAATAATTCGTACCGTGAGACGTAATCACCCCCCAGCGGGAGCCTTTGAAAATGCGTATGGCCATCTCCAGCGGATGCATCCAGGCCGCCGGCCAGAGCAGGAAGAAAACGGCCCACCCCACCGCAAACCAAATGGCGAAGGCGACCGTCAGACGGCGCAATCGCGGGCCGTCGAGCCGCCACCCCACCGTAGAAAGGTAGCTGAGGGCCGTGACCAGCAGGACAAAGGGGATCAAGAACAGGGCCGGCGATTTGGTGAGCAGGCCCAGGCCCCACAGGACGCCGGAAGCAAACAGGTATTTTTGCTCCCCAAGCGAGAGATAGCAGAGGAAGGCCAAAGCGGCACAAATCATCAACGCCGTCAAAACGCCATCCAGATGAACGATCCGTGAATGGGTCAGAAAGAAGGGGTCGAGCGCGACGAGAATCGCGGCGAGAAGGGCAACCGTGGTTCCAAACAGCCGGCGCGCAAGCAAGAATACGCCGACAACGCCGAGCGAGGTTGCCAGGGCGGTAAACAGGGCCGCCGTGCCCAACAGCGCCGGCATTTCGGCAGCCGGGAGATGCTTGGCCAGTGCGGCCAGGCTGCCCGGCGGGTCGAACCATGTTGTGCGCAGCCAGAGCATAGCGCTGAATCCCCACATCGGCACCACGCCCGGGTGATTGTTCTGCCAGGTGGCCATCAAATCCCCACGGGCGAGCCCGGTGATGAAGAGCAGTGACCGCTCCACCCAGGTCTCTTCATCGGGAAAAGCGAAGCGGCCCAGCCCGACCAGGCGGGGCACCAGGGCGAGCGCGTAGATCGCCAGGGAGAGCAAGAGCGTTGCGCGGCGCGACGGAAAGAGAGACCCGCTGCGCCCCTCTCCCGGCCGGCTCGCCGGCGGCGCAGCCGAAGCGCGCGCGATCCGGTCACGCGCCATTGCTGGCCATGCCTAGTTCAGCGGGGTGACGACCACTTCGTCCCAACTGGCCGGATGGAGTTTGTAAGACTTGAATCCTACAGTTCCCTGCAAGAAGGGGAGGTCTTCATCCACATAGTCTATGGCCAGCACGCCATCTACCCAAGCCTGGATATGAGCGCCGCGAACCTCGATGACGATGTCGTACCAGTGGTTATCCTGGAAAGTTCCCGTGAATCTGGTAAAGTCCAACTCCATGGGATTGCTAAAATCGTATAGATTTCCTGGATTCGAGCAAGCGGCACCGGTGCAATCGCCGGGGATTTGCATTTGCGTCAGGCGGACGAACCACGAATTGCGTGTGGGGTTTCCACCCATCACCAGGTAGTAGCCGGTCAGCCACTGCCCGCTGCCGTCATCGCGCTCTTCGTACTGGCCGCGGAACCAGACACCGATGGTACCGTCGCCGTCGCGTGCCCGCACGTTGGCTTTGACCTCGTAGCGATAGTCGGTCCACTGTTGCGCGCCCGGGCCGAGGTACATGGCCACGCCATCTTCGGCCCCTTTGTCCGGCGACGATGCCCCGAACCACGCATGAGTCGTGTATGCGCCACCCCCGTTCACGCCGTCTTCGGAATCCCAGAACCACTGTTCCGGATGGAGGCGCCAATAGTTGAGGAAGGGGACCCAGTTTGGCGCTCCTGTCTCGAAGTCTTCCTGCAACAGTTTATCCGTGCGCAAGGTGACCACAGCGGATGCCGGGTGTACGGCGTACTCGGGCGGAGCGGCCAAAGCCGTGACGGTGTTTGTATAGGTGCCGGCCGTGCCGGCAGACTGTACGCGGTATGAGAATGTGCTGTGGCCGGAGCCGGGCACAGGGAAAGTCCCACTCCAAATCAGATCATTGCCGGAGATGAGGGGCGCTGTGGTGATGTCGCCGCCGGGAACGATGCTGTCGAACGTGAATCCGCTGGGCAGGCTATCGGTGATGCGAGACAGGGCGCCGGCCTCGCTGCCCTGGTTCTCGATGTCCACGGTGTAGGTGATGATACTGCCGCGTGAGGCAAGGGGCGGGTTCACCGATTTGTGTAGGAAGAAGTCCGGCAGGCCCCAGCGGCGGACCAGCATCGGGAAGTAGGCAAAGTATCGTTTGGGGCCAACTGTGACCGACGTAGCGGCAGGGCCAAGAATCGTACTGCCGCTCTGTATCCATACCTGGTTCGTTTCGGTAATATCTTCCGTCTCGTTCGGGGTTTGCACCCGGTAGGAGAGGGTTTGCGCGCTTTGTGCCGCCACGGTGAAGGGACCGGTCCAGTGAATCTCGCCGGCGGTTCCGTCGGGGGTTGCGGCAATGTCGCTTCCCGAGGTGATGGCGTCGAAGGTGACTCCGTTGGGCAAGGTGTCGGTCACGATGTCCACCACGCCGTCGGCAAAGCCGGTATTCGTGATCCGCACGGTATACGTCAGGGGGTTCGTGCTGATGACTTTGGCATCAGAGGCCTCCTTGCCCAGCGATAGCACCGGAACGGCCACGTGCAGGCCGGCGATCGCAGAGACCTCGCCACCCGAGGAGGGGAAAGCGCGCACCGTGTTCAAATAAGGTTCGGCGCGGCTCGGCACTGACGAGGGCACCAAGACATAGTAGCGCAGCAAAAGGTTCGATGACGCCGGCACGGTGAAGGGGCCGGTCCAGCCGATTTCCGGCTCGACATCATCGGTGGGATTGCTGGAAACGTCGCTCCCCGCAGCCATGCCCACAAACATGAAGTTGGCCGGCAACGTGTCGCTGATCGCCGAGATGGTTACGTCGGACGCGGATGTGTTTGCAAGCGTCACATCATACATCACCACACTGCCCGGCGCCACTTTCGCCGGCTGGACCTGCTTGGCGATGGACAATATGGACGGCGCAGCAGGCGACGCGGCACCCACCGTGATGACCGTTCCCAACACAATGGCGGTGATGACGAACAACAGGGTGGTTGCTCCGGCAATCGCAGTTCTGCGGTTTCCTGAAAAGTTTCTCACGGAAATATCCTCTCGTTCTACGTGGTACAGCTTGGAAACTGGTGTGGCTAAACACAAGAAAGGCGGTTTGTGCCAACTCAGGTAGGGGCCGGTCGCGACCGGCCCCTTGTAACGATTGTCCCTTCCCCCTACACTGGTGAATTCGTGACGATTGTACCATAGAAGGGAGGGGGTGTCAAAAACTCACATTTATTGGTACGGAATTGAATACGCTGCCGCACCGCGCCTGTTTTTTGCGGAGGAGCACAAATCCTGATATAATCTAATGGCAGAGAACAGATTGCGGAGACAGTGTGCGGCTCTGGCCGCAACCAATCATAAGCAGGACAAAACCTAACGGGTGGAAAGAGGAGACAGAATATGCCGCAACGAACCCCCGCAAAACACCGGAGCAAATTGACATTCATGGCGCGCGCAGGATGGCTCCTGTTATTGATTTTCTTGGTGGGTTGTTCTTCTTTTGGTGGCACGAAAAAGGAGTCTTCCGGAAAATCTGGCAAAGGAAACACACTGGCCGAACTATTGCTGTCTTCCCCAGTCAAAGAAACCACACCGGTAGGCGGGCCCGACACCACACCGGTTCCCTTGCCCGAGGGATGCGGACTGCAAGAATCGCAAGCCATGCGGCCGGCCTTTAGTGCAGACATTTTCTTGATGGAGAATGCCCCTTGCTACGACATCGAGGTAACCATTAACCATTCTTTCCGGTCGCTTACCGGCAAAGAAACGGTGTACTTTACGAATCAGGGAGACACGCCATTGAAGTCCCTCTTTTTCCGTATCTATCCACAAGCCAATCGCGTTTACGGCGGGAAAATGACCGTAAGCAAAGCTATCGTGAACAGGGTTGAAGTCCTTCCGGAAGTTGCCATAGAGGAGGAGGATGGAACTGCTGTCCGGTTGCCACTGTTCGAACCACTCGAACCCGGGCGGCACCTGATCATAAAATTATGGTTCGAGGCCGAGATTCCACGTGATTTCGGGGGGGATGTGAAAACCAGCAGTTCTTACGGCATTTTCAATTACAGCGACGGCATCCTGACCCTGGCCAACTGGTATCCCATTTTGGCCATCTCCGATAAGGATGGCTGGCATCTGCCCCCGGTCTCCGAAGAAGGAGACGCTGTCTTCAGTGAGGCAGCCCTTTATCATGTGATTCTGCATACGGATATCGGGGTGACTCCGGTGAGCACCGGACAACAGATACATAAGTATGTGACCCCTTGGGGTGACATGGTGTATGAGATGGTCAGCGGGCCGACACGTGACTTTATGCTTGTTTTGAGCAAAGACCTCAAGGTCGCCAGACAAGACGAAGAGGGCGTCCTGGTCAACACCTATTATCTTCCCAAAGATGCGGCCGCATCTGCAAACGTCCTCAATTTTACGGTGACCGCCTTGCGTACCTACCAGGACCTCTTTGGAGCCTACCCTTACCGTGAACTGGATGTCGTGGACGTGCCGCTCAATCGCGCTGCCGGTGTGGAGTACCCCGGGATGTTTCTCATCGGGCGCAACCTCTACCAGAACGAAGGTGACCCCTTCCTGGAATTTGCAGTGGCCCATGAAACGGCCCATCAATGGTGGTATGCTATCGTGGGAAACGATGTAATCAACGCCCCCTGGCTGGACGAAGCCTTGGCCAATTACTCGGCTGCCCTCTACATGGAAAAAGCACATGGCTCCGCAGGACTCCAACAAACGCTGGACAACTGGGAACAGATTCTAAACCGCTGGAAGTCTGACCACCCCGACGAACCGGTCGCCCAACCACTGTCTGAATTCAAGGGCCGGGAAGATGCGTACAGCGTCATCGTTTACGTGAAAGGGGCCCTCTTTTTCCATGCCCTGCGTGAGAAAATTGGGGATCAGGCTTTCTTCGAATCATTGAAGCAGTACTACCAGGCACACCGCTACGGAATCGCTCAACCTGCGGATTTGTTGCAAGTCTTCGAAACGACTTCCGGTCAGGACCTGGGCGACCTTTATCAAGAATGGGGGGTGCAATAACGTACGACCTGAACGCAAGGGACAGCATGATAGATCACAGGTTCCAGGTGGCAAGGAGTGTACGATGAACCATAGGCCTCACCGCTTGGTTGTCCCCACGCCCTATCCTGTGGGACCGGTGAACCTCTATTTGATTCCGGGAGACGAGCCCGTACTGATCGACGCCGGTCCCGGAACGGACGAAGCATGGGTCGCCCTTGGCGAAGGGTTGGCTGCCTACAATGTGCGCATATCGGAGCTTCGTCACCTGATCATTACCCATGCGCACCTCGATCACTACGGCCAGGCCGGACGCATCGTGGCCGAATCGGGTGCCCGGGTGTATACGCACCCCTACAACGCCCCCTTGCTGACCGACTTTCCTCGCGAATGGGAACGAATCATGCGCTTCTACGGCGACGTGATGCGCAAAGCGGGTGTGCCGGCACAGCTTCTCGGGCGTATGGGACAAAATATGCAGCGCAACCAACAGTTGAGTACCCAGCCCGTCCCCATTGCCCGCTTCGTGAACGATGGCGACCGCCTCGATCTCTGCGGTAGCCCGTGGGAGGTGTTGCACACGCCCGGCCATGCGCTCGGCGCGATTTGTCTGTACCAGTCGCAAAATCAAGAACTGGTCACCGCCGATCATCTCTTGCCGAAGGTAAACTCCAATCCGGTGGTCGAACCTCCGCCCGAAGGGGAGTCGGAGCGCCCCCGCGCATTGGTGGACTACCTGCGTTCCCTGCAACGCATCGCCAAACTGGAGGTGCGGACCGCGTTCCCAGGGCACGGGGACCCGATCTCCAACCCCCGCGTACTCATCGAACGCCGGGTACGTTACCGGCAGAGACGCACGAAACAGATTCAAGCCTTGCTGACGGACCGTGGGCAGACCGTGTACCAACTGGCGCAGCAGGTCTTTGGGCCGGAGATCGTGCAAGATCAAAGCTTTCTGACCGTCTCCGAAGTCATTGGACAGCTCGACATCCTGGAGATGAAGGGGTTGGCCAGCATGAGCGAAGAGAACGATACCTGGATGTATCGAGCCGGCCCCGAGCTAAGGGAGAATCATGAATAGATGCGTACCCCCCTCGTTGGAACAAGCCTTACGCAAAAACCTTGAAGCCCAGGTCAACTTGATCATCTACACCCAAGGGCCAGCCGAAATCAGGAAAGAACAGGCCCAAACCGCCGGACTGGATGTTCGTTATGTTTTCCATTTGACAAATTCCCTGGCGGTGACCGGCCCCGCTCATATTGCCCTGGACATAGCCAAAGAAGATTGGGTGGACCGAATCGAGCAAGACCAGGAAATGCACATCACAAAGGAAAACAGGGACGATGCAAGAACATAAGCTGGCCCACAACCTTCGGAAGAACATCGAACAGGTCGCGGCTGACGAAGAAGAGGCAATCAACATCATCGTGCGAATGCGCACCCCCTTGCACACAGCGCTGGATACACCCGTTCCCCCCACAGTTCTCCAGTTCGACGAGGCCTTCATCACCCGCGCGCTCGAAGCGACCCCCCTTCATCCACGGCACACGTTTCAATTGGTTCCGGCCATTGCGACGACAGCCAAAGTTGCCGACATCGTCACGATTAGCCGCAACCCCCTGGTGGAACATATCTGGGCAGACGAAATGGTCTATGTGTGTCTGGACTCTTCAGTGCCTGTGATCCGCGCGCCGAAAGTGTGGGAAGGCCACATCGATGGGCAGGGCATCAAGATTGGCCTCATAGACACGGGCATCGATCCAACGCACGCCGATTTTGCGGGACGAATCGGCGGCACGACGGATTTTACCGGAGAAGGCTTCCGAGACAACCACGGCCACGGCACACACGTAGCCAGTATCGCCGCCGGCAGCGGCGCTGCCAGCGCAGGACGCTACCGTGGCGTGGCCCCCGCAGCGGAGATATTCGCCGCGAAGGTATTGCGTGGCACCGGCTCCGGGTTGATGAGTGATGTCATGGCGGGGATCGAATGGGCCGTGACCCAGGGCGTACAAGTTATCAATCTGTCGCTGGGGACTCGCGGGCCGTGCGACGGCTCCGACGCGATATCGGCAACGTGCAACGCCGCCGTAGAAAAGGGCCATGTCGTCTGTGTGGCTGCCGGCAACGAAGGCCCCGCGGATGCCACCGTCGGGTCTCCCGGCTGTGCGCTGCGCCCCATCACCGTGGGCGCTTCCACGGACGATGATCACGTGGCCGGCTTCTCTTCGCGCGGGCCGACCGGCGATGGTCGCGTCAAACCCGACCTGCTCTTGCCCGGCACCAGCATTATTGCCGCTCGCGCAGCCGGCACGCAAATGGGCACACCCATCGACGACCAGTACACATTGGCTTCCGGAACCAGCATGGCCACACCCCACGCCACCGGTGTCGTCGCGCTCTTGTTGCAGACCGCCCCATCCTTGACGCCGGACGAGGTGAAGCGCATATTGACCCAAAGCGCAAACGATCTGAACTTGCCGGCAAACACGCAGGGGGCCGGGCGCGCCGATGCGTACAGCGCATTCTTGCTGGCCCAGGGACAACCGCCAGAGCCTCCGCCGCCTCCCCCACCATCTCCTCCCACACCACCGCCTGGGAGACCCGGTTGCTCGCCGGCACAGTGGTCATTTTGGAAGCAGCGCAAATAAGCTGGTCCTGGAGAAAACGTAGTGGAACAAACTTTGCGGAGCCTAACCGCTCAAAACCAACTTCTGATGGCCGTGAATCGGGCTGTGGAACAGGATGAGCTGCTGGATGGCGTCCTGCGGGCGATGCTCACATTTATGCAGATGCCTGCGGGTATCATAGAAATCGTGGACATGGACACGGGCAAAACGGTAACGAGAAGGGCCTACGGCGGGACTCCGTCAGATTTGGCCGGCTGGGAAGAAATCAGCGTCCGTCCCGGGTACACGTCCGCCGGCCGGAAGGAGTGCGTTTTCGTAGAAGACATCGCTTTTGCCGATCTGCCCCAGGGCCCATTGCTCACTCGTCTCGGCTTCCATAGTCTGGCTGTGGTGCCCCTGCCGGCGAAAGGCTCTATGCTGGCCAGGGCCATGTTGTTGGCCAAGCAGCCCCGTAAATTCTCCGCGGAAGAGCGGGCCCTGCTCCAAGCCATGGGGTACCAGGCCGGGATCGCCATACACCGGACACAGATCTACCAGCGCGAAAGGCAGGAGCGCGACCTGGCCGAGACGTTGCACCGTACGTCGGAACTGGTCAGTTCCAGCATTGAACTGGACGAGGTGCTGCATCTAATTCTGGAACAGCTCTCTTCCGTAGTCCTCTACGACCGGGCCTACATCACGATGATAACGGATGGCGAGTCTCAGGTTGTCGCATCCAGCGGATTTGACGAGGCTTCCCAATCTGCCACCTTCTTCCAGTCGGAAGGAAAGGAAGCCAGCGAGAAGGTCATGGAGGCGGGCCAGCCGGTGATCGTCCACGACGTGCTGGAGGGCTTGCCGGCGGACACCATCGCCCTGGCAGAAAAAGGGGCCCAGGTGCGGTCTTGGCTGGGTGCTCCGCTGTGGCATCAAGGTGAAATCAGAGGCGTGATCTTGCTGGAAAGCTACCGGGCACACAATTTTCATCCGGCAGACGCCCAAGTCCTCACCACATTTGCCGGCCAAGCAAGTATTGCCATTGTGAACGCGCAACTGTTTGAATTGGTCGCCCGGGGGAAGCAGGCCTGGGAAGAAACTTTTGACGCCATCGAAGACGGCATCTCCGTACACGACCAGAATTGCCGGATGCTTCGCGTCAACCGGTCCCTGGCGGCGATGCTGGAAAGCACGCCACAAGAATTGGTGGGCCAGAATTGCTATCGCTGGCAACAGTGCCATGGCCGCGAGGGCGCTTATTGCCCGCACGACAACTTGATGAAAACGGGCGAAGCACAATCTCTGGAAGTCGAGGAGGGTAACCGCCATTTTCACTTGGCCGTCTATCCGTTGCGGGGGGCACAGGGTGAGCTTGTCGGCAGTGTACACAGCATCAAGGACGTCACAAAGCAGCGCCAACTGCAAACGCAACTTGTCCAGGCCGAGAAGCTTTCCGCCATCGGTGAATTGGTGGCGGGCGTTGCGCACGAGCTGAACAACCCGTTGACCACAATCCTTGGGTATGCCCAACTGCTGATGCAAGAAGACGTAGACGCGACCATTCGGGACGACCTGTCGCGCATCGCTCGTGAAACCCTGCGTTCGCGGCGCATTGTCGAAAACCTGCTCACCTTTGCCCGTAAGCACGAGCCAGAGAAAAGCGCGATAGACATCAACAAGCTGATCGAACACACCCTGGAGATGCGGGCCTACCAGTTGCGCGTAGACAACATCGAGGTCGCCTTGCAACTGTACCGCCCCTTGCCCAGAACCATGGCGGATCAGTACCAACTTCAACAACTTTTTATCAACCTGATCAACAACGCCCATCAGGCGATGATAGAAGCGCATGGACATGGAAAACTGCTGATCCGTACCTCGCTGAAAGAAGATGGACAGGCCATCCGCTATCCAACAGGCCGCGAAGCAAAGGTCAACCGGGCGATTCGCATTGAGATTGAAGACAACGGACCGGGAATTGGCAAAGATGTGATGGCAAAGATGTTTGATCCCTTCTTTACCACCAAGAAGCTGGGGCAGGGAACGGGGCTGGGCCTTTCGATTTGCTATGGGATCATCCAGGAGCATGACGGACGAATCTGGGCCGAGAGTTCGCCGGAGCACGGCGCCACCTTTGTCATTGAACTGCCGGTGCAAGCGGGCTTCGCGCCGCAAGGGGGGAAAGCCGAAGCCCAGGCCAACCAAGCGGCACACGGCCAGCACAAGATATTGGTCGTGGATGACGAAGAGGGCGTTGTGGCTCTCCTGAAACGTTTGTTATCCAGAGAAGGTCACGATGTGGAAGGCACAACCAGCGGCGAGAGCGCCCTCGAACTGATCTCCTCCCAAGAATTCGACCTTATCATTAGCGATGTGAAGATGCCCGGATTTAGTGGACAAAAACTCTACCAAAAAGTCCGCCAACAATTTCCGGAAATGGCACGACATACCATCTTCCTTAGCGGAGACACCGTTAGCCTGGAGACGCGCACCTTTCTCGAAGCCACCGAAAGCAGATTTCTGCGCAAACCATTCAGTATTGCGGAACTAAAGCAAGTGGTGAACGAAGTTTTGAAGGAAGATTAGAGCCGTAGGGGAGAAGCTCAATGAAATTCAAGAATCTGGGCCGGACGGGACTGCGGGTTTCTGACATTTGCCTGGGTACGATGACCTTCGGGTGGTCTGCGGACAGGGAAACCTCCTTCTCCATCATGGACACGGCGGTGGAATCGGGGTGCAACTTTTTCGATACCGCCAACATCTATGCGCGCTGGGCCACCCACGCCGGCGCTTCCGAGGAGATCATCGGAGACTGGTTTCAACAGACGGGCAAACGACACGAGGTAGTGCTGGCCACGAAAGTGCGGGGCCAGATGGGCGATGGCCCGAACGACGAGGGGCTTTCCCGCGCGCACATTATGCACGCCGTGGAAGATAGCTTGCGTCGCCTGCGCACCGATTACATCGACCTATACCAGACCCATTGGTTTGACGACGCCACGCCAATCGAGGAGACATTGCACGCGCTGGATGACCTCGTTCGGCAGGGCAAGGTGCGCTACATCGGCTGCTCCAACTACCCGGCCTGGAAACTGTGCAAAGCCTTGTGGGCCAGCGACAAAGAGGGGGTTGCCCGGTACGATTCGTTGCAACCCCACTACAACCTGCTACATCGCGCCGAATTTGAACGGGAACTTATGCCCCTTTGTCTCGATCAGGGCCTCGGAGTGATTCCCTACAGCCCCCTGGCCGGCGGATTTCTGACCGGGAAGTATCGCCGGGGGGAGTCACCTCCCCCTGGCACACGTGGCCTCCAGAGCCCGCGAATCCAGGCCTATATAACGGAGAAAAACTTTGCCATTCTGGATACGCTAGGCGAAATGGCCGCCGATCGTGGCAAGAGCATCGCCCAAATCGCCCTCGCCTGGGTCCGCGAAAACCCGGCAGTGACCAGCGTCATCATCGGAGCCAATACCGTGGCCCAATTGCGCGACAATCTGGGTGTCATCGACGTCGGCTTGACCGCGCAGGAAAAAAAGACCCTCGACACGATGAGTGCCTGGGACGAATCGTGACCCAACTGCTGCTCGTGCGTCACGCTGTGAACGATTACGTCAAAACGCGCCGCCTGGCCGGTTGGACACCCGGCGTGCATCTGAACGAAGAGGGCCGCCGCCAGGCAGAAGCGCTCTCCGAGCGCCTGGCCGACGTGCCCCTAACCGCGATCATCTCCAGCCCGCTGGAGCGCGCTTTGGAAACAGCAGAGATCGTTGCCAAAGCGCACGACCTGAACATCGAAATCTGGCCCGAGCTCGGCGAGGTACGCTATGGAGAATGGACCGGACAAAAACTGGACGCGTTGGCAAAGACTGCGTTGTGGAAACAGGTCCAGGCCCGTCCCAGCCGGACCCGGTTCCCGGAAGGAGAATCGATCTTTGAAGTGCAAGCACGAGTTGTTTGCGCGTTGGAAAAGATTTGTGGTACCTATCCAACAGGAATCGTAGCCGCTGTGGCACATGCGGATGTGATCAAACTGGCGACGGCCCATTACCTCGGTCTGCCCTTGGATCTTTACCAACGGCTCGTCATTTCGCCGGCATCGCTGACCGTCCTTCGAGACGGGGCGTTCGACACCCGTTTGATCACCCTGAACGATACTGCACATCTTTTGTCGCGGCCAGAGATGCCCCCGCCTGAACATGATGCGAAAGAGAAAGGCGAAAACCATGTCTGAACCCATAACAATCGATTTGAATCCCACAACTTTCCTGACGGTCGGTACGGTGGGGCCTCCTGGGCAGCGAAAGTTCTTCTTGCAGGGCAGTCGCAGCGCCGAAGTCATCTCTTTGCTCCTGGAAAAGGAGCAGGCGCGCGCCCTGGCCGTGGCCCTGAACGAATTGCTGGAGCGCCTGCCGGAGACGGACGCAGTTGCCGCCGGCGATGCGCCCGGTGTCATGGACCTGTTGCAGCCGGCGGAGCCGCTGTTCCGAATCGGACAAATGGGGCTGGGTTACGATGAAGCCAATGACCGCATTGTCATCCATGCGCAAGAGTTGTTGCCCGATCCGGAAGGGGGCGTGCCGGGCTATGTGCGGTTCTGGGTCAATCGTGCGCAGGTCAAGGGTTTGGCCGCACACACGCTGGAGGTTGTGAATGCGGGCCGCCCCAGTTGTCCACTTTGCGGGCAGCCCATGGACCCCGATGGGCATTTTTGCCCCCCGGGTAACGGTCACGAAAAAGAATGGCCGCACGATTAGCAGCTCTCCCGGCCCCGACTTTCCCGGCAACGCCCAACCTGCGCGGGATGGTCGAGTCTGTCCACGCAGATGACGAAGAGCTTGGCCTCCTGCTACGGGGCGACGTCATAGCCACCGAGGGTCTCTTCGCCTGGGGATCGAATTACACGTATCTCGTCGTTCTGCGGGCGTCTGGACGCACGGGCCGGGCGGTATACAAGCCGCAAAAAGGGGAACGGCCCCTTTGGGATTTTCCGGAGGGTTCGCTCTGTTTGCGGGAAACGGCCGCCTACATCGTCAGCCAGGCGTTGGGGTGGCCCATCGTGCCCCCCACGGTGTTACGAGAGGGGGGAGCTTACGGCTTCGGTTCGTTTCAATGGTTCGTAGAGACTGATCCGGAAGCGCATTTCTTCACTTTGCGAGATTCCCACCCGGAGGCGTTTCGACGAATCGCGCTGTTCGATTTGCTCGTCAACAACGCCGACCGCAAATCGGGCCACTGCTTGTTGGGTCGCGACGGCCACGTTCGGGCCATCGATCACGGGGTCTGCTTTCACGAACATGCGAAATTGCGTACCGTGATCTGGGACTACGTTGGCGAACCGATCCCCGGCGACTTGCGACGCGATGTGGAAAGGCTCCACGATCAGATCGTGCGCGGTTCTGCCTTGTCCGATGCGCTCGCGCCGTTGCTGTCCCCGGCGGAGATTGAGGCGCTTGACCGCCGGGCAACCGACCTGCTCGAGTTGGGCGAGTTTCCACCACCCGGCCCTGGGCGACCCTACCCCTGGCCGCTGGTTTGATTGCGGAGGATGACGACCGTGCGTGAGAATGTGCCTCGATCCGCGTGGGTTCTTTTTGCCACTGCGGCCGCTGTTTTTCTGTTAGAGAAAGGCTGGCAGATCGCCACGCTGTTCTCGCAAACCATTCTGCTTTTTGCGCTTGCGGCACTCCTGGCCTTCATTTTCAATCCTCTCGTGGTGGGCCTTAGTGCGAACCCCATTCCTGCCCCCCTGCGAAAACTGGCTGCCAGAACGTGGGGAGCGAACGTGGGGCGGGCGTTGGAGAGGTTCCACCTCCCCAGAAGCCTGGCTGTTGTGATTGTGTATTGTGGCCTCATCCTGATCCTCGCGGCGATTGTATTTTTGCTGTTGCCGATTGTGGTTTCGCAGCTCATCCAGTTGGGTATGAATTTGCCCGAATATACTACACAAGTTCCGTCGCTGCTCCTATCGTGGCAAAATCGTTTGCAGTCTGTCGGCATAAAAGTCGATCTGCTGGCCATGATTACCTCGGGAGAAGTGGTGCTTCGTGTGCAGAGCATGGCCACGGGTGTGGTGCAGAACACGTTGGGTTTTGCCAGCAGTCTGGCATCCTTCCTGAGCAGCACGCTGATTATTTTGTTTCTCAGCTTCTACATGATGCTCGATGGGGGGCGTTTGGTCACCCACTGTATTGTTCTGATTCCCCACGATTGGCAGGACGAGGCGTGGTTCTTGCTGCGCGAAGTGGACAGGACCTTCGGCGGTTTCGTACGGGGGCAGTTGATTCAAGCGATCTTGTTTGCCATTGTCACCGGGGTGGTGATGTGGGCCGGCGGCTTGAGTTTCGTGGTCATTGCCAGCCTGGGCTCAGCGCTGTTGATGATCATTCCCTTGATCGGCGTGGTGCTCTCTCTGCTGCCGCCGGTGGTCATTGCACTGTTTCAATCCCCCGAGAATGCCTGGTGGATTCTCCTGATCCTGCTGATTTATCAACAGTTCTTGATCAACGTGGTCATGCCGCGGGTGTTGAGCGAGGTCGTGGGTATGCACCCGTTGTTGATCTTTGGGGCCTTACTCGCGGGGATGCGCGTTGCCGGTCTTTGGGGCGCGTTCTTCGGCATACCGGTCGCCGGCGTTCTCTATTCGTTGGTTGCCTTCTTCGTGGCCCGCTTGCGTAAGACCGGGCAACTGGCGGGTGATGTGCCGGCCGAGCGCTTGGGAGCCTTCTCTTCGCCAGCACCTCCGGCACCATTTACGGAAGAGTCGCCCCCTGCTCGCGAAAGCTCCCCCCCGCTTTGAAAATAACGTGTCACGTAAAACGTGATGCGTGATGCGTAAGACACAATACGCAACACGCAATACGTTTCACGTCTTCACGTTTCACGTTTCACGTTTCACGTCCCGCCATTTTCATCCTTGGTGGGCGCGCGCGCCGCGTTGGACGTTGTGCCGGGAGAATATCTTACGCCGACCTATGAGGCGTCGGGGAATACCGTTCTTTTCCTGCTGGTGGTAGAATTCTGGGAAAAGGCGAGCAACTCAAAATAGTCTTCCCAGGCCTCCTGCTTGAGCGCGTCTCGCACAGGATTGTGGTCGTTACCCGGCACGTTGTCCAGCGAAGCAATCATCGTCTCCGGGCCAAGTTGCAGCCAACGAACGTCTCCGTTCCATTTTGTCGCGCTTGAGTGCTTTTGGACGATAGCTTCATAATGACGCAGAAGGGTATCACGGTCTGCCTCCTTCATGCACCATAGTTTTCTACGAGCGGACCAAAATTCTACCACGCTTCGACCTCCAATGGTAAGGGCCGCTTCGCGGCACACCTGAACGACCGGCCCGGCCCGTTCTGCTTTGAAAATAACATGTCAGGTAAGACGTAAAACGTGATGCGTAAGACGCAATACGTTTCACGCTCCGCCATTTTCATTCTTGGTAGCGTGCAATCGCTCATGACGACCGCTTGCTATTCAGCCAGACAAAGCGAGGAGGAGACCTTGTCCTGCCTTCACAAGTTCTCCTCCTCTTTTCCCTCTTCCTGGTGTGGGGGAGAGATGTTCCCAGGAAAGAGGGGACATAAGGGGGAATATGTCTGTGATTATTATAGCACAAACTCGTGCCCTTTTCAACCGCATAAATGCGTATATCGTATACGCATTTATGCGTAGTTTTTCGCGATTTCGTGGCTTGGCCGGCTATGAATCGGTGATAGGTTTGTAAAGATGCAAAACAACTCTTTTGAACCACGCCAAATATCTCATGTTTTCACATCAACCTGTAACGGGGAGACTGCCGTATACACAACCCATACGAAAGGGGCTGCTCATCTATGAGACACCAGAGTCTTTGGGGCCTTGCTGAGCGACTCGACACCCTCTCCGTGAACCACAACCGTATCTTCGATGCGTACGCCGCCCCAGTCTGGCAGGTAAATGCCCGGCTCGACAGTGATTACCATGCCGGCCAGCAAAGTCTCGTCACTGTGCGCGCTCACGCGGGGACTCTCGTGGACGTCCAGCCCAATGCCATGGCCCAGACCGTGCCCGAATTGTTCGTCGTAGCCGGCATCGCGGATCACGTCGCGGGCAAGGGCATCGGCCTGTTGGACGGGTTGTCCGGCGTGGATACCATCGAGGGCGGCCTGTTGGGCACGCTTCACCAAAGCGAAGATTTCAACGAGCTGCGCCGGCGGTGTGCCCAGGCAGATCGTACGGCTCAGGTCCGCGCAATAATGGCCGACACGCGCGCCAAAGTCAAACAGAATGGGCTCGCCCTCCGCAACGGTGCGTTCGGACGGCCGGGCATGGGGAAGAGCCGCGTTCGGGCCAGAAGCGACGATAGGCTCGAAGGCCAGCCCGTTCGAGCCGTGCGACCGCAGGTAGATCTCCAGTTCCCAGGCGATTTTTGCTTCGGACATGCCCGGCGCTACAGTTTCACACAAGAAGGCAAACGCCCGGTCTGTGAGCGCTACCGCCCGCCGGATCGCCGCAAGCTCGTCCGTGTCTTTGACTTGGCGCAGGTTTTCGACGAGGCCGTTTGTCGGTCGCAACGCCAAATTCGCAGGCATCACCCTCTTCCATTGTGCAAGTTGCGCCACGGTGACAGTTTCCGCCTCGATGCCGACATTTTGTAGGGCAAGAGACTGAAACAACTCCGGCAATCGTTCTTGGAGCTTTCCTTGTAGCCTGACGATTTCCAGGTTTTTTGTTTCCCGTTCTGCCTGTTCCCAGTATCGAAAGTCCACAAGCAACAGTTGCTCTTGGGGGGTGATGAGGATTGCTCCGGCAGACCCACTGAAGCCGCTGAGGTAGTAGCGGTTATAATCATCCGTAACCAAAAGCCCGTCCAGATTCTCTTGGGCCATCAATTCACGTACGTGGCCAATGCGCGTCAGAACCATTTACCTCTCCGCTCAGACCATCAGACCGTTTCTTGTACCTGGGCAATGGAAAGGTCGAGGATTTCCAGGGCCTCGTCCACGTGGTCCTTGGTGACGGTCAGGGGAGGCGATATGCGCAGCACGTTGCCGTACAGCCCGCCCTTGCCGATGAGCAACCCCCGGCTGCGAGTCTCCTCGAACAATTGATTCACGGCTTCCGTGGCCGGTTCTTTTGATGCGCGATCTTTGACCATTTCCACGCCCTGCATCAGGCCCATGCCGCGAACGTCGCCAACCACCGGGTACTTCTCCAGGAGTTTCTCCAGGCCGGCCCGAAGGTAGTGGCCCACTTTGGCAACATGTTGCGGGCTGCCCTCTTCCTCCAGCACTTCAATCGTGGCGAGGGAGGCCGCGGTGGAGACAGGGTTCCCGCCAAAGGTGCTGATGGTCAAGCCCTTGCCCACCATGCCCTCGGCGATTTCTGCCGTGGTGATGGTGTTCGCCAGAGGGAAGCCGTTGGCAATGCCCTTGGCCATGGTCATGATGTCCGGTTCGACACCCCATTGCTCGATCCCAAACCATTTGTCGCCGGTGCGCCCAAAACCGGTCTGCACTTCATCGCAGATGAACAGGCCACCATAGCGATGGATAATGTCGGTGACAATCTTGAAATATTCAGGAGGGGGCACGATGAACCCACCCACCCCCTGAATCGGTTCGGCCAGGAGGGCAGCAACCCGGCCGGACGTCGTCGTCTTGATGACCTCTTCCACGTCTTCGGCACAGGCTGTATCGCATTGAGGGTGTGTCATCTTCAAGGGGCAGCGATAGCAATAGGGATTTAGCGCGTGCTTTATGCCGGGGACATGGGTGCCCCCGATCCGCCAGCTCGAGTGGCC
The DNA here is from genome assembly GCA_013151955.1 of Chloroflexota bacterium. GTDB lineage: Bacteria > Chloroflexota > Anaerolineae > Ardenticatenales > JAADHH01 > JAADHH01. Next base: position 18,394 of record JAADHH010000016.1, read on the forward strand.
CGTCAGGCTCATGCTGAGGAATGAGCGTCCGCTGTACCCGTATCGCAGGGCAATGATTTCTCCGCTCCCCGTATACGCGGTCGCCAACAGAACGGCCGTCTCGTCCGCCTCCGTGCCGGAGTTCGTAAAGTAGGAAGTTTGCAGCTTGCCTGGGGTCAGTGCGGCCAGTTTTTCGGCCAGATCGACCTGGTTCTCGTGGGGATAAAGCGTAGAAGAATGGATCAACTTGGCTGTTTGCGCCTGTACACGCGCGGTTACTTTGGGATGATTGTGCCCGACGCTTGTGGTAAGTATGCCACCGAAGAAGTCAAGATACTTGTTGTTTTCGACATCCCAGACATAAACCCCTTGCCCGTGGTCGAGTGGCAGCGGTTCGGCATAGTAGAGCAAATGGTTGGGCCACAAGTACGCTTTCTGCTTTTCTAATATCTGTCGCTTGCTGGTCATGATTCCTCCGTCGGATATACTGTTTGTTCAAGGTCATTATGCCGAGCCTCGTGCAGGAGATGGACGATGTGCCGGACTCGCCAGGCCAAAAGTGCCGGCTGTACACGCTTTTCCGTGAGATCATTATACCCTACCCCTTTTCCTTTGTCAATGCACATCCAGTACCAGCTAGGGCTTTTCAAAATTCCTACGACTGTCCGAGACCTTGATCGGAAAACGGGGTCCCTGACGGGAGAGTTGACAAAAGGACGAGGAACACAGATGTACACAGGCTTCGCACACAGATTTTTTCTACATGTTTTATCTCTGTTTTTCGTATCTTCTCA
>JAADHH010000152.1 GCA_013151955.1 Chloroflexota bacterium
GGTGACCCGTGCCTGATCGTCATCTACGGTGACGTGTTGACCAACATGAACCTTTCGGCCCTGCTCGATTTCCACCACCGGCGGGGCGGCCTGGCCACACTGGCCCTCTATCGCGTGCCCAACCCCACGGAATGCGGACTGGTCGAAACCGCGCCCGACGGGCGGATTCTCCGTTTCGTCGAAAAGCCCCCCCCGGAGGAAGTCTTCACAGATTGGGCCAACGCCGGCGTTTATGTCCTGGACACAAAAGTGCTCGATGAAATCCCCCCGAACACGTTTCATGATTTCGGTCACGACCTGTTTCCGGCGTTGCTGGCCCAGGGCGCGGCCCTCTACGGATACCCTTTGCGTGACCACGAATACCTGATTGACATTGGCTCGCTGGAAAAATATCACCGGGCAGAAGAAGAATGGCCCGGTTTGGAAGATTCTCAACCATGATTGTCGTACAAACTCCGTTACGTATCAGTTTCCTTGGTGGCGGAACCGATTTGCCCTCTTTCTATCGCCAAGAAGATGGCTGGGTAGTCAGTTCTGCCATAGACAAGTACATTTTTGTCATCATAAAAAACCGCTTCGACGAGAAGATTCGCGTCGGTTATACGCGCACCGAAATGGTCGACTCTGTGGATGAAGTGCAACACGAACTGGTCCGCGAAGCCCTGCGCAAATCCGGAATCGCAAAAGGCGTTGAAATCAGCACGATGGGCGACATTCCTTCAGCCGGGTCTGGCCTTGGGTCATCCAGCACCGTCACCGTCGGCCTGCTGAACGCCATGTACAACCACCAGAACGCGCAGCGGAATGCAGAAACCCTGGCGCGTGAGGCCTGCGAAATCGAAATCGACACACTCGGAAAGCCCATCGGCAAACAGGACCAGTACATCGCCTCCTATGGCGGCCTGCGCTTCATCCGTTTTTGCGCAAATGAGCAAGTGATGGTAGAATCATTGACACTCTCCGATTCTACACGGCAGGAGCTGGGAAGGCGACTGCTTCTGTTCTATACAAACGTGACCCGAAAATCAGAAACGATCCTGAAGGAGCAAGTCGCCAACACAAATGACCGCATGCCTCAATTACGGGCCATGAAAACTTTGGCTTTGCAAGCGCGGAGTGCCCTGGAATCGGGAAACCTGAATGACTTTGGACAGATTATGCACGAAGGCTGGATGCAAAAGCGCCAGCTCGCCAGCAAGATTACCAATCCGATGATTGATGAGCTGTACACAGCCGCTCGCGAAGCCGGCGCGGTGGGAGGCAAGATCACCGGCGCTGGGGGGGGCGGGTTCTTGTTGCTCTACTGCCCGTTACACAACCAGGATCGCGTCCGCGAACGGCTGCGCCACCAACGAGAACTTCCGATTACGTTGGAATCTGGGGGCAGTAAAGTACTCTTCAATGATGGACGATAATCAAGCAGGCCCGGTTTGGACTGCCTTCGAATCGCAGATTGGCGGGAGCACGCCTCGCCCGGCCATTTTTCTCGACCGGGACGGTGTGATCAACCAAAACCGGAGCGACTATGTAAAGTCGTGGGAGGAGTTTGAGTTTCTGCCCGGTGCGCTGAATGCCATTGCCCAACTGGCTTCCAGCCATTTCCACGTAATCGTGGTGACCAATCAATCGGCCATTGGCCGGGGCATCGTTCCCTCGCCGGTCGTCGAGGCCATTCACGATAGAATGGTACGCGAAGTGACCCGTGCCGGCGGACGCATAGATGCGGTTGTCTATTGTCCGCACGAGCCGAAGCGGGGCTGTCTGTGCCGCAAGCCGGCCCCCGGTATGTTTCATGAGGCGGTGGCAAGGTTGCCGGTGGACCTGCCGGCATCGGTTTTCATTGGTGACGCCCAAAGTGATCTGCTGGCCGCCCGCGCCGCAGGGTGCCGGCCGGTCTTGGTGATGAGTGGAAGAACAACGCCGGAGATGCTGGAAACTTGGGACGCGGCGATACGTGATATTGTGGTAGAGAAAGATTTGTTGACAGCGGTGACTCTGCTCTTGCGAAATGAATAGGTGTTACTACTCAAGCCGGCTTCGGCAAGGCAAGCAATGAATTGCCCGCCTATAATTGCGAAACCTGTTGAAACAGGTTGCTGTCGTGCTGGAATAGTGCGTTTTAACGCACTTCGCAGTTCGCAGTCTCAGGCGGCGAATTCATTCGTCTGAGCTGAGCAGTAACGAATAGGGAAGGTGAACGATGGAACTGCTTACGAAGTACATACAAGAGACGTCCGATACGATAAACCGGCTACCGGTGGCCCTCATTCAGGAAATCGTGGAGATTCTCCATACTGCGCGACTGAACGGGCAGCACGTATTCATCATGGGCAATGGCGGCAGTGCGTCCACGGCCTCGCACTTTGCCTGCGATCTGAGCAAAGGTACGGCTGACCCACGGGCCCCGCGCCTGCGCGTGGTGGCTCTGACCGACAATATGCCCACGTTTTCTGCTTGGGCCAATGACACCTCCTACGATAACGTCTTCGCAGAACAACTATGGAACCTGGTCGAACCGGGCGATGTCGTCATTGGAATCAGTGGAAGCGGGCAGTCCATGAACGTGCTAAAAGCCATTCATTTGGCCAAGCTTGTTGGGGCCATTGCTATCGGCATAACCGGGTTCAATGGTGGTGAATTGGCCAAGATTGCGCACGTCCCCCTCGTCGTACAGAACCATACAATGGAACAAATCGAGGACGTACACATGATGCTTTGCCATCTGATCACCACCCGGCTGCGCGCGATGACCGATGCGCTGCCCCTGCCGGCCGATTTGGCCATCGATCTGTTTCCTACCGCACAGGAAGAAATCTACAAGGCGCTGGCAGACATTCCCCGACGGCTTGCCCGGGCGCTGCCGGCAACGATGAGTACCGTAGCCCTCCTGGATGGATACGGGGAGACATTGGTGGTCCGGGGCGGACATTATCTGCACAACGAGGGTGGCCCACGCGACTTTATCGGCCGGCAGTTCCGAACGGTCAATGTTCCGGCACATGCGAAAGTTCTGGCTCAGCAACAGCCCACCATCTTCCGCCAAGACGAACTCTCGATTTCGCTCCCACGCAAAGAGCTGGAAGTAACCCTGGACGAGGACATACAATCGGGAGCGATTATTCCACTCCTCATTGCTGACAAGCCCGTGGGTGTGGTCTCGATTGGGGAAATACGTTCTTGGGGACGCACGCCTTTCAACCGCAGAAAGTTGATCGAATCTTGGAGGATTGCCAATAGCGCGCTGAAACAACTTGATATCGGCTGCGCTTCGGACAATGGGGAACCAGACACCGATCCCACTGTTCTATGATGTTTCCGAATGCTCTGATGAAAGGGAGCTACCGGGCCGTGTGGCGAGAGTTTTTCGCACTGGCTCTGGCTGCTCCCTTTTTGATTCTGGCAACACCCCGGTGGTGGGTAGGCCTTGCCATCATCGCCGCCGCGTGGATCGTTCGGCGGCAAGCGACCGGCCAGTGGACAGAGCGTACCCCGCTTGACCTCCCCTTTCTTCTGATCCTTGCTTCTACGCCCTTGGCCCTCTGGGCTTCCGTGGATCGGGGCTTTGCAATGGCCCTGGCCATGCGCGTTTTCTTTGGCATTGCCGTGGTCTACGGGATCGTGAACGCGGTTGAATCGGAAAAAGGCGTCTGGTGGGGCCTGGTGGGGTTGAGCCTGTTGGGTGTTCTCGTGACCGTCGTGGCCGCTTTGGGCATGGAATCACCCTGGCAAAAAATGTTTGACCTCTCCTTCGTGTACGGCTTCCTTCCCCACAGCCTGCCCAGACTATCCGACGGCAACGAGACCTATTACCTGCGTGCCGGCTATCACCCGAACACGATTGGCGGCATGTTGGCCATGCTCATACCGGTCGGCGCCGGGCTGATGCTGGCCCTTCCCGGCTGGGTTCGCCGGCCGGCCCGCTATCGTCTGTTCCTGGGCGTTGGCGTTTTGTTGATGGCCGGCACGTTGCTCGTCACACAGTCCCGCACGGCCTGGATCGCTGCCGCCGCTGCACTGGGCCTGCTGACCTTTCGGACGGACCGGCGCTGGCTCCTGCTCCTGCCCCTCGTTGCTCTGGCCGCCGGCACGATCCTTTTCCTGCGCCAGACTTCGTCGCAGTTTTCGTTTCTCGTTACCGGCGGTCGAGGGGCTGTGTGGGCGCAAGCCTGGGCGCTCATTCGCCTTTACCCCTTCACCGGAACGGGCCTGGACCCCTACCCTCTGGTCGCGGAGTTTCACTTTCCGTATTACCTGATCTTCAAAAATCCGGTCATCCTCAACCTGGCACCGGCCGACCGGCTGTGGGTACACGCCCACAATTTTTGGCTGCAAACCTGGCTCGACTTTGGCCTCATTGGGTTGCTTGGAGCGGTGGGGGTATTCATCGCCTGGGGACGGATGGCCGTCCGCCTGGTGCTTTCCCCACCGGGTAACGTGCCGCGTGCGTGGGTATTGGGGCTGCTGTCGAGCTTCGTTGCCTTCGCCATCTTTGGCCTGACGGACGGCCCCTTCTTCTATCGTAAGATGACGTTGGTGTTATGGCCGGTGCTTGGCCTGACCGTGTGCCTGTACAAGTTGGCGGGAAGCCGCGAACCTTCGCCTCCGCGCCGGAGCAAATTGTCTGTGCGAGAGCGGCGGTTGGCCGGCGGGGCCATCGCTCTCCTAACGCTCCTGCTGCTCCCGATGGCCGGCTCCCTGCTCGCCGCGAACCTGGGCAACGTGTTGTACCACCGCGCAGCACTCGGCCAGGGGACAGACGCGCAACTACCGGTCCCCGTGACAGGGTCGAGCGTTTGGCTGGGACGTGCTGTGCGCCTCTCGCCCGACAATGCCGCCGCATGGCGTGACCTGGGGCGCACCTACGCCGCAACGGGGGATGTGACAGCAGCGCAAGAGTCGTTCCAGCGTGCTCTGTCGCTCAGGCCGGGTGACCGCTTCACCTGGTACCATTTGGGCCAGGCCCGGCAAGCATGGGGAGACGAGGCCGGCGCTATCGCCGCCTGGCAGAAGGCAGATGCGTGGCTCCTCTTTATGGATAGGGGAGATCAGGAAGCCGCTGCCGGAAACCGCTCTGCTGCTGCAACCGACTACCAGACGGCCGCGCAGATTCGTCCGGAAGACCGCCTGGCTGCTGCGCGGCTGCGAGACGTACTACGGAAGTAACCGCTGATGAAAATGGCGTGGAGCGTCGAGCGTCGGAGCGCGCATTGGGCCGAGAAGTTGAACTTCTAAGCATCGCGTGGCCAACAGTATACGACTGGCTACTATTCTCATGTCCAGATTCCGGTACCATTTGCCTGTTGACAAATCGGGAGAATCCCGTAAAATAGGATTGGCAACGGATGTATTGTATGGGAACTTAGGTTCCCCTGGAAAGAACATGATGAAAAACAGAACGAGACCGTTGGTTCTCGCTGTGGCTGTCGCCATGTTGGGTGCGCTGATCACTCTGGGGGTGGCCAGCAAGATGGTTTCTACAGAGGCGCAGGGAAGGACGATCCCCAGCGTAGACATCCCCTTGCGACCGGGCTGGAATCTGATTTCCTTCAACGTCTTCCCTTCCGACACTTCCTCGTCGAGTGTTCTGGCCCCTCTGGCCGGGCAATTCGATGTCGTCTTGGGCTTCGATGGGGCCGGGCAATCGTATTACCCCGGCATTCCGGCCGGCCAGCAGTCCCTCAAGCAGATGGATCCGCTGCACGGCTATTGGATTCGAGCGCGCGATTATGTGACGCTCA
>JAADHH010000087.1 GCA_013151955.1 Chloroflexota bacterium
AGGGGATACGTAATACGTAACACGTGATACGTGATACGTATTGGCATAATGCACAGCTTCTTTTTTCAAAAGGGTGTAGTTGTATGAACTACCGGGAATGGGAACAGACTGTACCTCGGACAATCAAAGACGATGCACTGTGGACGGTGCGTGTATATCGGTTGGCCTTATTCGGGACAGATATCGCTTGGAGAGACATAACAAAATTGTCCCAAGACAAGCGAACGATTGCCCTTTCTAATCAACTGTATCGTGCAATGGGTTCCATTAGTGCCAATATTGCAGAGGGCTACAGTAGAGGTTCGGGCAAAGACCGCGCCCGTTTCTACGAGTATGCACTGGGTTCTGCAAGAGAGAGTCGAGATTGGTATTATAAAGCACGGCATATCCTCAGAGAAGAAACTTTGTCTCACCGTATGGAGCTGCTGTCTCAGATTATTCGGTTGTTGTTAGTCATGGTCCCCAACCAACGAGGCCAAATCCTCAAGGAAAAACGAGCTGCATACGAAACTGAGTAGGAACGCAAATCCCTTACGGATTACGGATTACGCATCATGATAGAGAGGAGCAACCATTGCACGTAGACAACGCAATCCTGAAGGAGCACGGTATTGAAGGAGGCCCGCTGCGCACGCTTTTGCTGGGGAACGAGGCCATTGCACGGGGAGCCTACGAGGCCGGTGTCGCTTTCGCCTGCGGCTACCCGGGAACGCCGAGCACCGAAATCTTACAGAGTCTGGCCCAATACCACGAAGTCCGCTCTGAGTGGGCGACGAACGAAAAGGTGGCCCTGGATACGGCTCTCGGTGCGGCTTATGCCGGACATAGCGCCCTGGCCGTGATGAAGCACGTGGGTGTCAACGTAGCTGCCGACACACTCTTCTCCGCGTCCTATTCTGGTGTGAAGGCCGGCCTGGTCATAGTCACCGCCGATGACCCCGGCATCCACAGCTCGCAGAACGAACAGGACAACCGCCAGTACGCTCGCTTCGCCAAAATCCCCATGCTCGAGCCGAGCGATTCGCAGGAGTGCAAAGATTTCGTCCGCCTGGGCCTGGAAATCAGCAGACAGTTTGACACGCCGGTCTTCCTGCGTACGACCATGCGTATCTCCCACGGCAAGTCTATTGTCGAGCTGGGCGAGCGTATTGTCAACGACTCCGGCCCGCGAGAATTCGAGAAACACCCGCACAAATACGTGCTCATTCCCGCTCACGCGCAACGCCGGCATCCCATCGTGGAGGAGCGAGTGCGCAAGCTGCGTGCGTTCGCCGACACGTTCGAAAGGAACCAAATCGAATGGCGTAACCGCAAACTGGGCATCATCGCCAGCGGACACGCTTACCTCTGTGCCCGCGAGGTATTCCCCGATGCTTCGTTCCTCAAATTGGGGATGGCTTACCCCTTGCCGGAAAAGCTGGTCCGCGAACTGGCCGCCGGCGTCGAGAGGCTGATCGTCGTCGAAGAGCTGGACCCCTTCTACGAGGAGCAGATTCTGGCGTGGGGCATTGCGGCAGAAGGCAAGTCCATCTTCCCGATCACCGGAGAGCTGCGCACGTCCACCATTCGAGAACGTGCGATTCAGGCTGGCCTGCTGCCGGCAGACTCGGACATTGCCATCGCCGATCCGGCCAACGACGCGGAACCGTTTGTAGCGATGGTGCGTCCACCTGCGCTCTGTCCGGGCTGCTCACATCGGGGTGTGTTCTACCTGCTGCGCAAGAAGCGGCTGATCGTTTTCGGCGACATCGGCTGCTATTCGATCGGTGTGTTGCCGCCGTTCAATGCCATGGACACGGTCACCTGCATGGGTGCGAGTATCGGCGTGGCGCATGGCGCGCTGCAAGCGGGTATCACCGACAAATCGGTGGCCGTGATCGGCGATTCGACCTTTTTCCACAGCGGCATCGCCCCCCTGGTCAACCAGGTCTACAACGGTGGCGGGGGTGTGACCTTGATCCTGGACAACAGTGCGACCGGCATGACCGGAGCACAGGGGAACCCCGGCACCGGCGGCACGCTGATGGGTGAGCAGCACCGGCCGGTGGACATTGCGCAGGTGGTGCGTGGCCTGGGCGTGGAGGACGTCTGGACGGTGAACGCCTTCGACATGGAAGCGTTGGACGGAGCGATCGAAGCCGCCCTCGCCGTGGAGGGCCGGCCGGCGGTGGTCGTGGTGCGCGAAGAGTGTGTCTTCGTGGAGCGCCCCGGCCCGGGCGTGCTTACCGTGCTGACCGAACCCTGCACGGCCTGTGGCATCTGCTTCAAGGTCGGCTGCCCGGCGATCCTGAAGGACGAAGCGCACCTCTTCCGGGGCAAGCGGCCCAAGGCGATGATTGACCCGTTGATGTGCACCGACTGTGACATCTGCCGCCAGGTCTGCCCCTTCGACGCGATTGTGTCTGTGAGATAGAGAGGGGAGATAGAGATAGAGAGGAGAGCAGGGGGGAGAGTGACGTTCAAGTTTGAATGGAGGCTTAATACGTTATGTCGATACCAAAGCTTGATTTCCTGATCGGCGGTGTGGGGGGGCAAGGCGCGTTGACGGCCAGCGACATCCTGGCCGAAGTCGGCATGTTCGCCGGCTACGACGTGAAGAAGTCGGAGGTGCACGGGTTCTCGCAGCGCGGCGGCGTGGTGGAAAGCCACGTGCGTTGGGGCAACGAGGGGCTATCCACGCTGGGTGAACAAGGCCGCATTGATGTGCTGCTCGCCCTGGAGATGCTGGAGGGCGCGCGCTGGGCCTCGTATCTAAAGCCGGGGGGACTGGCCATCGTCAGCCGGCAGGAGCTGATGCCGATCTCCGTCTCGTCCGGCGACGCCCACTACCCGCCCACGGAAACGCTGGAGCAGGTCGTACGCGGCGTAACCGACCGCTTTCATTTCGTGGATGCCCTGACCATCGCCGAAGACCTGGGCAACTCGCGGGCATCGAACACTGCTGTGCTGGGCTTCCTCTCTACTTTCCTGGAGGTGCCGGAGGAGGTCTGGCTGCGTGTCATCCGTCGCCGCGTGCCGTCGAAGCACGTGACGGTGAACGAACGCGCCTTCGCTGCCGGCCGAGAGCTAAGGGGAACATGAACGGAATCTGCCACGAAGGGCACGAATTTCGTGAGATTATGTAACTACCGGGCGAAGCTGGTATCTTCTCAATGTCTCGGGGGAACAGACTTCCGAAGTCTCCGAAATACCGTTGAAATCGCGGTATCACCCTTTAGACTTCGGAAGTCTTCCCGCTTTTTTGAGAAGATACAGAATCTGTGCCTTGAACCAATGAACAGCCAGACTCACGGACGGAGAAGAGCACGGATGGGAATCCAAGAAATCATCTGTGTTGCTTTCTATCCGTGAGTCCAAACTTGACTCGCCGGCAAAGAACTTAGGGCGTATGAGAGACAAAACCATGAAAGCAATCCTGGCCTTGGAAGATGGTAGTCTGTTCCCCGGTCGTGCGTTCGGCGCGCGGGGTGAGCGTGTCGGAGAGGTCGTGTTCACCACCAACCTGACCGGCTATCAGGAAGTGCTGACCGACCCTTCGTACAAAGGCCAGATTGTGGTCATGACCTACCCGCACATCGGCAATTACGGCGTAAACGAGGAAGACGTGGAGAGTGCCCGGCCCTGGGTCGAAGGGTTCGTCGTCCGCGAGCTCAACTGGCGTGCGGAGACGGATGTGGCTGCCTACCTGGCCGCACACGGTGTCGTCGGTATTGCCGAGGTGGACACCCGTGCGCTCACACGGCGGCTGCGCGAGCACGGCTCCATGCGCGGGATCATCTCCACGGAGGATGACGACCGCGATGCACTGGTCGCCAAAGCGCGAGCCTGGCCCGGCTTGGTGGGGTGTGATATGGTGTGCGAGGTGACCTGCACCGCACGCT
>JAADHH010000040.1 GCA_013151955.1 Chloroflexota bacterium
GGCGGATGATTTCGGTCAATAGCATCTGATCGTCAATAGGCAGTGTCTCCACAACCTCGATAACCCTCTGAAAGTCCGAAGACGTACTTCGCGTATTCACTGTTCATACCTCCCAAGGTTCACCATACTAAACCCGGTTTTCCGTGCTTCACTTCGAAGGAGACGCCAGAAGTTTTGGATTTCCGATTTCCGATTGCGTGCCGGCAGGTAATCTAAAATCGGCAATCCAAAATCTAAAATCGTCCGGGCCTTGCCGATTTTGTATAGCTTGGATAAGTTTCTCTCAGCCGATCCAGGTGTTCATGGGCCACGAACAGCAAATCCGGCTCCCGACCCGACAGTTCCAGTTTCATCTGGAAGGGGGGCTGGATAACCTCGCCCAGACGATGTAAACGAACGAAGGTGCCAAGCACCCCGGCCAAGAACATTCCAATTCGGCGACCGGGGGCAACGCCTCGCGAATCGCTTCCGGCCAGGCCGTCGTTTCGGTTCTGCTCATGGTTCACCTCCTGCCTCCATGATAGCACACTTCGCTCAAGTGGGCAAGGGCAATGGAGAACAGACGATGAATGCCCCGCCTTCAGTTAGATCACATCGGCAAATGTTCGTTCCGTGCTCACGAAGAAGAAAATGCCACTCACAAACACGACCAGCGCAATGGCAATCGAAATGGGAAAGAGCACACTCGGCGGGTGCGCATCGGCCAGGTGATTGCCGAGCAACGCCCACCGAAAGCCCTCCACGACCCCCGTCATCGGGTTGAGGCCGAGCAAAATGCGAAAACGTTCGGGGATTAGAGTGCTGCCGTAGATCACCGGTGTCACGTACATCCAAATCTGGATCAGGTACGGCACCAGGTATTGCACGTCGCGGAAGCGTACATTCAAGGCTGCGAACCACATCCCGAACCCGAGCGCGGTCACCATGGCCAACAGAATGAAGCCGGGCAGCAATAAGGTCGCCGGCGTCGGCGCGATCCGGTAGTACACCATCAGACCGAGCAGCACCACGAAAGCCACCGCAAAATCAACCAACCCGGACAACGCCCCACTGATCGGAATGATCAGCCGGGGAAAGTAGACCTTGGTGATGAGCTGCGCACTGTTTACCACACTGCTGGACGAGCGATTGAGCGAGCCGGAGAAGTAGTTCCAGGGCAACAACGCCGCATACGCAAAAATGGGGTATGGCACACCGCCCGACGGTACCTTCAGCAAGCCCCCAAACAGCACACTGAAAACGACCATGCTTACCACCGGTTGCAGCACAATCCACAGCATGCCCAGGATCGTCTGCTTGTAGCGCACCTTTACATCGCGCCAGACCAGGAAGTAGAGCAACTCGCGGTATTCCCACACGGCTCGCAGTTGCAGCGAAGCCAGCCCCTTGGTCGGCTGGATCAAAACCGTAGGCACCGGCGCAGGGGCGTCTGGCTGGGGCATCGTCGATGTTTGAGCAGAAGTTGTCATCGCTTTTCTTTCACACTCACGTTAGCATTTGGTGAACAAAACCGGCTGCACTGCCGTCTGGAACGAAGTGCAGCTCGTGGCAGGGTATAGATTCGGTCAGGCTGGCGAGAAACTCCAGGGAAAACGCCATCCCGTCGCGGTCCCAATAGGTGGGGAACACACAACGCATGATCTGGGCCGCAGCCTCGGCACGAGAAAGGTCTCGCAACTCGTTCCGCTGCCCATGTTTCAGTAAGAAAATGTGCCGCAACGGCACATCCTTCGGCGAAGCGACGCCGGCATCGCCGGACCACGGGGTGCCACACGCCCAAAACTCCCTCTGCCACCGGCGTACGATGACGCGATCATCGGAAAGAACCGTCACATCCGGTCGGGAGCGCCACAGCCGGACAGTCGTGCTTTTCCCCGCCCCCGAAACGCCAACGAAGAGCACCCCTTGTCCATGCACATCCAATCCACAGGCGTGAAACAAAAGCCCCTTTCCCCGAGATAGCAGATGAATAACCAGCACTTCATCCAACGGGTACATCAAAGGATTGTACACCTTGCGCCTGTGCCGGAGTATGTCAGGGCGCACAACCAAATCGCCCGATTGCCAACCGGAAGAAATCGCCGCGACCAGAAAAGGTGTGTGGCCGGACATTGGATCGTGCAGCACCAACGCCCACCGATCCGGCCACCGCGCGGCGCTCCAAAGTGCGCCAGAATCGAAAAGCACCTCTGCCGCCGAGAGATCGGGTAAATCGCCCTCCAGCCATTGCAACACAAGCCTGTCCGTCACGGGAATGGCGCAGCCCTGCGGATCGCCGAGAAACGAGCCGTAGCAATCGTCGAACAGCAGCGTCGCGTGTTCCAGGACAGGACCTTCCAGGCGAATAGCGAGACCGGCGATGACGATTTGTACCGCACCACCTGGCCCGGGCTCAACTTCCGGCATTTCGGCAAATTGCGACCGGGGAACAACCTCCGGCAGTGACAAAACCATTTTGGCCCGCCCCTTTGCAAACGCCGAGTACCGCTTCTTCGGGAATCAGTTTGACTCTGGCGACCATGGGCTTTTCATAGGGCAGCTTCTTCGTAGACGACGTCTGCTTCTGTGTGCGCATCGATGATGTTCAGACCTCCGTTGTAGGCTATGACGAATCATTGCGGGCGACAGTTTGTGTTTACAAGATCAACGGACCTCCATCCTCTTCCAACGGTAAATGGCAGCAACCAGAGCGGTGATGGCCAAACCGGCGAAGAGCCATCTCCGGGCACTCACACCTTCGACTTCTTCCAGGGTGGGGACTTGGGCCACGGATGGCATGACAGCCACACTATTTGCAGATTCTTCCGTCACCCCATACCACCACCCCAGTCCGCCGGCCATCAACAAAATCTGCGAGCCGACCAACAGCAACCCCGGTATCACTTCCTCCACCAGGAAATGACCGGCCGGGTTGAAGGAACGCAACCCCCCCAGCAACAGGAAGTCCACCGGTTCAGCCAGGTAGGCCATAAAGTGCTTCCTGTACTCGAACAGCAAAACCAGCCCGGCAAAGCCATACAAAAACGAGAGCGCCACACGCGATGGTTTGCGGTAGGCCCGCACCGCAGCGATTCCGCCCAACACCAGCCACACAATCACCGGCCAGTTGTGTACCGCAATGGTGCCGGCCCACAAGTAAATATTGCGCAGTTGGACGCTTGCATTCATCGGTCAAGCACAAAGTCAAAAGCCTGCCGGAAGTGCAAGCCCTCTGGCGAATGCCCCCCCTCGCTGTTCAAGAATAGCAACGGAGTCCCCTGCGCCTCGAGCTTCTCCCGCAAGGTGGTTTGCTGGTACGAAGGAATCGTCGTATCCGATTTGGCGGATAGGATGGCGACGGCAACATCCGGGCCGAACTTCTCCGGGTGCCGTGCAGCCGAGCGAACATCGTAGGCCTCCGGATCCTCCAGCGGTGTCGCGCCCAATGCTTTTGTGATGCTGTTTCGCAACCCCCCTTCATCCCACAAAAGTTCCAGGTCGCTGGCGCCCAAGGCGGTAACGACGCCCCGCAATTGTATATCCTCCGGTGCCAGCAGCGCATAAGCCAACGCGGCCGTGGCCCCCATAGAAAAGCCCGAAATAATGACCGGCCCCCGCCCATACGAGCCTTGTACCTGGCGGATAATCTGGGTGATGTCCGCCAGCGCCGCATCGTTGCCCCACGAATCGCCGCGATAGGCCGGAGCGATGGCCAACACCCCACGGTGGCTCAGGTAGACCGCCAAATTCTCCGCGTGGGCCGTTCCCGTGCGCAGTCTCAGGTACTCGGAGGAGTCATTGCCCAGACTGTGCAGATACACCACGAGGGGTGGAACCGGCTTCCCGTTCCCCTGCGGCGGCACCAAAAGAAACTTTTGCGTTGTTCCGTCGAACTGGCTGGTGAACTCCACCTCGCGCCGGTCGAGCAAGGCCAACGAAACGGCATCCAGGCGATTCACCAACTCGGGCCGGTCGGCCTTCTCCCAATCCGCTCGTTGCTCGGCCAGGAGACTGACCGCATCGGGCATGGCGCGCAGCAACGGAAGGGCCTGCTGCGTCCGACCGGTGGCCACATAGGCGACAGCCAACTCGCCCCACACAATCTGGTCGCCAGGCCCGGCGCGATAGGCGCGCTCCAGCAGCCCTGCCGCTTGCGCATAATCCCCACGCGCCAGGGCGATGCTCCCCAGCCGGTGGTTGGCGGTCCGATTGCCCGCATCGTTTTCCAACGCCGTGGTATACTCGGCAATCGCCGCCGATAGATCGCCCTCTTTGCGCACCTCTTGGGCCGTCACGTCGGGCCACCGGCCCAATTCGGCGCGAGCCTGTGCTACGACACCCAGGTCCGCGTGATAGGCGGCCGCCATCGGCGCGCGGAAAAGCACGCCCCCCAGAATCAGTAGTGCCAGGGCCGCCGCGCCATAGACCCGCGGGCGCCGCCACCGGAACGGTGCCGGTTCCTCCGCAAGCTCGGCCTCTTTTGCCGGCGCCGGCTTCCGTTGCGGTTGAACCAACGCATGGCGGATGATCAGCGCAAAAGGTACAAAGAGGAGCGGCAAAGCCCGGCTCGAATAGAGTACATCGTCCACCAAGCCGTGGAGTAACAGCGTACCCAAGGAGACGCTCGCCGCGGATAGGAAGATGCTCTTGTGCAGAGGGCGTTTCCAAAAGAACCAGACGAGGACAACGATCATCCCGACCAGGCTGAGTATCCCGACCAGGCCCTGTTCCAGCCAAACGTCCAAATACAGGTTATGGGCATGGGTTAGCTTGAGGACGGGAATATCCAGGATGTAGGTGGAGTAGCGCATGGGGAAGCTGGCCAACCCCCCACCGGTAAAAACCGTTTCTTCGACGAGGTAGCGTCCGCCACGGTAGAGCGTCAGGCGGTCTATGGCCGTGTCTCCGGCCGGAATTGCGCCGATCCATTGATCCACGGCAACCGCCGAATTTGCCGGACGGGCAACGAGGAGCAAGCCTGCGGCGATGATGACACCCGCGGCCAGCACGTCGCCCAGGCGGACCCAGCGCTCGCGAACGCGGCCCATCCCCCAAATGCCTCCCGCCGCCGCTAACGCCAGCCAGGCCCCACGCGATTGGCTCATCAGCAGACCGAGCGCAATGGTCACGCTGGCAGCCACCGAGAGCAAAAACAGCGGGTAGTTCGCTTTGGATACAGTCCCCCCCCTGGCCGGGTAGAGCCAGTGCCACACATTGGCGATGCTCAACGGCAGGACGACCGCGAGGATGCCTCCCACGACATTGGGATGAAAGGTCTCGCCGCCGATCTGGGGCACGTGCCCATGAATCCAGGTGCCCAGTGTTGAAATCGCCGCGACCTTCATCGCGCCTGTCGTATAGTCGTGTTGCGTGACGAAGTAGAGACTTAATCCGGCTCCCAAGAGGCTGAACAGCAAGGCCCAGCTACTGCTGCGCGCGCCTCCCCGGCGCTTCGCGGACGGGCGGCCGTTGAGTATGCTAAAATAGAGCAGAACGGCCCCGACGATGAGCCAGAATTTTTGCCACGCCGCTTGCGTATCGTAAGCAGCCCACACACCGATCAAGGCACTTCCCAGGAAGAGTGCGAGCGGCAGATCGAATAGCGTGTAGCGTGTCAGGCGGCCATGTTTGAAGAGACGCACCGCCCAGGGAGCCAAGGCAAGGAGTAGCGCTTGTGGGGCAAAAGCGGGACGTACGATAAAGAACAGCAGGGCCACCAGAACCAGTACCGGTTCGGCGACCAGCACGGCGTCCATCATGAACTCGATGTCGCCGGTCAATGTATCGTTGTGCGCGATGCCAAAGACCTCCAGGCAGGCTCCGCCCTTCCGGCAAGATTTCCTCGCCAGAGGGGGTTTGGGGTTTCAGGTTTTGGGTTTCGGGTTCTTGGTTTCGAGTTTCAGGTTGCGAGTTGGCGTTTGCGTCTCACGTTTTCACGCCCCACGCAGCTAGGCCTCGATCCACGTACCGTCCAATTCACAAGCGGTCATGCGGCCCAGCACCTCGACGAACACGCGGACCCGTTCCCCGGCGGAGACACCCCGCTCGAAGATTGCCTCCATCGAGGACAACGGGCCCTCGGTGATTTTCACGCGCTGGCCCGCCTTGAACCGCAAACCGGGCGGTTGCTTCATTACGGCTTCCCGTTCCGCGAGACGCGCGCGAACAAGCTCGATCATCTCGTCTGGGACGGCGACCGGTGTTTCCCCGTAGGCCACAATGCGACGCAGTCCCGGTGTCCATCGCAAGTTGGTGATATCGCCGTTGCTCTGATCACCCCGCACAAATAAGTAGCACGGGAAAAAGGGTTTTTTCTTACGCCGGCCGGTCCGTGGACGTTGCACAGGAATCATCGGTAGGTACACTTCCCGCCCTTGCTCTTCCAGAAGGGAGCGAAGTTGTTCCTCTTTGTGTGGTTTGGTGTAGAGTGCATACCATGCCAACACGGTTAGCTTTCTCCTCGCGTCCAGCCAAGGTGTTGCAGCCCCACTTCCAGTGCAGAGCGCAACGTCGAGGGGTCTGAGGCCAACATCTTTGCATACGTCCAGATCGGCCCGGGTCGAAAAGCCCATTCCCGAAATGCGCGTTGCTGCCAATACTCCAGCCGCTCGCCGGAAAGCTCCGGGTAATCGAGAACGGTTGACCGGTCCATATCCACCTCTTCCCAACGCGTGTCTGGCCGGAACCAGCCGTTCTCAACCACCTCGAAGAAGAACGGCGTACCCGGATAGGGAGCGGCAACATGGAACAGGGCCAGATCCAACGGCAGCTTCTTGGAAAAGGCAATGGTCTGACGGATGGTCTCTTCTGTCTCGCCGGGCAACCCGATGATGAAGTACCCCCAATTGCGGATACCGGCTTGTCTGGCCCACGTGAGGGCCTGGCCCACCTGTTCCTGGCGATAGCCCTTGTGGATAGATTTCAGGATGGCTTCATTGGCCGACTCGATGCCCCACGACATGAACCAACAGCCCGCTTTGCTCATGAGTTGGAGCATTTCTTGGTCCACGTAATCCACGCGACTGTTGCACGTCCATCGTACCTTCAAGCCCTCTTTTAGAATCAAGTTGCACAGGCCCACCACCTGCTCCCGGTTGACGGTAAACAAGTCGGCATACATGTGTACGTTATGGATTCCCAGGTCGTGCAATCGCCACATCTCCTCCACAATGTTCTCCGGCGACCGGAGCCGTACGGTGTATTGGTAGCTCACATGCTTGATACAGAACTTGCAGCCCGCCGTACACCCGCGACTGGTCACGATGAATGTGTATGGCCCCTTGATCAAAGGGATGCGGTACGTCTCGAATGGGAGCCGGCTGTGCAGGGGGATAGGCAGGTCGTCCAGGTTGGGGATGAAGGGGCGATCCATGTTGATCACGAGCTCGCCGTCGCGTCTCCAGGCCAGCCCCTTGATGTCCGACAGACCGTGCCCGGCAGTCTCGCCGTTGTCGCTCCGAACCGGCCCCGGGCCTGTCTCCTTGAGCAACTTCCTGACTTGTGGGCTCGTGGGGGTGCGCTTCTCCAGCGTATCGAGCAGGTCGCGGAGCGTCGCCTCCGGCTCTCCACGCAACACGAAGTCCAAAGCCGGGTAGCGATTCATGGTCTCGTGGGTCATCGGCGTGACGTGCGTGCCAAAGGCGATTGTGGCTGCGCCACTCTCTTTGGCCAGGAAGACTCCGTACATGTCATTGGTCAGCGTGGAGGCCGTGACCTGGGTGAGATAGAAGCGCGGACGTTTCTCTCGCAGGAGGGCCTCGAACGCTTTCCAGGTCATGCGGGTGGCAATGGCGTCTACGATTTCAACGTTGTAATCCGGTACCAAAAGGGCTGCCATCTGCGCCAGGGATACCTGCGGCCAGATCATGTTTTCGCGGGACTTTCTGCCCACGCGGTGTTGGCTGCGAATCCAGATTCCTCCATCGGGGGAGGGTGGATTCACCAATAATATGTCCAGGTCTGTATGCCGGCGCGCTCGCTGTATGGTGTCAGCAACCGTTCCAATATCGGGGAAGGTGGGCATGCGTAGTTTTGGCACACGCCGTGTTCCCAGATTCAAAGTTTTTCTTTCCAAGATTCACGTTCTTTCCAGACGAATGAATTCGCCGCCTGAGACTGCTGAGACTGCGAAGTGCGTTAAAACGCACTATTCCAGCACGGCAGCAACCTGTTTCAACAGGTTTCGCAATTATAGGCGGGCAATTCATTGCTTGCTTGCCAAAGCCGGCCTGAGTAGCAACCCAGGTTCTATGATTCTTCTGACATCCGTCGTGGCCAAACGACCACACCCTTCTCGCGCATCTGTCTCCACTGCGGGTTGTGAATCTTCTTCCGCTGCTCCTCTTCGGTCAGGGCGACAACGGAGAATGACACCTGATGGTCTGCACGCATGTGGGTAGCGACTCCCGCAATCTGGTCGCATATTGCCGGAGAGTCTTTGTCGAGAATGGTCAAGATGTTGTATTCCGACGGTTTGCCATTCTTGGCCACGACTCGGGGGCCATAAAGAACCACGGCCTTCAGGTTCATGCCCGCAACATGGGTGACTTTCCTGAGAAAATGTTGTAGTACAACATCCTGGTCAACAGGATACGTAGCCATATCTTCCTCGCGTCCCTATCAAGATGAAACAGCCGGCTGGTAGGGTGCATCTACTTGTTTCAAATCGGTCGCGACCTGCGACTCGCGTTTGCTCAACTCTTCCAAGGCACGCATAACGATCCATGAGATGGTCAGTTGCACACCGATCAGAATCAACATGGCGCTCCCCAAGAGATAGAGCCAGAGGCGCGAGATTGGCCACCCCCCGGCCATGCCGAGCAATACGCTGGCCACGCCAATCGCGATGCCCACGACCGCCGAGAGAAGCCCCATCCAGCCAAAGTGGTGATCCAGGCTTGGCGAAAAAATGACCCGGCCAAACACCCCCTGGCGAATCGACCGGTGATGAAACAATGATACCAGATAGTTGAACATGGCCCCCAGCGCAAACATGGCTACGCCGGCTACGCCGAGCACCTGGGCAGCAAAGAGGGCAAAAGCCCAACCGATTCCCAAGGTAGTCACGCCTTGCAGTCGCAAGAGCGTCACGCCGGCCAGCACAGCCAAAGCGAGGGCGATGCCTGCCAGCCCAATCAATCCCAGGATACGCACCGGGTTATAGAGCAGGGCCGTCCAAATAATGGACTGAAGAAAGCGCGTACCATCCTGGATCACGCTGAGTTTAGAGTCTCCAGTCCGTTCGTCATAGTCAATGGGCACTTCAAGGATTCGGATGCCCTCGTGAAGCGCCCGCGTGCTCATCACCGGGGTGAAGTTTAGCCCGTCGGGTAAGGGATAAAGCTGCGGCAGAACCGTTCGACGAATGATGCGCATGCCGCTGGCACAATCGCTGATACTCGTATTGGCGATCAGGCTGACCAGCCGCGCGAAAAGGGCGTTGCCCAACCTCCGGGTGGCGGGCATGCCGCCGGAACCATTGCCCATACGCGAGCCGACGACCAGGTCGGCGTCGTGGGAAACAGCCACCATGTACAGGTCGGGCAGGGCCTCGGGCGGATAGGTGCCATCGGCGTCCAAAAAGGCCAGCCATTCACCGGTGGCCTGGGCAAAGCCTGTCTTGAGCGCTGCTCCATAGCCCCGGTTCACCGCGTGGCGCACCAGTTGGGCGGCCGGGTTTTTGGAGACAATCTGTGCCGTGTCGTCGCCAGACCCATCGTCAACCACGATAAGCTCCATGGAGAGACCCACCTCTGCCAGCGCCGGACGCACAGCGACGACCCGGTCCACAACTTGGGCAATGCTCGACTCCTCGTTGTACGCCGGTATTACAACTGAAAGCATACTCACAGCCATACCTTCTTATCTGCCGGGACCTCAACCGGATTCGCCCGCAAATCGCGCACCAGGCGCGCCGGCACACCGGCCGCTACCGTATGGGGCTGAACGTCCTGGGTCACCACGGCTCCTCCGGCAATTACGGCACCGCGTCCCACGTGCACGCCGTCCGTCAAGATAGCCCCGCCCCCAATCCAGACATCATCTCCTACGACAATCCCTTCGGCGGTGATGCCCTGTTCCACAAAAGGTCGCTCCGTATCGGAGAACACGTGGTTCACGGCCAGTATTTGCACCAGCGGTGACAGGTATACCCGATTGCCAATGGTTACGCCGCCCTGTCCCCGAATCACGCTCATTTCGCCGATCAGGCTGTCTCTGCCGATGGAAATGCCGGCGTTGGGGAGGCCCCGAAAATTGTACACGTGCAAAACAGCATGGTGCATGACAAATGTGCCCGCACCGATGGTAATGCCTTGGGGACAAGCGTGCAAATAGACCCCCTCGTCCAGGTACACGCCCTGCCCCAGGCGGATATGGTCTGCAAACCGTAGGCGCACACCCTGCTCCACGGCAACAGCGCCTTCCAGGTGCATGATCGTGCGATAGAGCAAGTTTCGCGCGGCAATGCCGGCCACCGTGGGGATCCATCCGGCACAGGCCATAACAGCTTGTTCCCACAAGTATCGCCATGGGTTGCTCGCCTGCCGGCTTACGTACAGCCGGGCATTTTCGAACAAGCCGCCCGGCGTGCGCATTTGTCCAACCACAGAGTCGCTTCTGCCGATTCCGACCATAATACATTATCGTCGATTCATGTGAAATCTTTTGCGTTGGCTCTCGGGAAACGGCACAGGCAACCTACTAGCAGGCTGTCGGAGAGCATAGTTTTTTCTTTTTAGAACACGGATTGTCAGGCCAAATCATCGGAAAATCTGTGTCCCATTTATTCTTTCTCCAACAAACTGCTAAGGCATCGAATCGGGTGATAGACCCAAAAGTTCCCAGAAACTGACCACGCTAAAGGGTTTGGGCAAGCAACCTTTTGCGCCCACAGCCAGGGCACGTTCGGCCCTTTCTCCATCCGGCTCTGCCGTGACCACGTAAATGATCGTCTCCGGTTTTTCGGCGAGAATAGTTTCCACCATGGTATCCCCGGACAAGCCGGGCATACGCATGTCACAAAAAACATGGTCATAATCTGTGTTACGAGCGGCTTCTATACCGGCATGACCATCCGCAGCAGCATCCACCTGGAACCCCGCCAGACAGAGCAGGATGACGAGCAGTTCGCGTACGTCATCATCGTCATCGACAACCAGCGCCCGCCCCTGCGTGGGGTTTGGAACAATCGTGGTGGTCAGCTTATCCTTGCTACGTGATTTGGTTCGCTCTACCCTATTGCGTGCCGTACTCCATCACCTTTCTGCGCCGCGGAACAGGTAGCCCCGGCGGCGAACGGTTAAGATGTAATATGGGATAGTAGGTGTCGCCTCGACCTTCTGTCGCAGGTACCAGATGTATAACTTCAGACTGTGCATGTGTGCCTTCGCCCTTTTCTTGCCCCAAACATCGCTAATCAGCACATTGTGCGGGACGGCATGGCCCCGCCTCTTGAGCAGGGCCGAGAGCAAACGGGTCTCCGTCGGTGATAGAATCCGCTCATCTCGATTCAGCACGATCCGTCGTTTCTCTAAGTCTATCGTCAGGCGCTGATCAATGACCACCTGCTCGCTGCGCAGAGGATTCGTAACCGTACTGCCGGCCAATATCCTGTCAACGCGTTGGGCAATGTCGGATATGTCCATGGTCCTGTAGAGACACTCGTCTGCTCCCAGGGTCAGCCCCCTCAACCGGACGGCCTCTTCGGGCGGTGTCAAGAGGAGCACCGGCACATCCGCAACGAAACGCCGCACATCCTGGCACGCAGCCAACACCCGTGGAGATGATTGATCGCCCATGATGATCAAATCAGGGCGCAACTTGTAGACCATGCGCAGACCCTGGTCCAACTGCGTGACCGCGTGTATCCGATAGGCCTGTTCCCGAAGCCCCCGTTCCAATGCCATGCAAAGTTCAGGGGTGGTCTCGACCAACAGAATCGTTGCCGCAGGCGCTACACCAACCATTGCAACAATACCTTACTACCCATTTCCATTGATCTTCCGTGGACCATAGGACCTATCCCTTTTCTGTTCAACGAACCATTATTGCCCTCACTATCATTATATCATGCCCAGGTTATAAAGTAGTTGTTATTAGGTTAGAGACAAGTTAGACTCCCTCATTTGGAAGGATTCACTTGAGAGAAAAACTTTGGTCTCGGTCGGGAGATCGAGCCTATCCGCGCCGGAAATGATGTGGATGGCCGCAAAGCAAAGAGGATCTCAGTTGTATCTACACCTGAAACTTGTGAGGTAGACTCTTTGATCTTCTGTTTTCGTCTGTTGCACCTTCGTCGCAACCTCTGGCAAAAGGATTCGCTGAGGGAATGTGGAAATATTGCATCGGTTATCGACTTTCAGTATCATAGCAGATTAACAGGCATTTGTCAAGCGTTTACGTAAATGCAACGTAAACGTTTACCTTAAAATTGCAGATTCTCGTAGCAATTCGCCGGCCGCACCGGCTTTCGCCGCCTGCTTTCGCACGCCGAAGCCATCCGGTATGAGAAGATACGATTACGCCCCGGAGACAAACTGCACGGCTTCCTCGAAGATTTGCAATGCCTTGTCAACCCCGGCGCGATCTACGACCAACGGCGGCGTGAAGCGCAGCACATTGAAGCCGGCACCCAAAACGAGAAGCCCCCGTTCGTAGCAAGCCTCCACGGTCCGGTCCCGCAAGTCGTGCGCAGGTTTCCTGGTCTCCGCCCCTTCAATCAGTTCCACGCCAATCATCAGACCACGCCCGCGCACATCGCCAATGATCGGGTAACGGCGCGCCATCTCCCGTAGCTGTTGCATCATGGCCTCACCCAGCGCAGCGGCATTGTCGATCAGGCCGTTGTCCAACAGGTCTATGGTTGCCAGAGCGGCCTCGCAGGCAATCGGATTGCCGCCAAAGGTGCTGGCGTGCGCTCCAGGCGGCCAGTCCATCAGTTGCTGCGGGGCAACGATAGCCCCCAATGGCAGCCCGGAGGCAATCCCCTTGGCAAGGCAAACAATGTCCGGGACAACGCCCCAATGGTCTACCGCAAACCATTTGCCCGTGCGCCCCATACCCGATTGCACTTCGTCGGCGACGAGCAAGATGCCGTGGCGGTCACAAAGCTCGCGCAAGCGCTGGAGCCACCCATCCGGCGGGACGACATAGCCTCCCTCGCCCTGGATCGGTTCCACGAACAGAGCGGCCACCTCGTCCGGAGGCACTTCGCGCGTAAACAAAGACTGTTCAATCGCGGCCACGCACGCGATATCGCAGTCTGGATAGACAAGATTATACGGGCAGCGGTAACAATACCCGTACGGCACGTGGTGTACGCCGGGCAGCAGGGGGCCAAAGCCGCGACGATGTACCACCTTGCTGGCCGTCAGCGAGAGCGAACCCAGGGTGCGGCCATGAAACGCCCCCGTGAAGGCGACAATGCGCGGTCGCCCGGTCGCGTACCGGGCCAGCTTCATCGCTGCTTCGACGCTCTCCGTCCCCGAGTTGGTGAAGAAAGCGCGTTTCGGGCCAGCCCCCGGTGTAATCTCGGCCAGCCGTTCGGCCAAGGCAATCTGCTGCGGGTAATAAAAATCCGTGCCCGACATGTGCAAGAACTTATCCGCCTGCTCCTTGATGGCAGAGACGACGGCCGGATGGCTGTGGCCTGTTGCACACACCGCAATGCCGGCGGCAAAATCCAGGTACCGGTTGCCATCCACATCCCAAACCAGGTACCCCTCTCCGTGATCCATGACGAACGGGTAACTGCGCGTATACGATGGAGAAATCACCTCCGCATCGCGTGCCACAAATGCTCGGGCACGAGGCCCGGGGCCGCCACCAAAAGGTGTTTGAAAGGTCATGACGCTACTCCTTTGTATGGGTCATATAATGCTGATCGTTTGAATGCAACGCAGAATGGCAAAGTGCTCCCTCCCGCCGCGCACCTTCATGCCAGATGTAACTGACGTCCCCAGTAAATGAGCCACTCGATATAGGGCCGCAGGCGATTTCCCTGCCGGTAAAGCCCGTAGGCCACCCCCATTCCCAGCAAAGCGCCGCCGAGTACATCGCCCGGGTAATGCACGCCGGCCACCACCCGCGCCAGCGCCATCAAACCGGCCAGCGCCAGCATGACCGCACCGGCCCGCCGGTCGTAGAGCCAGATCGTCGCAGCAATCGCAAAAGTCACCGCGGCGGGGTTGCTCGGCCATGACGAATCGGAGGGGTGGTAGAACAACATGCGCACGTTGTGGCCAAGATACGGCCGGGGCCGAAAGATGATCGCGTTGAAGAGTTTGACCAACGCGTTGGCCAGAAACAGGGAAAGAACGCTTTCGATCACAGCCCTTTGCCAGCGATCTCTTTCTTCCATCGTCTGCCCGCCAAACCACAGAAAGAGCAGCCCCAGCGACATTGTAGAGGGGATGAAGTAGTCGTTGACGAACATGCGGACCAGCAGGTCGAGCGCAGGCCAATGCCCCGCCCAACCATTGATGATTTTGAATAACGTGTAGTCCACAGCTCACTCCGGTACGCCGGACAGCCGGCAACTCTGCACGCTCACCGGCCCAATATGGCGGCAGCGAGCGACGCAATCCCCAAAGCAATCAGAGCGCCGGTGCCAAACGTAATCAATAGTTCCCAGCCGGCCAAACCCGGGACCATCACATAATCCCACCTCAGCCCAAAGAACCCCCCATACCCCGCCACGACAAAGAGCAGTCCGACGAAAGTTCCGGCCACCGGATGGGCATGGAAGGGAAACGGGCCGGGCCAATTGCGCCGGGCACGCAGGGTCGCCCACTGGTACACGCCCAGCGAAGTCACACAGGCAAAGGCCACATAGCTGGCCGCAAAGAGCGGATCACCAAAGTGCAAGCCGATCACGGATCAGCGTCCGTCGCCGGCCCGCTGGAAACGAAGCTGCTCTTCCCGTGCGCCTCCTGAACAGACAGGAGGTCGTGCAGTTGCTCCTGAATTGTGGAACAGAACGTCTCATCCTCGATTGCGCGGAGATTGACCTCCACGATTCGTGCAGCGCCCCGCAGTGCAGCACCGGCCAACAACGTGCCCACTGTGATGTCTGCGGCGACTGGCGGGACACCCTGTTCTGCCAGGAATCCAAAGAGTGTACCGAGCGCGCCGGCCCGTTTGGCCATGTCCAGTGGCGTTTGAGTTGCTCGCTGCATGGCCTCTTGGATGGCTTGCGCACGCGTGCCCCTTTCCGCCGGCGTGTTGTGCGGCAAGCGGTAGGCAGCCACTACGCTTTCATAGGCTGTGGCATCGTCCGTGGCCAATTGCAGCAGCTCGTGCCGCATCCGTGTGGCGGCTCGGAGCGCGTCCGGCAAATCTCCATCGCTTTCGGGGGCGACACCGGCCGGCGATGAAGCCCGCCGGCGGGCCAGGGTGACGCGACAGACCATCTCGGCCAGGGCCGCCGCCATTGCGCCGGCCAGCGCCGCGGCACTGCCACCCGCCGGAGAGGGAACGCCGGCGGCCAGCGCTTCAAGCCACGACGATACGACCACTTCACCAATTGGAACATCCATAGACAAGTATCCTCATGCCGCGCAGGCGACAGGCCGGCGACTTCCTCACCAATTATACTGCAATCCGGCGGACGTGACAAGAAAAAGGCAGGCACCCCTTTCGAGATACCTGCCTAAATTTCATGCTGTGTGCTGCGTCATTCTCCGGCCAGACAATCAACCGAGATAATCGCGCAGTTTGCGGCTCCGTCTGGGGTGACGCAGTTTGCGCAACGCCTTGGATTCGATCTGCCGCACACGCTCTCGCGTGACACCAAAGCGGCTTCCCACCTCTTCCAGTGTGTAGGTGTGCCCATCACGGAGGCCGTAGCGAAGCTGGAGTACGCGACCCTCTCTGGGGCTCAACGCCGCCAGTAGACTCTCCATTTGATCCCGCAACATCGCATGGTCGGTAGCATCATGGGGCATGGGGGTATGGTTATCCTCCAGGAACTCACCCAAACTGGTGTGTTGGTCGTCCCCTACAGTCACATCCAGGGAAAGGGGGTGTTGGGCAATTTGCAAAGCGCGTTGGACATCGCGCTCAGTGATTCCCAGGCATTCTGCAATCTTGGCTGCACTCGGTTCGTGTCCCAGTTTCTGACAGAGATCGTGTGAGGTATGGATGATCTGGCTAATGTATTCATACATGTGGACAGGGAGACGGATCGTACGCGCATAATCGGCAATGGCCCGGCTGATGGCCTGACGAATCCACCACGTGGCGTACGTGGAAAACTTGTACCCGCGCCGGCCGTCAAATCGTTCGACCGCTCGGATCAACCCGATATTTCCTTCCTGGATCAGATCGGGGAACGAGACGCCACGGCCCAGGTAGCGGCGCGCAATGCTAATCACCAAGCGAAAGTTCGCCACGATCAGGTGTTGGCGCGCCATCCGGCCACGCTCAACAAGGTATTCCAGGGCCTTTCGGTCACCGGGCGCATCTGCACTCTGCAATTTCAAGTCAGCCTGGTGACCTTCTTCGATTTGCAGCGCTAAACTTGCTTCCTCTTCGGCAGTGAGCAAAGGAATTGTACCAATTTCCCGAAAATAAAATCGTATGCCGTCTTCAGCAGCCAGGTCTTTCACCTCCAGCATGACTTCCGTGTCATCTTCTAAAGCTTGCAAAGTTGTAGACTGTTCTTCACGATGAGGCTGGGCACTACCACTACCATTTCCAAAATTGAACGAAGAAGTTAGAGATAATGAATCATCTTGTGGCACATCGGCCTCGGTGTGAGGCAGTGATTCTTGAGGGTGTTGTTCCATGGGTGTTGTCATAGGCAATCTCCTTTTCGTGGTGTGAGGAAAACTTACCGTACGTGCTCTCTACCCCCTGAATCTATCACGAACTTGACGGACGAAGGACACAACCGTTTGCGGAAAAGCAGCCGAGCAATACCGGAGAAAACAGGCCAATCCATTCCCCCCGTCATACTTCCTGCGGACAAGCTTCACTCGCAAGTCTCCCCCCGCTTGACCGTTCAGATTATAGCACAGTGTAAGTTATTTAGCAACACGAAGACCTCTGGATTTTACCACCCGGAGAATTTCGTATTATTTTGCAATTTGTGCTACAATTGTAGGTGGCCGGCGACGAGCTGCACGTGTTGCGTGCCCCGTCGTGCTGGTCAAGGCCCCGTCCGGTTCGCCTCGGTCAGGGCAAGCAGAGGAATCCATCTGGCATCTGACATCTGACATCTGGCATCTGACATCTGACATCCGGCATCTGGTTTACTCTATGCGCGTTTCTCTTTTCGTAACTTGCCTGGTAGATCTGTTTTATCCCACCATTGGGGAGGACGTGGTCCGCGTCCTGCGGCGGGTAGGCGTGGACGTAGACTTCCCCGACGCCCAAACGTGTTGCGGCCAGCCGGCCTTTAACGCCGGCTACCGTCAGGATGCGCGTCCCCTCGCCCAGCATTTTATCCGCACCTTCGAGCAGGCCGAAGCCATCGTCGCCCCCTCCGGTTCTTGCGCATACATGGTACGCCATGAATATCCGGTCCTCTTTGCCGGTGATCCCGTCTGGAAAGAGCGGGCCGAAGCGATTGCCGCGCGCACCTACGAGTTTTCCCAGTTTCTGATCGATGTACTTGGAGTCGAGGATGTCGGGGCGACCTATCACGGAGCGGTCACCTACCACGATGCCTGTCACCTGAGCCGGGGCCTGGCGGTCCGTGAACAGCCGCGCCAATTGCTGCGAGCCGTCCGGGGCCTGGAGTTGGTGGAGATGGAGCGGGCCGATTGGTGTTGCGGTTTTGGGGGCGTATTTGCGGTACGCATGGCCGGCATATCGGGCGGGCTTCTGGAGCAGAAGATTGCGCGCATTCAGGCCGCCGGCGCTCCCGTCGTCGTGACCAGCGACGCCGGTTGCATCGCACACATCGGCGGCGGCTTGAGCCGGCAGCATTCCCCGGTCCGCATGATGCATCTGGCGCAAATCTTGGCCCATACGGCAGAGGAGACCCCATGAATCGCACAACGGCGTCGCCCCCATTTGAGGCGCGGGTTTGCCAGGCATTGCGCGACGAGCAGCTTCAAAAGGCGTTGGGCTCCGCGTCGGAGCGCTTCCTCGTGGGACGCGAGCAGGCCTGGGCCGAGCTGGAAGATGTGGAGGCTCTGCGCATCCAGGCCCAGGCAATTCGTCGCCACACGATCGCCCACCTGGATCGCTACTTGCCGCAGTTGGCCGACTCGGTCACCCGCAATGGCGGCACAGTACATTGGGCGCACGATGGCCGCGACGCGGCGCGCATCATCACCACCCTGGCCCGCGAACGGGGCGTGCAGCACGTGGTGAACCGCATCGTAAAATCCAAGTCTATGACATCCGAGGAAATTCACCTCAATCGGGCGTTGGAGGACGCAGGCATCACCGTGGATGAAACCGATTTGGGAGAGTGGATCATCCAGCTTGCCGGTGAAACCCCTTCGCACATCATCGCGCCCGTCATCCACAAGACAAAAGAGCAAGTGGCCGAACTGTTTCGCGCGGAAACGGGGCAGGCGGACATCCCTGACGACATCCCGGCCCTGACCGAAGTGGCCCGCCAGTCTTTGCGGCGACGGTTCCTGGCTGCCGACATGGGCATTTCCGGCGGCAACTTTGCTGTGGCCGAAACCGGCACCGTCGTCATCGTCACCAACGAAGGCAACGGACGATTTACGGCCGGGCTCCCACGCATCCACGTGGCCGTCATCGGCATCGAAAAGGTCGTCCCCACCTGGGAAGACCTGGCCCTGCTGCTCACGCTCTTGCCGAGGAGTGCGACGGGCCAGCGGGCCAGCAGTTACGTCACGATGGTGACCGGCCCACG
>JAADHH010000056.1:0-18233 GCA_013151955.1 Chloroflexota bacterium
GCCCTGCAGGGCGACCGCTGCCCCGTAGGGCGACCGCTGCCCCGTAGGGCGACCGCAAGGGTACGCCCCTACTCTTTGAGAAGATACCTGCAAACCGGGTGAAACTATCGTTTTGGCAAAACCTAAACACTATGTTATAATGGCCGCGCTTGTGACACGAAAAAGGAGGGAGAATAGTTTATGAAACGAGATCTGTTGATTCCCATGTTGGTGGGTATACTACTTGTACTCGGCGTGCTCGGTTGCGGTGTGAGCCAACTTATTTCCCGCGCGCCCAAACCGACCGCTACACCAACCAAGACCCCGAAACCCACTTTCACCGCCACACCACTGGCTACGGCGACGCCGGTGCCGACAGAGACGCCGGTGCCGACAAACACCCCCCTCCCCACCGCTACATTCACGGCGACCCCGATCCCGCCGACCGCTACGCCGGTACCGCCGACGCACACGCCGCGCCCCCGGCCGACCAGTACACCGCTGCCACCCACCGCAGTCCCGCCGCCGAAGTTCCCCTTCAAGGGAGAGTTGGTCCGCTGGTGGCCAAATTGCGCCGGCAACCAGGTCAAGGGACATGTCTATAACTCGCAGGGAGCGTTGGTGACCCAGGGTACGGTAATCGTCAACCTTTATGGGAACATCGTGAAGGCCGAAGTGGGCTATGGCTCTGAAGGAGAAGGAGGCTACGATTGGTCCCGCTGGGGACTCGGCTTCCTACAAGCCCCGATCACTGTCCAACTCCATGCCCCAGGTGGAGAGATTCCGATCTCAGACGTGGTCGAAGTGCCTTTCTCTGGCGGACAGAACAATTGCAAGCCGGACCAGAGTGGACATCAAGTGGCGGTCGTGGATTTCCGTTGTGTG
Source organism: Chloroflexota bacterium (assembly GCA_013151955.1). Lineage (GTDB taxonomy): Bacteria > Chloroflexota > Anaerolineae > Ardenticatenales > JAADHH01 > JAADHH01. The sequence goes on from JAADHH010000056.1 coordinate 865, forward strand.
AACCCGGACATTTGCGGGTAGACTCGCCATTTCCAATCGGGCATGACCTCGCGTCGCCCGAAACTTGAAACGCAAAACGAAGGGTGCCCGTCATATTCTCGCATGGCAGGCACCCTTTTGGCGTGCAGGGGCGAGGCGGTGGTCCACACTTTCGCAGCATACCCTGTATTTTCTCAATAACCTGGGGAACGCCCCCCCACCCCCCCAATCCTGAGGGACGTATAGCGGGTTCCCCCCAAAGTTGGGGGTAGGGGGGCGCGACATTACCCTCCCGGACAACTGGTTGACAATCCTTTTTGTCCGGTGTATAATTATTGACAACTGACAAAGCCATAATTTTCAGGGACAATGACGGAGGCCAAGGGATTGCTCATTCTTGCAGAGAGTCGCCGGCCGCTGTGAGGCGATAGACTGGCACCCCTTTTTCCTCTCCTGAGTCGCATGTGAAAACCGCCCAAAGGCCATCATGATCGGACAGATGGCCTGGGCGGGAGAAGCATTGCCGGCCGTGCCCGTTACCGCACACGAGGGTACTTTACCCTTCGAGGCAATTATCGCGAGGTAATTGCGAAGTCAGGTGGCACCACGATCTATACGCCTCTCGTCCTGGTTTGGCGAGAGGCGTTTTGACATCTGTTGCATATTCCAGGAGGTTTGAAATGATCGATCTGCGCTATATTCGAGAACACCCAGAAGAGGTAAAGACCGCTATCGAGAAACTATTCAGCACAGCTCCGATTGACGAAATCCTGAAACTTGACTCTGAACGGCGTGCATTACTCACAGAAGTTGAGCAACTCAAACAAGAACGCAATGTTGTCTCCAAAGAGATCGGTACCTCCAAAGACCAGGCAGCACGCCAAACCAAAATCGAAGCGATGCGCAAGGTCGGCGACCGCATTGCCGCCCTGGACCAACAGGTGCGAGAAGTCGATGCGCGCCTGAATGCCGCTTTGCTGGAGGTGCCGAACTTGCCACACGAGAGTGTGCACATCGGCTCCGACGAAAGCGAAAATATCGTCGTGCGCCAGGAAGGGGACTTGCCTTCATACGACTTTACGCCCCGCCCCCACTGGGAACTTGGGCCGGCCCTGGACATTATAGATTTTGAACGTGGCGTAAAGCTCTCCGGCACGCGCTTCTACGTGTTGAAGGGTGCGGGCGCGCGTCTGGAACGGGCCCTCATCGCCTGGATGCTCGATTTGCACGTTCAGCAGCAGGGCTACACGGAAATTTACCCCCCGTTCGTGGTGCGTCGCCAATGTCTGGAGGGAGCCGCCCAGTTGCCGAAATTCGAAGACAACTTGTATCGTGACTACGAGGACGATTTGTGGATGGTTCCCACGGCAGAAGTGCCCCTGACAAACTTACACCGGGACGAAATCCTGGACGCCGAAAGGCTCCCCATCCACTATGTCGCCTACACGCCCTGCTTCCGGCGGGAAAAAATGTCGGCCGGCCGCGACACGCGGGGCATCAAGCGAGGACATCAATTCGACAAAGTAGAAATGTATAAATTCTGCACCCCGGAGACTTCATACGATGAACTGGAAAGCCTCGTAGACAACGCCGAGGACGTGTGCCGTGCCCTGGGCATTCCCCATCGGGTGGTGCAAATGTGCAGCGGCGATCTGGGATTCGCAGCCGCAAAAAAGTATGATGTGGAAATGTGGGCCGCCGGCTGTCAGGAATGGTTGGAGGTCAGCTCGTGCAGCAATTGCGAAACGTTCCAGGCACGCCGGGCAAACATCCGCTACCGGCCGGAGCCGCGCAGCAAGCCCGCTTATGTACACACCCTGAACGGTTCCGGGCTGGGCCTGCCTCGCACACTCATCGCCGTTATGGAAAATTACCAGCAGGCCGATGGCAGTATCGTCGTGCCCAACGTCTTACGTCCGTACATGGGTGGCCTGGAGGTCATCACCAAAGAGTCCTAGCAAAGTGCGGGCCATAAGGCCGGGCCCTTACATCCTGGCCATGAGGGCACATCATGAATGCCATCACGCAGCCAACGGATCTTGACGAACACAAGCAGAGACCGGTGAAAGCCCCGGCACCACAAGAGGTCATCGCCCTCCGGGAAGTAAAACTCATCGAGGCGATGCAAGATATTGTCGAGAACCTTTTGGGCTTGCGCCGGGAAGATCCGCTGGCTTTGATCCTGGACCGTGCCGGCGACCTGCTGCACACAACGGACGGCGCGATTTGGACGTTGGCGCCCGGAGACGATCAAACGCTGCTGCTGCAACAGGCCACAGGAGGCTACCGGCACGGTCAGCAGCTACCGGTTTCCGGCAGCCTGGCCGGTCACGTTTTGCAGCGCAAAGTCCCCGCTGCGATCCAAGATTTGCAGAGCGATCCGCGCTTTCGGCACAAGGAGATGGCCCGCAAGCAGGGCTGGGTTTCTGCGCTGTTTGCGCCCATGCTGGGGTGGGACAACCGGCCGGCCGGCGTATGCACTCTTTTCACAAACGCACCCCGCGTTTTCTCGGACCGGGACCAGAGACTGCTCATGTTGCTGGCTCGCCATGCGGCCATGGCCATGCACGAGCGGCAATCTGCGACCGAAACGTTCGCGGCCACGGGGGACGAGGCCGGCGGTGCCGTTCCCGCCCGTGTGCCAGGAGATGCCGCCCCCCAAACGGGGCCGGTCAGTTGCGTACTGGTCGTCGAGGAGGATGCGTCGTGGCGGAAGATTTTCTGTGAAATTTTGCAGCGCGCAGATTTCCGCGTGGAAACGGCCGTCAGTTATGGCGAAGCGTTGGGATGGCTGCGGCGCGCATATTGCGATGTGGCCATCGTTGACCTGCGCCTGGCCAGCTCCGTTGATGCCGGGGGCCGCTGCGATGGATTGCGCCTGTTGGAAGCGGCGCGCAAACGGGGCATCCCGACCGTAACGGTTGGCGCGTTGGCGACACCCGCCGAAATCGAACATGCCTATGAAAAACTGGGCACCTATGCCTTTCTGGAAAAAGACAAATTCGACCGGTACAAGTTTCTGCAATCCGTGAGGGGCGCGGACCGGCACCGTGAGGCTGTTGAGCAAAGAACCGGGGAAGGCCTGTTGAGCCCACGCCAAAAACAGGTGTTGGTGCTGGTGGCGGAGGGTTTGACCAATCAACAGATTGCCGACCGCCTGGTCATTTCCGTGAACACCGTCAAAAAACATGTGCATGAAGTGCTGAAAAAGACGGGGACAACGAATCGTGTTGCCGCTATCAGACAATCTACCCGGCTAGGACTTCTCGATGGTGTAGACGAAAGACAAAGCCGTGGCTCCGCCCCCTGACAGCCAGAATTTGGAAGATTTGCCGCTCACTGGTATAATAGCCGTGTGCAAACAAGCAGCACACACATTCGCGGAGAGGTGCTGGAGTGGTCGAACAGGCACGACTGGAAATCGTGTAGGCAGCAATGTCTCGTGGGTTCGAATCCCACCCTCTCCGCCTTCATTTGACAATTCGATGGTTTTGCGGTACGATGCAGATTGTGGCCGTACTAGATGGGGAACTAGCGGTGCCCTGTACCCGCAATCCGCTATAGCGGGATTGAATTCCCTTTTTCGACCTTTGGCCCTCCGAGACTATCGCGGTTGGACAGTATTGAAAGCTGGGTCCTGCGCGGCAGAAGCCTGTGAACCCCGTCAGGTCCGAGAGGAAGCAGCGGTAAGCAATCCCTTCTGGGTGCCGCAGGGTAGCCTGGCTGGAGCTGAACGGCCCCGAAAAGTTGGGGGGTCCGGGCCAACGAAGGGTGTACGGCCACACCTTAGACCGTCCGGGGCGGAGGAGCGAATCCTCCGCCCTTTTTCGGTTGTAGTGGTCAGATGCCAGCGGCCAGCGGCCTTGGCGATAGCAGCGACCCTTTGAAATTCATCGATTCTATGCCGAAAGATTGTTGCCCGTGACCGCGAAGGAGAAGGTGCTCTCTCCCCAATTCGACTCGGGCTCCCTGCATTGGGGCCGGCGATTGCGGGATGTAGCAGGTTGGCGACCGGCGACCGGTTTGCAGGTCTTCGTAGGGATTATCCTGACCGCGTGGTTGTTGATTTTTGGCTACCGCCGGACCATGCATCCTGTCTCCCTGCTCATCGACGGCCAGCCGGTGACCCTTCAAACGCACCAGACAACCATCGAGGGGATGTTGGCCGAACTGGCCGGCCCTTTGTACCCCGAAGATATCGTCTTGCCGGCACGCAGTGGCCCGTTGCCCACCAATCGCCCCATACAAATCCAACTGGCATCCCTTGTACAGGTGAAGAGGAATGGCCGTACTACGTTGCACCGGACCCATTTGCGGAAAACAGGAGAGCTCTTGCGCGAGTTGGGCGTTCAACTGGGTGTTCATGACCGTGTCTTGGTTGACGGGCAAGTTGCCAACCTCGATACGCCACTCCCCCAGCCCGCCGTAGCCCTGTCCCGGCGCATACCATTCCAGTTGACAATTTTGCGGGCACTGCCTTTGTACGTGGATGATGATGGCGTGCCGATGCAGTTTGAAACGCTGGCCCCTACGATTGGCGAAGCGTTGTGGCAACAGGACGTCGTGCTCTATCTGGGCGACCAGGTCTTTCCGCCGTTGGGCACTCCGACTTCATCGGGCATTCGGGTACACATTCGCCGCTCCCGCCCCATCACTTTGATGGTGGATGGCCGCGAGATCCATACCCGCAGCCGTGCCAAAACCGTGGAACTGGCCCTCCAATCGGCCGGCATTTCCCTCAATCCGCTGGACCGTGTCACGCCAAAAGGATTCGTTCAGCTTCAGGACAACCTTACCATTCGTGTGGTGCGCGTCGCGGAAAAAATCGTCACCGAACAAGAACCGATACCCTTTGAAACAAAATGGCGTCCGAATGCGGAAATGGAAATAGATGCCCGGAACGTGGATCAAAAGGGCGTGCCCGGCGTGCGCAAGCGGCAAGTACGCATCACCTACGAAGATGGCAAAGAAGTCCGCCGGGGCATGGAAAAAGAGTGGATAGACCGCGATCCCGTCGACGAGATCATTGCCTATGGCACAAAGATCGTGCTGCGTGATTTGGAGACGCCCGAAGGAACCTTCCAATACTGGCGCAAGGTGCGCCTGCTGGCCACTTCGTACACTGCGGCCACCTCCGGGAAGGCTCGCAATCACCCCCTCTATGGCATCACCCGTTTGGGACTGCGGGCCGGCAAAGGCATCGTTGCTGTGGACCCCACTGTGGTCAAGCTGGGCACCTACGTCTATGTCCCAGGCTACGGCAAGGCCCTCGTCGGGGATACGGGCGGGCGCATTCTGGGCAAGCGCATTGATTTGGGTTTTGACGAAGACAATTTGCAACTGTGGTATCGTTGGGTTGATGTCTACTTGATGGCACCGGCACCGCCCGCTTCCCAAATTCGGTACATCCTTCCTTCGTGGCCGCGCGAGCGCCGGAGGTAACATGCCAAGCCAAGGCAGCGATTTCGCTCACCCATCGGTACGGGCGCTGCTAGATTCGCACGGACTACGCCCGCGCAAAAGCCTGGGACAAAACTTCTTGGTCGACCCGGTTGCGCTTTCCCGCATTGTGGCTGCGGCGGAACTTTCACCAGACGACATCGTGTTGGAAATCGGTCCCGGCCCCGGTGGCCTGACGGAGCGCCTGTTGGAACAGGCCGGGCGGGTGGTGGCCGTTGAGCTGGACGCCAACATGGTCGCCCTCCTCCGCGAACAACTGGGAAACGACCCCCGGCTGCGCATCGTGGAGGGGGACATTCTCAAACAGGACCCGGGCGCACTGCTGGCGCTGCGCGTGCCGGCGGACAACTCGCCCCATCCGAATTACAAAGTGGTTGCGAACTTGCCCTACTACATCACCTCCGCTGTGATCCGGCACCTGACCGAAGCGGCGCTTCGTCCGGCATGTGCCGTGTTCACCGTACAGCGGGAAGTGGCCGCGCGCATCGTGGCGAAACCGGGCCAGATGAGCCTGCTGGCCGTGAGTGTACAATTGTACGGGGAGCCACGCATTGTGGCCCGTGTGCCGGCAGGGGCTTTCTATCCGCGCCCAAAAGTGGACTCGGCGGTTGTGCGTATCCGATTTTACCCTGCCTTACCCCTGTCGGGTGATGAGCTGGCGCGCTTCTTCCGCGTCGTGCGGGCCGGGTTTGGCCAGCGCCGGAAGCAAATCCACAACGCCTTGGCGGCGGGACTGGCTCTGCCCGACGCCGTCGTGCGCGAAGCGTTGGAGCAAGGGGGCATAGACGCCCGCCGCCGCGCAGAAACGCTGGAGATCGACGAGTGGGTGCGGCTATGTCGTGCGTTGGCGGCCTGAAGAAGCCCTGTTGCGCAGGGCAGGTTCCGGCTTGTCCGGGGTGGAGGTGCGAATGGACATCACAATAGCGGGACTGCTCTCTGTATTTGTAGCTGGCGCTACCACGGCACTGTATGCCACGATTGTCTGGTGGTTCGATCATTACGAACGTGAACCCTGGTGGCTGCTTTCGCTGGCCTTTTTCTGGGGAGCTGTGCCGGCGGTGATCATCTCCCTATTTGCAGAAGTGGGATTCAATGTGCCGTTGGCGGCCCTGGCGGGACAATCCTCCGAAATCCTTGGCGTTGCTCTGGTCGCCCCGCTGGTCGAAGAGGTGGCCAAAGCTTTGGCGCTTGCCGGAATCTACTGGCTGTTCCGCAGCGAATTCGACGATCTGATGGACGGTATTCTGTATGGCACTTTGATTGGGTTCGGCTTTGCCATGACCGAAAATATATTGTATTTCATCAACGCCTTTGCCCATCAAGGTTGGGGAGCCTGGGCCATGACCGTGTTTCTTCGCTCCATCATATTTGGTTTCAACCACGCATTTTTCACAGGCATTACCGGCCTCGGTTTTGGTTACGCGCGCATGGCGCCGACTGCATGGAAACGGAATGCAGCACCCTTCCTGGCCCTTTTGGTGGCCATGGCGTTCCACTTCAGCCACAACCTGTTTGTGAGCCTGGGGGGTGCCGCTTGCTTTTTGAGTCTGTTTTCTGACAGCATAGGCGTTGTGGCTATCTTCGTTTTGCTCTTTGTGGCCGGTTGGCAAGAGAAAAAATGGATTCAAGAAGAGCTGGAACCTGAACGAGAGGCCGGCCATCTTTCGGCCGGCGAATTGGCCGAAGCCGCTTCATATCTTCGGCGGTTAGGGGGGCAGTGGGCCGCTTTTTCAGAATCTGGTTGGGCCGGTTTCCGCGCGAGAATGCGTTGGCAGCAACAGCTTACAGAATTGGCGTTCAAGAAGCGACAGCGCCGGCGTCGTGGCGATGCCGGTTGTTCGGCTGAAGAGGTCGAACGATACCGTACGGCGTTGTTCGACAGACGGTAATGGGTGGCGGCAAAAGTTGGGGGGGGTAGGGGAGCTGCCGGAGTAGTAACCACCCACTTATGAATACTTTGCATCATCTTAACATTTATTGTATAATTATTGGGTAGGCGCTTAGGGCGCCAAGATCGACAAAAAGTTGTCTATGTTTCTGTGGGACACAGATTCTCACAGAAAAACAGAGATAAAACATTCAGAAAAATCTGTGTCCTAATAAGAAAAAACCGGGTCTCTCCGACAGCCTGCTAGGGAGAGTCTGCCAACCAAAGGCCTCATGCCATGGCCTCATTCATCGCCCGACATCGCTTGGCATTGATGCTAACAGCACTAACTTTCTTGCTCAGTGGTGCTGCTCTGTTTTGGCTCCGCCGGCCACCCGGCGAGTCGCTCCATCTGGTGCAATCGGCCCCACGTCCGACTGAGGTGCGTTGCCAGGACGACAGTCTGTTGCCTCAAGCGGCCAGACCGGTTGTCCACAAGCCGGCAGTCGCCGGCAGCACAGCACAGCCAGAGGGCCACTCTGGTATTTCGCGGAAGCGGGGAACGGAATCACCGGCAACAGTAGAGAAATCTTCGACCGCTGTTTCTACAGCCAAGGTCAATATCAATCAAGCTACTGCCGAGGAATTGCAGAAACTATCTGGCATTGGGCCAACCCTGGCCAAGCGTATCGTTGAATACCGCGATGCACAGGGGCCATTTCGAAGCGTTGACGACCTTGTCCAGGTAAAAGGAATTGGACCGGTGATGCTATCCCGACTCGATGCCCTCATTTCTGTGCGCTGATAGAGCAAAGGAGAGTGGGTCATGGCCACAATTTGGAAAACTCAGGTGGCTTCTCTCAGTTTGGTGGATGGACAGAAGAGAGATGACGTTCCCGAAGCCGGTGCGATAGAAGCCGGAGAGGACATGCCCCCCGGCAGCGCACACAAAGGAAACCTGTACCTCCTGTGCCAGTTGGTAGCGCCTGCGGAAACGTGGGACCTGATCAGCACGCACATCATCAACATGGCTATTCGCACGTTTTACGGGACTACCGGAAGTGTTACGGCCAGCCTGCGTCAGGCAGTACTCGCCACAAACCGCTACCTTGTTGACGAAAACAGTCGGAGTCTCGCCGGTCAGGAAATATTGGCCGGCATAACGTGTGTCGCCCTCCGAGAACATGACCTCTTCATTGCCCAGGGAGGGCCATCCCTGGTCTATGTGTTGCACGGCGGGGAATTGTTAACGTATCCGGAAACTGCCGAAACTCCCCAAGAGATGTCTGCTGCCCAACCTCTTGGGCAATCTCCCACCCCCTCGGTGCAATTGTTTCACTGCACAGTCAATTCGGGGGACACGTTCTTGCTGTCCGCCAGTCATCTGCCCTACCTGGCCGGACAAGACCAGATCGAAGAAACGTTGCAAAAGCCCAGCCCGGAGGACTTGTTGCAACATCTGGAGACACTTGTCGGCACGGGCGACTTTTCGGCGTTGGCGATAAGGCTGGCCGAGGCGCAGATCACCGGCATCACTTCCGTCTCCGCGCCGGATGGGGAAGCGCCGCTTTCCCCACCCGAACCCGCGGACGCGCTGCCGGATGAAATTGCCGGCACTGTGGAAAGTTCTGTGCCCCAAAGGGATACCGGCACAGCAGAGGCTCCCTATGCCGGCATTGGCGAGATGCCGGAGCATGAAGACGAATACGAGGATGAGGATACGTGGGACGACGAGCCCACCGGTCCACCGCCGGGCCTGATTCTGGCGCGGATACTGGAAGTAGCAAGTTTTTCATTGTCCTATTTGCTCCGCGGGCTGGCCAAACTGGTGGCAGGCATCGGTGCGGTTGGCGCTGTCGTGGGGAGCATTGTGGGGCCTGCCCTGGAAGGATTGGGGCGCGGTATTGTCGGTGTATCGGGCTACCTCAAAAGGGGGTTCCTGGCCGTCGGGCGGCAGATGCTTCCGGGCGTGGATACGGCACCATCCAAGACAAGACAGGCCCAAGCACGACCGCAGAAACCGCAGGCCAGCGGGTCGAGTACCCGCTTCATGCTGGTCGGCTTGCTCGTGCCGCTGCTCATCGTAGCGTTGGCTGCCGGCTTCTGGTTCAGGCAAACCCAGGCTCGGCATGTGCGTGTCCAAGCATTGCTACAGCAGGGGCAAGATGCCCTCAGAAGTGGTCCCAGCTTGCCGCGCGACAGTGCACGAAAAACGCTCGCCAAGGCCATTCAGAATGTGGAAGAGGCCCGCCGGCTCGATCCGCAAGCTGAGAAGGCCGGCCAACTCCTTGCCGATCTGGCCCAAACGCTTGACAATGTCAACCAAGTTTCCCGCCTGACCGCTCTCGTCTCCCTGGACGACTACACCGCGCCCCCCGGCACAGAGCCACACCGTCTCGCATTCGGCCAGGATTCCATCTTTGTGTTGGATATTGGTCTCGACCGTGTGTTGCGTTACCCGCGCACCTCTGCCACGGGGTCAACCCAGGGTAGCACGGTACTGCAAATCGGTCAGGAGGTCGGCGGGCAGACAGTTGGTGAACTCCTGGACATAGCATGGGTGGAGCCGGGCAACGGTCGTACCGATGCCGGCATCTTGGTGCTGACCAAAGATGGCCACCTCTTCGAGGTAACCAAGGATGGACAGACACGCCAGGACACGATCGTGCAGACCGATACGTGGAAGGATGTCAAAAGGATCGATACATTTGTCGGAAACTTCTATGCCCTCGATGCCGGTGCGGCCCAGATTTACAAATATGCGCCAACACCGGAGGGCAGCTATACACTCCCTCCCGAAGCGTGGATTCAGACAGGGCAAGAAGCAACGGGACCGTTGGTAGATATGGCCATCGACGGGAACATCTTCTTGTTGACCGCAGATGGAATCGTGAGCAAGTTTACCGCCGGCGAGAAGCAAGATTTCCCCATGAGCGATTTGGAAAAGCCCATGACGTCTACCAAGAGCATCTTTGCCGATCCGGATGGCCGATTCGTGTACGTTGGCGATCCAACGGAACAACGCATCGTAGTGTTCGACAAAGAGGGCCAGTTCGTCAGGCAGCTTCGGACGAAGGATGGAGAAGGGACCACAGAACCACTTGGAAACTTGGTCAGCGTGGCGGTAGACGAAGCACAACAACAAGTGTTTCTGCTTACCCCGAAACATCTGTGGAAAGCGACGATGCCAGACTTTGGTTCCTAGAGAGCACAACGTGCACATTCTCGGTATCGAAACTTCTTGCGACGAAACAGCCGCGGCGGTCGTCACCGGCGGGACGATCATTCGCTCCAGCGTGGTCGCTTCGCAAATCGATTTGCACCGGCAATATGGCGGCGTCTTTCCGGAGATGGCTTCCCGACAACACGTACTCTCCATTGCGCCGGTTGTACAACAGGCCATCGAGCAGTCGGGACTCGCCCCGCAGGAGCTGGCCGGCATTGCCGTAACGTACGGCCCGGGGCTGGCCGGTTCTCTGGTGGTGGGCGTAAATTATGCCAAAGGTCTCGCCTTCGGATATGATTTGCCCCTCATCGGTGTGAACCATATCGAGGCACACATCTACGGCAACTGGCTCCGTCCCGCAGCGGAAACCGAAGAGGTTTCCACCCCTGTTTTTCCCTCCCTGGCCCTGATCGTTTCTGGCGGCCACACGATGTTGATATTGGTAAGAGGCCACGGAGACTACGAAGTCTTGGGGCAGACCCTCGATGATGCGGCCGGCGAAGCCTTCGACAAGGTTGCCCGACTGCTGGGCCTCTCCTATCCGGGAGGGCCGGCCATTCAGTCCGTCGCCGAACAAGGAAATCCCCGTGTCTTTTCACTGCCCCGGGCCTGGCTGCGCGGCACGTATGATTTTAGCTTTAGTGGACTGAAGACCGCCGTGCTCCACGTTGTGGAGCAATATGGCGTAGACCCTCACCAATGGAAGCAAGGAGTGGCCGCGCGGAACGGGGTGGCCGCTGCCGCTATTTCCGCGACGAGATTGTTGCCGGTAGCCGACCTGGCGGCCAGTTTTCAGGAAGCGGTGGTGGATGTGCTGGTCCAGAAAACGAAACTCGCCGCTGAGGAGCATCAGGTGCAGCAGGTCATTCTGGGGGGAGGTGTGGCCGCCAACCGAATGCTCCGGACGGAAATGACGCAATCGCTCGACTGCCCGGTCCTTGTCCCCCCTCCGGTGCTTTGCACGGACAACGGTGCCCCCATTGCGGCGGTGGGGTATTACCGGCTGCAAGCCGGCGAGCGGTCTTCGTGGGATCTAGACGTCGTCGCCAATTTGGCTCTAAGCTGAACCCCCGTGGGGTGTCGCTGCGCCACGTTGCTCCCCAGAGCGCCCCTCCATGGCCCGTGTGATCGCGTTTTGCTCTTCCTCCGAAAGTGCGTAACTCGATTCTCCGGCGGTGACCGGTTTGGCGTATACGCGCGTGCCTTCCCTGGCGTGCAGACTGCTGATCACCACGCCGCTGTTATTCGCGTCCAGCAGGGCCACGGAAAAGCTTTGGTCTCCTCCGGCATCGGCAAAGGGGTTGAAGCGCACCAATCCTATGCGTTGAAGGGTACGCTGCAATAGGGCTTCCTCGGACTGCACGCGCGATGTGAGCGCCTGAATGGCCGCTGTGTTTTGTTGCAACTGCTCGGCATGATGGCCCAATGCTCGCTCCACGTCGAGATCATCTCCAAAGGACATCGCTTTCCGGTAGCGGCCATGCAGGCGATGCAATTGGAAGCTGAGCAGGGCTGTCCAAACAATGAGGACAGCCAAAATGATCGCCGTGGCCAGCCACAAGTTCGCCATGTTTGCTGTAGAGAAAATCTGCATGATTCATACCCCTTCAGTGTTCGCGCCCTAGCAGGCTGTCGGAGCGGGCTGTTTTCCTCTTATGGAACACAGATTCCCACAGAGAAACACAGATGTTCGGGCCAAATCATCGGAAAATCTGTGTTCCATTATTCGTTACTGCTCAGGCAAGGCGGCCTGAGCAGTAACCATTATTCTTTCTCCGACAAGCCGCTAGCCCCACCGCGCCATCTCTTTCGGTCAAGAAATACCACCAGGGCGGTGTGCTACTGATTCCCTTTGCTGAGCTCCGCCTCGATCAAATCACGGAAGGCAGAGAAGGGTTGCGCACCCACCAGCCGGTGGCCATTGATGAAGAACGTAGGCGTGCCCCCGACAGCCAGGCGTTGGCCCTCGGCCATACCATTGCGGATTTCCGGCGCGTGGGTAGCCTCGTCCAGGCAACTTTTGAGAGCGTCCTGGTCCAAGCCAATTTCGCCGGCCATGGTGATCAGGATTGGTTTCGCGTCGTCGCTGTTGGTCCATCGCGCGGCATCGGCGAAGATTTTGTCGTGCATTTTCCAGTAGGCGTCCTGGTCACCGGCACAGTGGGCCGCTTGGGCCGCAGCCGGCGCTTGGGGGTGAATCGGCAATGGATAGTCCACAAACAGCAGGCGTACTTTGCCGGTATCGATGTAGGTCTTGCGCAATTCGGGCAGTGTTTCGTCTACGAAACGTTTGCAGAAGGGACACTGATAATCGGAGAACTCCACGATCGATACCGGGGCATCGACGTTGCCCTCCGACGGTGCCTTTGCCAAGATCTCCGGGTCCACCTCGTTGCCTTCCATCGGGGGGCTGGTCGGTGTGGGCGGAGCGGGTATCGCTGTGGGGAGTGGAACTTCTTCCAGCACCTCGTTTGACGCGATCCAGCCCGTGGCCAGCCCGACGACGTTCGGAATGGTTACGTCAGCCTTGGTGGCTATGTCCACCACGTGAATTTCCAACGAGTTTTGCTGTTGCGCCGTGTAGGCTATTTGCTTTCCATCCGGCGACCAGATCGGGAAGAGGTTGTCTGCTGCATTATTGGTCAGGCGCTCCACGTGAGAGCCATCGGCATCCATCAAGTAGATTTGCGGCCTGCCGTCGCGGTCCGAGTGGAAGGCGATCTGTTTGCCGTCCGGCGACCAGGCCGGAGCGCCGTCGCTGGCCTTGTTGTCTGTGATTTTTTCGGGCGGGCCCCCTTCTGGGGAAATTGTATAGATTTCCTGATCGCCGTCGCGATCCGAGGCGAAGGAGATTTTCTTTCCATCCGGTGACCAGCTTCCCATTAAATCTGCACCGGGATCGGTCGTCAAACGGGTGACCTTTCCGTCGGAGCGGCTAAGTATGTAGATGTCGGGCGTGTCTCCATCCCGATTGGAGGAGAAGGCCAATTGTTTTCCGTCGGGAGACCATACGGCCAGGTTGTCCTGCGCCGGATTGTCGGTGATACGGGTAACTTCACTGCCGTCGACGTTCGCCACATAGAGTTCCAGGTTGCTGTCTCGGCTGGAGGTGAAAGCTACCTGTTGACCATCACGAGAAAATGTGGCGAAGGCATTCTCCCCCGGTTCTTGCGTGATGGGGCGACGGCCGGTGCCATTTGCATTCATCACCCAGACTTGCAGGGCCTGATTTACCGGTCCCATGTAGAGGATATGCCCGGCCGTTGCCGGAGGGAGTTTGCCGGCCGTTGCGGGCGGGGGTGTCGCAGAGTCGGACGTGGCCGGCGTCTGGGTTGCCACAGCCGCCGGAGTCTCGGTGGGGCTCGCCGTGGGTCCGGGGGGGGCGCAAGCGGCAAGAATGCTCAACCCCGTCAACAAGATTACGAGAAGCATCAGTCTGGTTTTCAAGAGATTCTCCTATTCTATCCTGCCCAATGCAGTCACTTTATGTGACCTCGATTTGCTCATCCAAGTTCGGGGTGTAGTATAGCATGAAATGGAAAATAGGAAAAGCCCTGGTCGCTTCTAAGATTTTACGTTACTGCTCAGGCACGTAGTGAGAATAGCTTCAGCAGCCGGGCGGTAGCCCCCCAGCCCTCCAATCCTGGGAGGAGTACAGCAGTTTCCCCCCAAAGTTGGGAGGTAGGGGGGGCTGCCTGCGTAGTTTGACAATGTCACATTCGAACGCCTGGCGAATGAATTCGCGGCTACGTGGGGCGAAGCTGCCCTGCGGCAGCTAAACGAGGCCACGCCACGCAGGTGGCCTTCGCCACCGGTAGCACGCGGTTTCAACCGCCGTGCAAGGAAATGTGACATTGTCAAAGTAGTAACGATTTTACTTTGACAGGCACAGCCTTCTATGCTATACTGGAGCCAGCTCTGCATGTATTGGATCGGAGGAACACCCGCTTGGCTCACGAAAAACCTACCATCGCCGTCTTCGGAAGCTCGTGGCCGGTGCCCGACAGCCAGGAATACCATGAAGCGCAGCTACTTGGCCGTTTTCTGGCCGAGAATGGCTTTGGGATCATGACCGGCGGATACCAGGGCATCATGGAAGCGGTGAGCAAAGGCGCTGATGAGGCCGGCGGGTTCGTAACCGGCGTGACCATGTCTCTGTTCGATCCGCGGCAGGCCAACCCCTTCGTCACCAATGAAATCAAGGTCCCTGACTTCTTCCAGCGCCTGCGCAAACTGACCGACGCCGACGGCTTCATCGCTGTGCGCGGCGGGATCGGGACGCTCACCGAGCTGAGTCTCACCTGGAGCCTGCTGCAAACCGGTGTGATCAAAGATAAACCCTTTGTTCTTGTCGGCGCACACTGGAAGCGGGTTCTACACCTTTTTCAAAATGAGTTGTCTATTCGGGAAGCCGATTTCCGGCTTGTACGGCTTGCGGAAAATGCAGAGCAAGCAGTTTCTTGCTTGAAAGAATCGTTCGACACAAAGGAGTAACCTACATGGCGAAGAAAGTCACACCCCGTGGCCAAGACTATGCGCGATGGTACACCGACGTCATCCAACAAGCCGAGCTGGCCGACTATGCACCGGTGCGCGGCTGCATGGTGATCAGACCTTATGGCTACGGGCTGTGGGAGCATGTCCAGCAAGCCCTCGACCGGCGATTCAAAGAGACCGGACACAAGAACGCATACTTTCCCCTGCTGATTCCCGAAAGTTTCATCAAAAAAGAGAGCGAACACGTGGAGGGGTTTGCTCCGGAATTGGCTGTGGTTACCCATGGGGGCGGGAAAAAGCTGGAGGAACCGCTCGTCATCCGCCCCACGTCGGAGACGATCATTGGACACATGTACGCGAAATGGATCAACTCGTACCGGGACCTACCTCTGCTCATCAACCAGTGGGCCAACGTCGTACGCTGGGAGATGCGCACCCGCCTCTTCTTGCGCACGCTGGAGTTCCTTTGGCAAGAAGGTCACACAGCGCACGCCACCTACGATGAGGCCGAGGAGGAAACGATGCGCATGTTGGAAATCTACAGCGATTTCGCGGAAACGGACGGCGCAATCCCCGTGATACGGGGCCGCAAAAGCGAGAGTGAGAAATTCGCCGGTGCCCGCCACAGCTATTCCATCGAAGCGATGATGGGCGATAAAAAGGCCCTCCAGGCCGGCACATCGCACAATCTGGGCCAGAACTTTGCGCAGGCGTTCGACATCAAATTCCTCGATACGAACAACCAGTTGCAATATTGTTGGACCACGAGTTGGGGAGTCAGCACACGCTTCGTGGGAGCTCTGGTGATGGTCCACGGCGACGATCAGGGCCTGATCTTGCCGCCACGCCTGGCACCGATCCAGGTCGTCATCGTCCCTATATGGAAAAAAGAGGACGAACGTTCGCGCGTTCTGGCGGCTGCCGAACAAATCGAAGAGGTGCTCCTCTCCGAGAACGTTCGCGTCGAGCTGGATGCGCGGGAACAATATCGGGCCGGATGGAAGTTCAACGAATGGGAATTGAAAGGCGTTCCCTTGCGGGTTGAAATCGGTCCACGAGATGTCGAGAACCGGCAAGCAGTCGTCGCCCGCCGGGACAGGCCCGGGCGAGCCGACAAGAAGACCGTCAAGATGGAAGGTCTCGCCCCACGGGTCGTCGCTCTCCTGGACGATGTGCAGCAAAGTCTTTATGATCGAGCCCTCCAATTTCGGGAGGATAACACATATCAGGTAGAAGATTTCTCCGCGTTCCAGGAGATTGCCAACGGCACGGGTGGATTCCTGGACGCCTACTGGTGTGGATCCGAATCGTGCGAAACGGCTATCAAGGAAGCGACCAAAGCCACGATCCGCTGCATCCCTTTTGATCAGCCCAAAGAGAGCGGACATTGTGTCTTTTGTGGCCAGAAGGCTGCGGAGCGTGCCATCTTCTCGCGCGCCTACTAGCAAGGTGGAGCAAACAAAATGACCCTCACGGCCCGGCAACGCCAGTTTCTGAGCAAACTTCTGGACCTGTTCCTCGAAGCCCAGGAGCCGATTCACTACTCTGTCGTGGCGCAGCGTTTGGGAGTGAATCGCTTCTCGGCCTATGACATGATGAAACTATTGGAGCGAAAAGGTTTGGTGCGCGCCGTGTACCGTTTGTCGTCCGATCACAATGGGCCCGGCAGGTCGACCATCGCCTTTGTGCCCACGCCGAAGGCACACGCGGCCATGCGCCTCTTGGGGGGGCGCACCGTCAGCCGTGCGGAGTGGGAAGCGACCAAACAGAGCATCCTCCAGAACCTGCGCACACGGGCAGACCAGGAGTTCCTCAACGAGCTCTTGGAGAACCTCCCCGGACGCTCCTCTCCCCTGATTTTTTGCACGGAGGTCATCACCGCTTTGATCTTGCAATTGCAGCAAGTCCGCAGCCGGGCCACCGAAACACGTATCGCCCGCCTCCATGTGCCGGATATCCGCGCCCTGATTCCCACGGGCAGGATTGGGTTGAGTATGCTGGCCGGGCTTAGCGTGGGCTCCCTTTTGTCGCAACGTCTCGAACGATCTTCGACAGACCGCTTGTTAGGACATGTGAGAAGCTACCAACGATACCTGTCGGTACTCAGCGAAGAAAATATCGGGAACCTATCCGATTTCTTGCAGGAAGTCCTTTTATCCATTGAAACCACGGCGCATTAGAGCGGATGGGGAGAACACGCGTTTGTGATCAACTCAGGTACAGCAGACGTCAAGGCCGAGCAATCGCCACACTTTTTTTATGGTATTTTTTGGTTTCTTGGGGCATGGGAGTTGATCGCACCCACGATTCAGGCAGCTTCTATAAAGCGTGGTAACTACT
>JAADHH010000056.1:18274-37060 GCA_013151955.1 Chloroflexota bacterium
GTCTCAAAGCCAACATTCGTCTACATGCCTTGTCACGTTCAAGCGAGAGGGCCTTCACAAGTGCCTGGCACCTAAAGACTGAGTAGTTACAAAGCGTGAACACTTGCTATGGGATAGTCGCTGCCAGCGTTTCGCAGCAAATGACGGCAGGTAGCGGAGGGTACGATGCTTCGAATTGTAACTGACAGTTCAGCAAACTTGTCTGCACGACTGGTGCAACAATACAACATCTCTGTGGTGCCCTTGAACATACACATTGCAGAGCAGTGTTACCAGGAAGGAATCAATCTTTCGCAAGAAGAGTTCTACCGTCGCCTGCCGGAGAGCCGCCCCCTGCCAACCACCTCACAACCTTCGGCCGGGCAATTTCAAGAGGTATACCAGCGTATTCTCTCCGACGGAGATGAAGTCCTTTCCGTACACCTATCGAGTAGGTTGAGCGGCACCTATGCTTCCGCTGCCAGCGCTCAATCTATGATGCCGGGCGTTCCCCTCACGCTCTTCGATAGTGGCACCGTCTCTGTTGGCCTGGGTATGTTGGTGTTGGCCGCCGCCAAAGCTGCCCAAGAGGGCTTCACCCGGGAAGAAATCGTGGCTTTGCTGGAGAAGATGGCCGCCCGTACAATCATATACTTCACGGTGGACACCCTGGAATATCTACACCGGGGAGGCCGCATCGGAGCGGCCACGGCATGGGTAGGTACGATCCTGCAACTAAAACCGGTGTTGGCCATTCAACACGGAGAGGTCTTGGCCTCGGGCCGCGTACGCACGCGCAAACGAGCACTATCCCATTTGCTGGCCCTGCTTGTGGAACACTGCGCGGGAGGCGGCGACTGGTGGGCCGGCGTGGCCCACGTCCAGAGAGACAAAGAAGTCGCCAGGCTCACGGATACCGTTCGTCAAGAGCTGCCCATCACCGGTGTCCTCGATGCGGAGATTGGCCCCGTGATTGGCACACACGGTGGGCCCGGGACCATCGGTGTGGCGCTCTCACCCGCACCCTCCACCTTTCACATTGACTTTCCCCCCTTTTCTGTTATACTTGGGCACGAAGCTGCACCATCTGCATCGCCGGGATGACCGAGATTGGCACAGAAAAGAACTCGAACGTAACGGATGGCGTGATACGGTGTTCTATAGATAGACACCGAAGGCCATGCGGAGGCTCAGGTGAGGGAAATCGACCTTCATGTCATAGAACGGATGAAAGAGGACCCGCTCGCATTCGGAGAAATATACGAACATTACGTAGATCGTATCTACAACTACATTTACCAACATACGCGGAATATACACGACGCGGAGGACCTGACGTCGAGCGTCTTCTTTCGCGCCTTGACAAACTTTGGGCGCTACCGGGTGCAAGGTGCCCCGTTCGGTTCGTGGCTCTATCGTATTGCACACAACACGGTAGTAAACTGGCATCGAGACACTGGCCGGCGCAAAACGGTTTCCGTAGAAAGCCTGCCGCCCATAGAATCGAACGGCGACAGGCCCGACGAAACGGCCGAGCAAGAGGAGGCGCGACGCCTCCTTTGGGTCGCTATCGTGCGTCAGAACCCAGACCGCCAGGAATTGCTCGCGTTGAAGTTTGGTCAGGGACTGAGCAACGCAGAAATTGGGAAAACAATGAACCGTACGGAGGGAGCGATCAAAGCCCTGTACCATCGAACTTTGCTTGGTCTCCGCAAAGAATTGGAAAAGATGGGGATGGAATAAACTCCCAAAAGGAGAATGTCCCAATGGATGAGGCCTTGCTTCAAGATGTATTGGCCAAACAGGCAGATGATCTGGCGAGAGGGGAGGGCGCCAAGCCAAGGGAAGCATACTTGCAGATCCTTCCGTCTCGGGCTGCGGAATTGGCACCCCTTTTGGAAATCGCCGAACGAACCAGCCGCCTGATGTCTGTACAGGTGAAGCCCGATGCCGCTTTTCGAGAGGAGCTGCACAGAGAGTTGCTTGCCATGGCGCAACAGCGCTACCCCGGGGGTTGGGCCAACAGCCCCCCATGGATGAATGTTTCCAGAAGCTGGATCATTGGGGCTGCCGCTGTCGGTTCTGCCGTCTCTGTCGCCGGGCTTGTGGCCTACTTCATTCGACAGCGCCAATTGCCTGCCCTGTTCCGATAATCATCATCTGTCAGTTTTTTTGAGCTATTTTTTGGTCTTTTTGGTAGTAGCAGCGGTACGTTTAGACATGTGGAACTGCTTTCCTATCGCAATTCATGTCCAGTTCCTATACGAACGGTGGCCGCACTCCGAGGAGGAATACGATGGGACAAAGGTTTTCTCGAATCAGTGGATGGGGACGTTACGCGCCGGCGCAGATATTGACGAACGACGATATTGCGGAAATCGTGGACACAAGCGACGAATGGATCACCTCTCGCACCGGAATTCGGGAACGTCGTATCGCCGAACCCCACGAGACGACGTTGACGATGGCTCAAACCGCCAGCGAAAGGGCCCTGGCAGTGGCCGGCATCCCTGCGGACAACCTGGATCTCATCATCGTAGCAACGTCCAGCCCTGACTACTTGCTTCCTCCGGTCTCCAGCATGTTGCAACACGCATTGGGGGCTTCTCGTGCAGCGGCCTTTGAATTACGTGCCGGTTGTACGGGATTTCTATACGGACTTTCGACGGCCCACCAGTTCCTCGCGACCGGCACATACCGCCGCGCCCTGGTCGTCGGGGTCGAGTTGATCAGCCGTGCCGTGGATTGGCAAGACCGGAACACTTGTGTGCTCTTCGGTGACGGTGCTGGCGCTGTGGTATTGGAGGCGACGGAGCGTCCCACCGGGGTGCTCGGTTTCGTGCTGGGGTCAGATGGCGCCGGTGCCGAAGCGTTGATCGTCCCGGGTGGCGGCAGCCGGCAGCCGCTCAGTTCCACAGTCCTGGCCGAGCGGGGACAATTCATTCACATGGACGGCCAGGCTGTGTTCAAATTCGCAGTACGGACCATGGGACGGGCGTTACTGGAGGCCGTGGAGTGCAGCGGCCTTCAGCTAGATGACATTGATCTTTTCGTCCCCCACCAAGCGAACCAAAGGATCCTGGAATTGGCTGCGCGCCAGTGTGGAATCCCTTGGGAAAAGATGTATGTCAATATTGCGCGGTACGGAAACACGTCTGCTGCTTCCATTCCCATTGCTTTGAGCGAAGCAGTGGAGGAGGGACGGTTACAAGAGGGAAACCACATTGCCATGGTCAGTTTTGGTGCAGGGCTTACGTGGGGTGCGCTGGCTTTGCGATGGGGAGAAGGGCCGGCAACGACGGAGGAAGTGTTCGGCCGGCAACCCCTTCATCTCCCACAACGGGTGTTGCGCAGTGCGCGAACTTCCGTCCAAAAGGTCCGTATCCAGACTACCTCCAGACTCTCTCCTCTTCTTTTGCCCCTGTACGCAATGAGTAGGCGCGTGCGCAAAGAAGAAAAGACCGGAGAATAGCATATTGCCGGTCACATTCGCACTGTGATTCTCACCAAGACCCCAACACAGAAACGCGACTTCATGTACATGAAGCCGCGTTTGCTGTATGTTTGGTTTTGGTTGTATTTGATCTTAGTTGATAAGGTTGACGTCTTGTGCCTGGGGGCCTTTTTCCCCGGCGACTACCGTAAACTCAACCTGCTGCCCTTCATCCAGGGCTCGATAGCCGGATCCATTGATGGCACTGTAGTGTACAAAGACATCTTCCGCTCCATCACGGGCGATAAATCCATAACCCTTTGTTGCATTGAACCACTTCACGGTGCCAGTTTCACGCTCTGCCACGGTCCTTCACTTCCTTTCTGTTCTAATGCGGCAGTGCGTCCTGATGTAGCTTACTCGAAAATGGTCTGCTGACGAGAACACCTGCCATAACAAAATAGACTAATTGCACAAGTATAACATGGCTTCTCGTATTTGTCAAATCACATTAGATTCGGGGTGTCCGTTAAAGTTTTGCGTTTTGGCTGGTCCAGAGGGTCCGCGCCGGAATGGGGATTCCGGCGTCACGGTCAGACGTAGCCCTGGTGGGTACAAAACCTGCCTCGACCGGTGCCCCAACGCAAAAAAATGACGGACAACCCCACGAAAAACAGGACTTGACAGAATCGCAATAACGTGATATAATTTTTACGTAGCGTTTACTTTCAGCTAAAGTAAGGACTGTCTTTGAATTCCTCTTGACCCAATGCCTTCAGCGTGTTGCCATAATTCGTCAATTAAGCGTTTTGTCAAGCGCGATTCGATGACATGAAACTGCGCCAGGACAGGCTTCGCTTTTGCGTATGCTCCGGTTTAGCATTCGTATCAATTGATGATTGACCAGCCACGTGCGGTAAGGTGGCAAATTGCTTGCGTTGCAGGTTGGTAATCGTTCAGAATTCGTAGCCTTGCGCATACTTCTTCCCACGAGGAGATGGAATGGTAGCGCTGTGCTTTGCTGCGAACGGTAGCGTTGTTTTCGAAGCAGAAGCTGTAACGGTTCAGCTATAACATATTTTGACCCTTAAATTTAGCCGGCTTGGCATCGAGTTGAGCCAAACGCTTTTTTGACGTGCAGGAAACAAGATACTGCACCGTATGACGGAGCAGTTACCGGGGGTTACACTCTCGCCTGTCTAGTGGAAGTGTCTCCTTTGATGATCAAGTTGACCCTCTGATTACCCTTAACTATTTCATGGAGAAGTATTGTGGATATAGATATTGTTGCCCTAGATAAAAAGACTTTGCCAGAATTGCAGGAACTGGCCAAAGAGTTTGACGTATCCGGTTATAGTCGCATGAAGAAACACGACCTGATCTTTCGGCTGTTGAAAGCAAATGCCGAAAAGCAGGGATATATTTTTGGTGGTGGCACGCTGGAGGTTGTGCAGGATGGGATAGGATTCCTGCGCACCCAGCATTTCCTGCCAGGCCCAGAAGATGTGTACGTTTCGCAATCGCAAATTCGGCGTTTTGCGTTGCGTACCGGTGACATGGTATTGGGCCAGGTACGCCCCGCGAAGGAAAACGAAAAATATTACGGCTTGTTGCGGGTAGAAGCGGTCAACGGGCTGGACCCCGAAGCGGCCAAACGCCGCCCCAAATTCGACCGCTTGATACCGATCTTCCCGGAGCAGCGGCTTACGCTGGAATCGGACCGCTACGACCTGACGACCCGCCTGTTGGACATGATTGCCCCGATAGGGCGAGGCCAACGCGGTCTGATCGTGTCACCGCCGAAAGCCGGCAAGACCACCGTCTTGAAGAAGATTGCCAATGGCATCACGTCAAACCATAGTGACATACATCTGATGGTCGCCCTCATTGGAGAACGTCCCGAAGAAGTCACCGATATGGACCGCTCCGTAGAGGCTGAAGTCGTCGCCTCGACCTTCGACGATCCGGTGCAAAGTCACGTTCGAGTGGCCGAGATGGCCGTCGCGCGGGCCAAGCGGATGGTAGAGGTGGGACGCGACGTTGTTATCCTGCTCGATTCGATCACACGACTGTCACGGGCCTATAACCTCATTGTCCCGCCAAGTGGACGGACGCTCTCGGGTGGTATTGACCCCTCAGCCCTCTATCCCCCCAAACGATTCTTCGGCGCAGCTCGTAATATCGAGGGGGGCGGGAGCTTGACGATTATTGCCACGTGTCTGATAGATACGGGAAGCCGGATGGATGACGTGATCTATGAAGAATTCAAGGGCACCGGCAACATGGAATTGCACCTGAATCGACGCCTTGCAGAACGTCGCATCTTCCCCGCTTTCGACATCGAACGTTCGGGTACCCGCCGCGAAGAATTGCTGCTGGAACCGGAGATTCTTCAGAAAGTCTGGACCCTACGACGAATGGTCGGCGCGATTGGCAACTTCGAGGGTCTTGAGGCAGTCCTCGATAGAGTGCGTAAAACGCATAGTAACGCTGAGTTCTTGAAAACTATGCACAAGGATATCTAATCTACGCTACTCATGACACAATCCTGGCCGCCCGAGGGGCTGTGCGGGCAAGAGGGCCTTGACGATAAAGACCCATCCATTGCAGACAATACAGGCCTGTTGCAGGTGGCCTACGGCATTTACACCGTCGGACACCGTTTTCTCTCCCGCAGCAGGAAGTGGATTGAGACCAAACGGTCTGACATCCCTTTCTTGTCCCGCTACGTCTCACACCTTGCCGCGCTCTTCCTTACTCTGCTCATCACGCTCTTGGCCAATGTTCGCCTCTCTGCGCTGACCGTGCCCCGCCCCCTTTACCAACAAGGCGAAGCAAGCAGCCAGCAGGTCGTAACCTATCTACCATCTCTGGGGGATACCTCGGCGAGTTTCCTCATTAGCGCGGTGCTCCCCCACACCATCATTCCCGAGCGCCCTCGCGAGGAGGTCATCACGTATGTCGTGGAAGGTGGCGATACCGTATCGGGAATCGCCGAAAAGTTCGGCATCACGGACGATACGTTGCTCTGGTCCAACCCGAGCCTGGAGAACAACCCCGATCTCCTTTCCATCGGGCAGAAGTTGGCGATTTTGCCGGTGGAGGGTGTATACCACGAGGTCGAGCCCGGAGACACAATTGCCGCTCTGGCCAAACGCTACAAAGTCGCTCCGGAGGCCATCACCAACTACCCCCTGAACAATCTCAACCCTCCCTACGTATTGAGCGGGGGAATGAAACTGGTCATTCCGGGAGGCAGCAAGCCTTTTGTCCCGCGCATCGTCCATGCCTATCGCGGACCGGCCCCGCCCAACGCGACAAAAGGTACAGGCAATTTCGGCTGGCCCGTTACCGGGCACATCACCCAGGGCTACTCCAAACATCACCGCGCGATCGATATTGGCGCTTCTTGGGGAAGCCCCGTCTTTGCCGCGGATTCGGGCTACATATCTTTTACCGGATGGGACCGCACCGGGTATGGCAACATGATTCTCATAGACCATGGCAACGGCTTCCTGACCCGCTATGCGCACCTCAGCCAGTTCCTGGTGAAAGTCGGCCAGTCTGTCACCAAGGGTACCGTGATTGCCAAATCAGGGAGTACCGGAAACTCTACCGGCCCCCACCTCCATTTTGAGGTGATCAAGAATGGCGTGCCACGAAACCCGTTCAACTATCTACGATGACCACTTCTCCGCCTCCCGCCCCACCGGCCAAGCCGGCTAAGACCATCGTAATCGGTCTGGACGCAGCTACGTGGCTGTTGATGCGCCCCCTGCTGGATTCCGGTGATTTGCCGAACCTGGCCCGGCTGATGGCAGAGGGCACGCACGCAACGCTTCGTTCGTCCATCCAGCCTTCATCGGAGCAAGCCTGGCCGACCATGACCACCGGGGTAAACTGTGGGGGACACGGTCTCTATGGCTACATGCGCCGGAGACCCGGCAGCTACGCCCACGATTACGTGAACGCCCGCTTCCTGCGCGCCCCCCAAATCTGGGACCGCCTCGGTGATAGCGGCCGGCCGGTCATCGTCGCCAACGTCCCCATGACCTACCCGCCACACCCGGTCAACGGTGTGCTCATCACCGGCTTTATGGCCCCTGGCACACACAGCGAATTCACCTATCCCGCCGGCCTGCATGACGAATTGCGTTCTGAAATCGGGGAATACGTGATCAATGTGGACATCGAGCGAGGCGCACTCGACCGCCAGGAAGCAAACCTGGCCGACCTGGTCGCTCAATTCCGCTACATGACCGAACAGCGCACCGCCGCCGTTGAATACCTGGCCCGCACCCGACCCTGGGATTTCCTGATGGTCGTCTATGTCTCGCTCGACCGTCTGGGCCACAAGTTTTGGCGATATACCGACCCGAGCCATCCCCTCTATACGCGCGAAGGTGCAGCCCGCTGGGGCTCGGTCCTTTCCGACACCTATCGCCAACTCGATGGGCAGGTGGGCCGTTTGTTGAAGCTCGCCGGCCAGGACGATACAGTCCTGGTCGTTTCGGACCACGGGTTTGGCCCGCTGACCCATGCTGTCTATCTGAACCGCTGGCTGGAGCAACAAGGCTACCTTGCTTTTCAATCGCCGGATCAACGCGCGCTGGGAGATCGTCTCCGATCATTCGCCACTTCGTCGCTCCGGAAGGCCGTTCAACGGCTGCAATCTCCGCTCGTCACCGAGGCCAAACAGTGGGTATTCCAGCAATTTCCGGCACTGCGCGGCCAGCTCCACTCGGCCATGGCTTACGCCAATGTGGACTGGAGTCGCACACAGGCCTATGCAGTGGGCACGATGGGCAACTTCTATATCAATTTGCAAGGCCGCGAGCCACAGGGCATCGTCCCCCCCGGCGCTCCCTACGAGGCCTTGCGCGACCGGCTGATGGCCGACCTGCGCACACTGTGCGACCCCGAAAGTGGTGCCCCGATCTTCGAGGGCGTCTGGCGGCGCGAGGAGTTGTACCACGGTCCCTACCTGGACGAAGCTCCTGACGTTATCGGCCTGCTGGATCCGCACTACCACGGTGCTGTCGTGGATTGGCGGTCCGCGGGCAACGCCATCGTAGAGCGGATGGGCGAAGAGCTTCTCTTCCTCGCCGACCTCTCCGGCCAGCACACCATGGATGGCATCTTCATCGCCCGTGGGCCCGGAATCAAACGAGGCGTAGGGGTCGAAACCCAACAGATCGCCGATGTCGCGGCGACGGTACTGTATCGCATGGGAGAGCCTGTCCCCGACCATCTGGATGGGCGCGTGATGACAGACATCCTGGAATCGGACTGGCTCGCCGACCAACCTGTCCGGTTCACCGAAGAATCGCGCCCTTCTGACCAGACACCGGCCAACGACACCGGCTATTCGGACCGGGAAGCGGAGCTGATCGAGGAACGGTTGGGCGGGCTTGGTTATTTGTAGGAGAGCGTTTCCAGGAAGGCGCGGTCGGCTGGCGTCAGTTCGGCAGATTTGAGCAAATCGGGCCGGCGCTCCAGTGTGCGACGCAGGGCTTGTTGCCGCCGCCAACGTGCGATCTCCGCGTGGTTCCCCGAAAGAAGAATCTCCGGAACCGCCCACCCGCGAAAGACCGGAGGGCGCGTATAGTGCGCGTACTCCAGCAGACCGGTGGCGTGCGAGTCGTTGCTCGTCGCGGCGGGATCGCCCAAGACGCCGGGCAGCAAGCGCGTCACCGCGTCCACGATCACCATCGCCGGAATCTCCCCACCGGAGAGGACGTAATCGCCCACGGAGACCTCATCCGTCACCAGATGTTCGCGCACGCGCTCATCCACACCCTCGTAGCGGCCACAAATGAGCAAGAGGCGCTCGTGGGCGGCCAATTCTTGCGCCACCGCCTGCGTGAAGCGGCGGCCCTGCGGCGTCAGCAGGATGACCGGCGACTGGAGCGAGACGCCGGTGCGTGCCGGACCGGCCATCGCCGGTGGCTCCGCGCGCAGGGCGCTTTCTACGGCGGCGAAGATCGGCTCTGGCTTCATCACCATGCCGCCCCCGCCACCGTAGGGCGTGTCATCTGTCATCCGGTGTTTGTCGGTCGCGTACGCCCGGATATCGTGCAGTGCGATCTGCACGCGCCCCATCTCTTGCGCCCGGTGGATGATGCTGGCGCCAAAGGGCCCGGCGAACATCTCCGGGAACAGGGTGAAAATGTCGAAGCGCATCGCGATCAGGGCCCGGCCTTGCCGACCTGGGATTTCAGATATGCTTTGATGAACATGTCCAGGTCTCCATCGAGCACAGCACCCGTCTTGCCGGTCTCCACGTCGGTGCGGTGATCTTTGACCATCTGGTACGGGTGGAGCACGTAGGAACGGATCTGGTTTCCCCAGCCGGCATCGATGTGTTCCCCTTTCAACTTCTCCTGTTCGGCGGCGCGGCGTTCCATTTCCTGTTCGTACAACCGGCTGCGCAACACCTTCAGGGCTGATTCCCGATTTTGCAACTGGGACCGTTCGTTCTGGCAGGTGACGACAATGCCGGTGGGGATGTGTGTCAGCCGCACGGCTGTGGCATTCTTCTGGACGTTTTGTCCTCCGGCACCGCTGGACCGGAAAACGTCCATGCGCAGGTCATCCGGGCTGATTTCGATTTCTATGGTGTCGTCAATGACCGGCATGACCTCGACCAAAACGAAGGAGGTGTGCCGTCGTCGCGCTGCGTCGAAGGGTGAAAGTCGCACCAGGCGGTGGACGCCCTTTTCGGAGCGCAAGTAGCCATAGGCGTAGGGGCCTTCCACTTCGACGGTCGCGCTTTTCAGGCCGGCTTCTTCGCCCGGCATGGAGTCCAGGACGGTGGTTTTGTAGCCGTGTTGCTCGGCCCAGCGCAGGAACATGCGCAGCAGCATTTCGGCCCAATCTTGCGCTTCGGTGCCGCCGGCGCCGGCGTGGACGGCCAGCAGCGCATCTCCGCGATCGTGCGGGCCGGACAAAGTAAGTTGGAACTCTTCGTTCTCCAGTTCGCGCTCGAGGGCTTCAAGGTCGGCGGCCACTTCGCTGATGACTTCGTCGTCCTCCTCGACTTCCACAAGGTCGAGCAGCTCCAGCGCCTCACGGGTGCGGGTCGCCATCCCCTGCCACAGAGTGACCTCTTCGCGCAAGAGGGACAAATCCTGCATGGCTTGTTGGGCGACTTGCTGATCAGCCCAGAAGTCGGCCTGGCTGGCTTCTTTTTCTAGTCGGGCAAGCTTTGCCTCTTTGCCGGAGATGTCAAAGACGCTCCAAGAGGCCGGCAATGCGCTGTTCCAGGGTTTGTAAGCGACTCTTCAAATCTTCTACGGTCATTTTTCCTCCGAGAATAACCCGTCCACGAAGGCACGGGCGTTGAATTCGGCCAAGTCCTCAACCTTTTCGCCGGTGCCGACGAAAAAGATGGGCAGTTCCAGGTCGCGGGCGATGGCGAAGGCCATGCCCCCTTTGGCGGTTCCGTCCAGTTTTGCCAGGATCACACCACTTATTTGAGCGGCCTGTTTGAACACTTTGGCTTGTGACAGGGCGTTTTGTCCCGTGGTCGCGTCAAGCACCAGCAACGTCTCATGCGGTGCCCGGTGGACTTGTTTTTGCGCCACGTTGTACACCTTCTTTAGCTCTTCCATCAAGTTGAATTTGGTGTGCAGCCGGCCGGCTGTGTCAATGATCAATACGTCGACATTGCGTGAACGGCTGGCCCGGATGGCATCGTAGACGACTGCACCCGGGTCGCCGCCGGGCTGGCTGGCGATTACCTCGACCCCGACGCGTTCTCCCCAAATCTTGAGTTGGTCAATCGCTGCCGCGCGGAATGTGTCTCCGGCAACGAGCATCACTTTCTGGCCCCGGTCTTTGTGGTATTTGGCCAGTTTGGCAATGCTGGTGGTCTTGCCGGACCCGTTCACCCCGACGACGAGCACGACGGAAAGCTGCCGGTTGCCTTCCAGATAGGGGCGTTGCGGCGCTTCCAGGATGTCCACCAGGCGCTCTTTCAACAGGCCCGCCACCTGTTCGGCTCGTCGCCAGGAGTGGCCGATGATATCTTCGCGAAGATTGGTGATCAAAGCTGTCGTGGTGTCTACGCCGATGTCGGCCATGATCAGCAACTCTTCCAGCTCGTCCCAGAATTCTTCCGTGATTTCTCCGGGGCCGAAGAGACCGGCGATTTGGCCGAAAACGGATCGCCGTGTTCGGGTCAGGCTGTCACGAATGGTTGCAGCACGTGAAAAAATCAATGTTGGTTACTCTCCTTGGTAGCGAATGCAAGCGGGCCGGCCTGGTTCCGCGTGCCGGGCCCAAGCCGCCGGCTCCGTATGGGATCACAACGAACTATTATACCGGAGCGTCGGGATCTTAGCAACTTTCGTGCCGTCGAGGCCGGAATCTCTATTTCGGTGACAGGTCTAAGGTTTTTCGCGCTGGCGCAATTGTCGCTCGATGGCCTCGATGCGGGTGGCCTGGTTGACCACCAACTCGGCCAGGAAGCCGACCAGGAAGAGGAGGAGACCGGCCAAGATGACCACGCCGGCAAAGTAGAAGAGGGGGCGCTGCTGTTTGCCCCGGTCTATCCAGAGGTACAGGAGATAGAGGTCTATCCCCACGCCACCCAGAATGCTGATCATGCCGAGCGACCCGAAGAAGAGCATCGGCTTCTGGCTGAAGGTGAGCAGAAACTTGACCACCAACACGTCCAGGAATGAGGTGGGAATGCGCGCCACCCCAAACTTGGAACGGCCCGCACGACGCGGGTAATAGTTTGTCTTCACTTCGCCGATGCGGTACCCTTGCGAGGCGGCAATCATCAGCAGGAAGCGATGCCAGTCGGAGCGGAGGGGGGGCAGATTTTCGACGACTTCACGGCGGAAGGCCTTGATCCAGTTCATGTCGTGTGCCTGCACACCAAACAGGAGGCGCGAGACCGCGTTGTAAACCCGCGAAGCCGGCACTTTGCCATCGCGCCGGCCCTGCCGCCAACCGGCAACCACGTCGTACCCTTCGGCAAGTTTGGCGAGCAGCTTGGGCACATCTTCCTCGGGGTCCGATTCCAGATCGGCAGGGAGGAAGATGACGGTGTCGCCTTTCACGATGCGGAAGCCCCTATCGAGTGCCTTGGTGATGCCATGCTTTCCGCGCTGGTGTACGACGTGCAGCCAGGGATAGTCTTGCTTGGCCGCGTCGAGTATGGTTCCCGTGTCATCGGTGCTGCCATCATCGATGATGACCGCTTCCCCACGCAGATCATTCACGGTGAAGCAGCGATTTATCTTTTCCAGGAGGAGAGGAATGTTCGCTGCTTCGTTATGGGCCGGAATGAGCAAAGATACGTCCGGTCTGTGGAGAGGATGTTCAGCGGTTTGTGGCATCGGCTGTCTCGTATGGATGGGCGATGAGGTCATAGGGGCAGG
Source organism: Chloroflexota bacterium (assembly GCA_013151955.1). GTDB lineage: Bacteria > Chloroflexota > Anaerolineae > Ardenticatenales > JAADHH01 > JAADHH01. The sequence continues at coordinate 31,079 of JAADHH010000056.1, forward strand.
TGAGTGCGGATATCTCTTTGACCACGCGGGCCGGGTTGCCGGCGACGACGACGCCGGGCGGCACGTCGCGCGTGACGACGGCACCTGCACCAACCAGGGCCATCTCGCCGATGACGATGTCGGGCAGGAGGGTGGCATTTGCCCCGACTTTTGCTCCCCGCCGGATCGTGGCTCCCTTCAGACATTCTTTCGCCTTGGGGCAGAGCGGGTGCAGGGCGTTGGTGACGACGACATTCGGCCCCAGCCAGCAGTCGTCTTCCAGCACGGAGTGTTCGGGGACGAACACGTTGGAGTGCAAGCGCACGTTGTTGCCGATGGTCACGTGATGTTCTACCACGCTGTTGGTCCCGATGCTGACGTTGTCGCCGATTTCGTTTTGCTCGCGGATCATCACGCCATGGCCGGTTTGCAATCCTCGTCCGATGCGGTTGCCGGCGTAGATCACCGTGTGCGAGCGGATCACCGCCCCCTCGCCGATGACCACGGGAAGTTCGCCCGCTTCGCGGCCACGCGGGGGCACACCGATGACGGCGTAATTGCCGATCTCAACATCTGCGCCGAGGTGTACATTCGGGTAAATGCGAAACCGTCCACGCCCGGCGGCAATCATCGTATTATCCACTGGATCGCTATGTTGAGGCTCAGAATGCCTAGCACGATCAGGTACGCGGTTGCCATTGTCAGACTCAGCCATGCCAGCCGCATGCCTTCGCCGGCAGGCTCATGGCGTAGCGCCATCAGCGCAGCGCCAAAACCGGCGATGCTTACGAGCGAGGCCAAACCGGTCAGAGCCGGGAAATCTTCGACCGGGATCCTACCGATCAGAAAATAGTATGCCAGCAAGCTGATTCCAACCATCGAGAAGCTGGCAACCGCCCACTTATTGCCGGTCACGTGTTGCCCAGCCTCACCAGGGCACCCTTCCTGCGCAACGATTCCTGCGCCGCTTCCAGGACGCGGACGACGCGCCAGCCGCTGCGCCCGTCGCTGCGCGGGCGTTCGCCGGTGCGGATGCAGTGCGCAAAATGGGCACATTCGTTCCGCAGGGGTTCGGTCATTTCGATTTTGGGGATGTGGATGTCTCCCGAATGGAGCCGGTATTGAAACTCGCCGTAGATGTCCTCGCCCTTGACGTATACCCCTTTGTCGTAGATGCGCACTTTTCCCTCGCTGGCTACGTCGTCGTAGAGGATCATCCGCTCGCTGCCCACGACGGTCATGCGGCGCACTTTGCTGGGGTCGAGCCAACTGGCCTGGACGTGGCCGACGATGCCACCGGGGAAGTGTAGGGTGACGAAGACAACATCCTCCACGTCCGCTTTTAGATACGTTGCACCCTGCGCGCTCACCGAAATGGGCATTTGCTCTAACAGGAAAAGCAAGATGGAGATGTCGTGTGGTGCAATGCTCCACAAGGCGTTGATGTCGCTTTGCACGCGGCCCAGATTCACACGGTTGGAGTAGACGTAAAACACCCGACCGATCTCTTTCGAATCGAGCAGCTCCTTGATTTTCAATACGGCCGGATTGTATTCGAATACGTGCCCTACCATCAAAGTCTGTCGGCGTTCTTGGGCCAGGGTGGTCAGTTCCAGCGCCTGCCGGCTGTCCATCGTGAGCGGCTTTTCGACGAAGACGTGCTTGCCGGCGAGCAGGGCAGCTTTGGCCAGGGCATAGTGGGTACGCACCGGTGTGGCCAGGGCAACCGCTTCGATGTGCGGGTCTTGCACCATCGCAGTGTAATCGTTCGTCGTGCGCACGCCGGTATAGAGGGTTTCCATGTGCTGCAAGGTCTCGGAACGGAGATCGCAGCAGGTATGCAGCACGGTTTCCGGCAGGTTGTGGAAATTGCGGGCCAGGTTTGGTCCCCAATATCCACAGCCGGCCAGGGCAATTGTAACGGGCGAGAAAGTTTCTGGTTCGGGCATGGCGATGGGATTGTAGCACGTCCCTATGCCCTTGTCAAATGGTTGGGGAAGTGTTATACTGTCGCGGTTTGTTACTGCTCAGGCACGCCGCGAGAATAGCTTCAGCAGCCGGGCGGTAGCCACCCCAGTCCCCCAATCCTGGGGGAGTACAGCGGTCTCCCCCAAAAGTTGGGGGGGTAGGGGAGGCTGGTTGAGTAGTAACCGCGGTTTCAGCTATTCCTGGAGAGGATATGAAGGGAGCATCAAATTTGTCCATCGAAAATCGTGTCCCCCCATCCATCGGCCTGTTCGATTCGGGTGTGGGGGGGCTGTCCGTCATGCGTGCTGTGGCCCAGTTGTTGCCGGCTGCGAATATCGTCTACGTGGCCGACAGCGCCCACTGTCCTTATGGCCGGCGTTCTCCTGCAGAAATTCGGGAGTTTTCGGTGGGTATCACGCGGTTCTTGCTGGAGCAGGGTGCCGCGCTGATTGTTGTAGCTTGCAACACGGCGTCGGCGGCTGCCTTGGCCCATCTGCGAGAGACATTCCCCCGGGTGCCCTTCGTGGGGATGGTTCCTGCCGTGAAGCCGGCTGTTTCTGCCCGTTCCCCGCACGTTGTCGGCGTATTGGCCACGCCGGTCACCGTGCGAGGTGCGCTGCTCTCCGACGTTGTGCAACGGTTCGCGACGAACAGTCGCGTGATCACCCAGGTTTGCGCCGGTCTCGTCGAGCAGATCGAGGCCGGCAGGATCACCACGCCGGACACGCGCGACCTTCTGCTCCATTGTCTCGACCCGATGCTCAAAGAGGGCCTGGATACGCTGGTGTTGGGCTGTACCCATTACCCCTTTGTCATTCCCTTGATTCGTGAATTGGCCGGGCCGGATTTGCGGATCGTCACTGCGGAAGAGGCCGTGGCCCAGCAGACTCGCCGCGTGTTGTCATCCCTGGAAGGGTTTGGGGAAGGCGAAGGTGTGCCGCCCGCGTACCGTTTTGTGACCACGGCCCACGCCACGAGTTTTGCGCGGGTGAGAGACGCGCTGGTGCCGGCGCTGCGGGGGGCGGTATGGGAGGCGCGCTGGCGCGCTGGTGGGCAGCTTACTGTTGCAGCAGGCGAAGCACTTCCGCCTGGACATCCGGCTGGTCGTTCAAGTGGATGTGCGAGTACGGGGGAGGCGTAACCAGCTCGCGGCCCATCAGTTCAGCCCGCCGCTCCGGCTCGCCCAGAGTCAGTTCGTAGCGATGCCGAAAGGGGCGCTCGGTCGGGCGTATCCCCGGAATTGTGCTGGCACTTTTCGTGGAAACGATTAAATCGCCCATCGAAAACTCGGTGTCCAGGTTTACCCCGGCCAACTTGATGCGCAGGGCGGCCACCAAATCGCCGTAGATGCAGGCGTAGCTCACGTCTGTGGGTGATTGGCTCGGGCGATTCAGGTTGGTCAGCAACGCACTATCGGGCGCGAGCTGTTGGGCGGCCACGCTCTCCGCCTGGATGGGCTGGTTGTCCCCACCGAGGACCTGGCCGGCCGCGCTCGCTTTCATGGCCCGCAATTTTACGTGGGTTCGTTCCACGTCGTTGGCCAGGTCTACCGGTATGATGCGCCATTTGCTCAACTGAACCACCAGTCGCCAGATGAGAGAGCCGTGCAGATAGTTGTTGTAGAGCGCTATCCAATCGACGCCCAGGTTGGGGGAGCTGATCTGAATGAGCTTGCGCACTTTGCCGGTGTATCGCGTACCCCATGAATCTTCCTCTCGCTGGGCAAGGTAATAGCGGGCAATCAGGCCGCCCATGCTGAAGGTCACCAGGTCCACCTTTTCTGGGCCGCCCTGGGCCACACTCTCGCGGCTGAGACGATCAACTTGGAATGGAAAGGCGTCGGGGACGTTGGGATCGTCGCACAGGCGGTGCGCGATCTGTCGAATATCCCCCTGATAATTGTAATGTGTTTCGCCACCTTCCGTAATGGAGCCATAGTCAAAAGCCCGTATCAGGTTGCGGTCGTAGCCGCCCTGTTCCACCAGGAAGGAGATAATCCCGGTCTTTTCCCAATCTTCTGGGTGGCCGCCAAGGCCGTGAATCAGGATCAAGGGATGGTGCGCCATGAGATTTATTCCGCTCCGTTCAACCGCGCAATGGAGACGATGTGGTCGTTGTCTCGCATGTTCATCAGTTTGACGCCTTTGGTGGCCCGCCCGATGCGTGAAATATTGCGGACTGCGGTGCGCAGGACCATGCCGCTCGCCGAGATGAACATGATTTCGTCTTCGGGCCTGACGACGCGCGCATCCACGACCGGGCCGGTGACCGGCATCCCTTTCGCAGACAACGTGCGGACGCCCTTGCCGTAGCGGCTCTGCCGACCGTACGCTCGCAGGGGGGTGCGTTTTCCGTAGCCGTTGAGCGTCACGACCAGTATGTCTGCATCGTCTTGCACCAGGTCTACGCCGGCCACGCAGTCTCCTTTTTGAAGACGGATGGCATTCACACCGGCAGCGTTTCTCCCCATGGGACGCACATCCTTTTCGGAGAAGCGGATGGCCTGGCCATTGCGGGTGACGATGATGATGTCCTGGTGGCCGGTGCTGATTTTTGCCCATTGCAGTTCATCATCGCCGTCCAGGGTGATGGCGATCAATCCGCTGGACCGGACAGAGGCGAATTGATCCAGGCTCACCCGCTTGATGCGCCCTTTGCGGGTGGCCATGATCAGGTACGTTGCCGAGGAGAAGTCCCGCACAGCAAGCGCCTCGGTCACGATCTCGGCCGGAGCGAGGTTGATGATGTTGATCAGGGGAATCCCTTTCGCTTGCCGGCTCGAATCGGGCACTTCGTACGCTTTTTGCTGGTAGACTTTGCCCACATTTGTGAAAAACAGCAGGTCATCGAGCGTCTGGGCCGCGAACAGGTGGCGGACGATGTCTTCTTCGCGGGTGCTCATGCCGGTGACTCCGCGACCTCCACGGCGTTGCTTTCGGAAGGTGTCTGTGGGCACCCGTTTGGCATAGCCCCGCTGGGTGATGCTGATCAGCACAGGAACGTCCGGCACCAGGTCTTCGACATCGATGCCGGCGTCTGCATCGAGCCGCAGGGTTGTGCGACGTTCATCCCCAAATCGCGCCTTGATTTTGTGCAAATCGTCTTTGATCAGCGCTAAGATTTTTTGTGGATTGGCGAGCAGGTCTTCGAGGTAAGCAATTTTCTCCTTGATCGCCTTATACTCGTCTTCGATCTTTTGCCGCTCCAGTGCGGCCAACCGGCGCAGTTGCAGGTCCAGGATGGCACGGGCCTGAATCTCGCTCAAATTGAATTTGGTTTGCAGGCGAGTGAGCGCTTCGTCGGCTGTGGGAGACTGGCGAATGGTCTGGATGACCGCGTCCAGATAATCGAGGGCGATCTTCAGGCCTTCCAGGATGTGGGCGCGCTGTTGGGCCTTTGCCAATTCAAACCGCGTGCGGCGGGTAATGACTTCGCGGCGGTGTTCGACGTAGAGTTGCAGCAGGCGCTTGAGCGGCAAAATGCGCGGGGCATTGTCCGTCAACGCCAACATATTCACGCCGAATGTGCTCTGTAGCGCGGTGTATTTGTAAAGCTGGTTGAGGGTTTTGTGTGGCTGCGAACCACGTTTCAATTCAATAACCAGGTGCATCCCCTGTCGATCCGACTCGTCGCGCAAGTCGGAGATATCTTTGATTCGTCCTTTGCGTACCAGGGCGGCGATCTTTTCTACGAGGGTTGCTTTGTTCACCTGGTAGGGAAGTTCGGTCACGACGATGCGGTGGCGGTTCCCCGGCATCTCTTCGATTCGCGCGCGCGCGCGGATGGTGATCAATCCGCGACCCGTGGCGTAGGCAGAGCGAATGCCGTCGCCACCGAGAATGATGCCGGCGGTGGGAAAGTCTGGGCCGGGAATCAGGGCGAGCAACGAATCGAGGGTTATGTCTTCCAATTGATCGTAGTGATCGATGAGGTAGGTCAGGGCGTCGCAGACTTCGCCCAGGTTGTGGGGGGGGATGTTCGTGGCCATGCCCACGGCAATGCCGGAGGCCCCGTTGACCAGCAGGTTCGGCAAAC
>JAADHH010000153.1 GCA_013151955.1 Chloroflexota bacterium
AACCATAGTCTTTACTTGAAATAACATAGTATTAACTTGATATTAACATAATATTTTACTTGAATTGCGCTTTTGGGCCAGTCAACAAGCGTCAAACTTGCAAGGGATTTACATAACAATCTGTGCTGTGAACTGGTCGGATCCATGGGTTTCGACCTCTACAGGCTCAACATCATGAGCAATAGTGCTATCCCCCATGCTTTGCTGGCGGTGATGATTTGCTTTGCCGTCGTGCGGCCCGGATTCCGCCAGAGTCGGAGCACGCCATATCCCACTCCGGCGTAGTACACGATTGCCACACCCAATACCCGGGCAGAGAGCATCGGGGTCACAAGCCAGACGGCGGCCGGCAAGACCACCATGAGCCCCCCCACCCATCGTCCGACTCGCATGGCCAGCCCGGGTCCCCACACCGTCGTGACCGTCCGGATGCCAACGGATCGATCGCCGGCTTCGTCCGGCACAGTTTTGAGAACCTCGCGAGAGAACATGAAGAGGAAAACCAACGTCGCTACCCACCACGCTGCCGCGACCTGTTGTCCCACGATTCCGCCATAGACCACCGCCATACCAGACAACGTCGCCACAATAGCATTCCCGACCAGGGGGACGTTTCGCAGCCACAGCGTGTAGCCATACAGCAAAAGGACCGCTGTCACGGTTCCCACAGCAGACAGGAGGCCCAACGGTAGGGCGAGAATCAGAGCGGCAGTCGCGCACACATGGGCAAGCACCCGTGCCGCGCAAGCGGTCAGACGGCCTGAGGGAATTGGACGACGGGGTCTGTTTATCGTGTCCACCGCTTCGTCAAAGCTATCGTTAAAGCTGTTGCCGGCAGCCGCAAGAAGCCACGTAACGGCAGCCGCCTGAATCCAGATAGCTGACGGCACAGCCCTTGTCAGGTGTGCACCCACGATAGTAGCCATCGCTGCGGCCAAAGCGCTGTGTGGTCGTGTCACCTCTACGAGTGCAAGAACTCGTTCCGTTTTCATGGGGCACAGTATAGCAGAGCAAATCGGTATCGGCAAGCTCGGCAAGCTCTCATGATCGCTGCTCTTGACAAATCAGTCTAGCAGTTTGTCAGAGAAAGACATCGGAAGTTTCCCGTAATGTCTTTGATGCCGTTGTAACTCTGGTTATGCAAACGATTCGGCGGCAAAATCACGTCCAAAAACTTCCGATGTCTGGCAACAAAAGCGACATCTCCGACAGCCTGCTAGCAGACTTGCCGATCCAGAACTCACCGCACGCAGTTTGACCAATCTCTCTCCCAATGATATAATGGCGTTTGAGCAATGATCACGCGCTGTTTACCTGGAGGTCTCAAGCCGCGAATGTATTACTCCTTACCGGAGTTTTTCTGTCCTGGCAAAACATGCGGGACCAACACATTTGTTTGGCCGCTCTCGATTTTATTTATTCTCTCCTTGGCACTTCTTGCTTGTTCACCCCAAGGCACGCCCACCACCACCGATTCGTCCGCCCAACCCACAGGAAAACTGCTCCAGAACAAGGGGTCAGACACGATCGTGAACCTGGCACTGGCCTGGGCCGAAGCGTACATGGGATCCCATCCCAATGTCCGCATTTCCGTCACCGGTGGCGGCTCGGGCACGGGGATCGCAGCCCTTATCAACGGCACGGTGGACATCGCCAACGCCTCGCGGGCCATGAAGGACAAGGAAATCGAAAGCGCAGAGGCTAACGGCGTTGACCCCGTAAAGTTTACCATCGCCCGTGACGCCATTGCCGTAGTTGTCAACCCGCACAACCCTATTGACCAGTTGACCATTGACCAACTTTCGGATATTTACACCGGTAAGATCACCAACTGGAAAGAGGTGGGCGGTGAGGATCGGCCCATCGTGCTCACTTCCCGCGAGTCGAATTCCGGCACCTATGTCTACTTTTTGGAGCATATTGTCCGCAAGGGAGACAAGAAGAGCAAGCTCCTCTTTTCTCCCGAGGCTCTTCTGCTACCGTCATCAGAAGGGATCAGTCTGGAAACATCGCGGAATCCCAACGCAATCGGCTACGATGGCCTGGGCTATGTTACGCCAGAACAGAAGACCCTGCGGATCGCCCGCACCCCAGCAGGCCCCTTCGTGGCCCCGAGTGTCGAGACGGTCAATTCCGGCGATTATCCGATTGCGCGACCGCTGTATATGTACACCAACGGCCAACCGAGCGGTGAGATCAAAGCCTACCTCGATTGGATTCTGGGAGATGAAGGACAGGCTATTGTCAAGAAGCTGGGATTTGTACCACTTCAGCGGAAGTGAGCCGATGATGATTACGGAAGAAGAGGTTAAAGCAGCATGTTTGAAGAGATAGCCGCAAGGCGACCTTCGCGACCCACCGTCAACTGGCGGGAGTTCGCCGTCGAGCAGATCGTGCGATTGCTCGGCCTCTCAGCCATTGCGCTGGTTACGCTGATCTTCGCCTTCCTGCTCAAAGAAGGCGCGACCACCCTGCAAGAGGTTCCCCTCTCGAACCTGATGAGTACCCAGTGGTATCCGACCTTTGGGCATTACGGCCTCGTCCCACTGGTGTTAGGCTCCTTGCTGGTGACCATTGGGGCCGTCGTGATCGCCGTGCCCCTGGGGGTGGGCGTCGCCATCTATCTGGGGGAGATCGCCCCTGAACCGCTCCGCGATGTGCTCAAGCCAACCATCGAAGTCATCGCCGGCATTCCCTCGGTGGTGCTCGGCTTCATCGGCATCCTAGCCTTCTCCCCACTAATCCGCATTTACCTGAACGCGCCGACCGGCCTGACCGCCATCACCGGCTCGTTTCTCCTGGCCTACATGGCTTTGCCGACCATCATCAGCATCGCCGAGGACGCCATGGACGCCGTACCCAAATCGTATCGAGACGCAGCTTATGCCCTCGGCGCGACAGAGTGGCAAACGATCTGGCGCGTGGTATTGCCCGCTGCCAGATCAGGTATCCTCATCGCCGTCATGCTGGGCGTGGGCCGCGCCATCGGCGAGACCATGGCCGTCATGATGGTGACCGGCAACGCTGCCCGTATCCCGGCCGGCCTGAACGCATTCCTGCGGCCAGTACGCACCATGACGGCAACCATCGCCGCCGAGATGGGCGAAGTTGCCCAAGGGAGCACCCACTACCATGTCCTGTTTATGGTGGGCATTGCCCTGTTTGTGCTGACCTTCCTGATCAATGCCTTCGCTGCTGTGGCGATCTTTCAGCAGGAGCGCCGGGGAGGAGGCCGGCTTTTGTCATGAACGAATCGCTATGCCTCTGACACCGCGGACGACACAACGAATCGTATTTAGCGTGCTGACCGGGGCGATGGTCATCGTCATCGTTCCCCTGGTCTTCCTCGTTAGCTATATCGTCGTGCAAGGGATAGGGGCCATCAGTTGGCAATTCCTTGCCGACATGCCGAGAAATGGCATGCGTGAAGGGGGCATCTTCCCAGCCATCGTGGGCACAGTCTTGCTCACCCTGGGCACGGCCCTCTTCTCCGTGCCGATCGGTATCGGCGGGGGTATCTACCTCTCCGAGTACGCTTCCGACTCCCACCTCACCCGCGCAATCCGCCTATCCATCATAAACCTGGCCGGTGTACCGTCTGTGGTCTACGGACT
>JAADHH010000078.1 GCA_013151955.1 Chloroflexota bacterium
CGAAGCCTGTGTAAATCTGTGTCCCCTGCCCTTTTGTCAACGGCCCCTCCAGGGGCCCATTTTCCGAGCAAGGTCTCGGACAATGCGTAGATGCTTACGAAAGGAAAGGACGACGAATGAGCAAGCAAGCAGTCGTTCCCTCGATTCTGGATGACGATGCGCTGGACGAGGCCCTCGGCGAAGAGTACGTCCAGAGCGGCGTGACGGTCACGACCTACGACAAACTGATTCAATCCCTGGACAAAGTCTACAACTGGGGACGACGGTCTTCTATCTGGCCGCTACAGTTTGGGTTGGCCTGTTGCGCCATCGAATTCATCTGCACAGCCGCTTCACGTTTTGATTTGGAGCGTTTTGGTGCCGGCCTGACTCGCGCCTCTCCGCGCCAAGCCGACGTGATCATCATTTCCGGTACAGTCACCAAGAAGATGGTGCCGAAGATCGTCCGCCTGTACAATCAGATGGCGGAGCCGAAATACGTGATCTCGATGGGAGCTTGTGCCACGGGTGGCGGTCCCTTCAAGGAAGGGTACAATGTCGTCTCGGGAATCGACAAGTACTTGCCGGTGGATGTCTTTGTCCCAGGTTGTCCGCCTACTCCGCAGGCTTTTCTCTACGGCCTGATGGCCTTACAGGCGAAAATCGATGGTCAGTCCATCAAGGATGTCCCCTGGTATGGCAAAGATTCTATGCCGCCGTCGTCTGAACCTGTGCTGGGGCCGGACATAATTCTGCCCGAAGAGATTCCGGTCATCCGCGAAAAGCTGGCCAGCAAAGCCGCACAGCCCGAAGAGCCGGTCACCGGGAAGAAGAAACACAAGCCCAAGCCCAAGATTGCGGCAATTCCCCAGGAAGAAAAAGACCGCGCGGCACATGCCGCTGAGTTGGTAAACCAGGCCCTCGGTGCCGGGACCGTGGAAGCAAAAGAACACGCCCTCGTCGTGCCGGCGGATCGGCTCCTGGATGTGGCCCGCTTGCTCCGTGACCGGCCCGAGACATCCCTGGACTATCTCGCCAACCTGACCAGCGTGGATTACCCCGACCGCTTCGAAGTGGTCTACAATCTCACGTCTACCAAGTATCAGCCCGACCAGGAGCTATACGTCAAAACTGTAGCGGACAAAGACGACCCCCTTGTCCCCTCCGTCGTCTCGGTGTGGGCCGGGGCGGACTTCCAGGAACGGGAAGTCTGGGACATGATGGGTATCCGCTTTGCCGGTCACCCGAACCTGAAGCGCATCCTGATGTGGGACGGGTTTGCGGGTTTCCCCCTGCGCAAAGACTACCACGAGGCCTACTACGAGAACGACACCAAACCACTGCCCAGTCGCTGGCCGGCCGGCCACCACCAATTTGCCGAAGAGCACAATCCCTTTGGCCGCAACGTCATCTACCCCGACAATGGGGACCCGGCAACGTGGAAACCCCCTGCGGAAAGTGCCCTGATCGTGGACGACAGGAACCTGAACCGGCCCGGGTCGCTGAAGACCGAAAGAATCGTCGTCAACCTGGGGCCGCAACACCCCAGCACCCACGGCGTCTTCCAAATGCAAGTAGCGATGGAGGGCGAAACGATTGTAGACCTGCAACCGGTCATGGGCTACCTCCATCGCAACCACGAAAAGATCGGCGAGCGAAACCTTTGGCTCGGAAACATGCCCTACACGGACCGGCTCGACTACATTTGCTCGATGTCCAACAATCTGGGGTATGCCGTGGCGGTAGAAAAACTGCTGGGCGTCCAGGTGCCGGAACGGGCGGAATACATCCGCGTTATCATGGCTGAACTGACGCGAATTGTGAACCACCTCTGGGCGATCGGTTTTCTCTTGAATGACATGGGCGCTTTCTTCACGCCCGCGCTGTACGCCATCGAAGACCGGGAACTCATCCTCGATTTCTTCGAGGCCACAGCCGGCTCCCGCATGATGTGCAACTACATGCGTTTCGGCGGCGTGGCGCATGACATCGAGGACGAATGGCTGCCCATTCTCCACGAGATGGTTTCCACGAGGCTCAAACACACGATAGACGAGCTGGACACCTACCTGACCGAGAACGAAATCGTTCGGGTGCGCGCCAAAGGTATTGGCGTGTTGACACCGGAGATGGCCATCAACTTCAGCACCTCCGGCCCGGTCCTGCGAGCTTCGGGCGTGCCCTACGACGTCCGTCGCGCCCATCCCTACTCCATTTATGACCGGTTCGACTTCGACATACCGACGATGCCGAACGGCGATGTCTTCGACCGCTACTACCAGCGTATCCTGGAAGCACGTGAATCGCTGCGCATCCTGGAGCAGGCGCTGGACCAGTTGCCCGAGGGACCGATTATGGATAAGTCGCCCAAATGGCAGACCCGCGTACCGGCCGGCGAAGCGTACGGGCGCGTGGAAAACCCGAAAGGAGAGTTGGGGTTCTACGTCGTCAGTGATGGCAGCGCAAATCCATACCGGTACCACGTACGCGCCCCCAGCTTTATCAACTTGACGGTGTTGCGAGAACTGTGCAAGGGGCACAAGGTGGCCGACGCCGTTACTATTCTCGGGAGCATAGATATTGTCCTTGGCGAAGTAGACCGGTAGCAAGCATGGTAAAGCGTGGGGCGGGAAACACAATCCGGCAGAATCTGTCAACGTGCTTTCCCGTCCCACGTACGGAAAACTAAGAATCGGAACGGGAGAAATCCATGTTTGGAACGAGCATACTCAAAGGCCTATGGATCACCCTCAGACACTTCTTTGAAACGTATACCGAAGACGTGAAGCGCCTTGGGGGGTGGGGACGGACGTTGCGTCCCGACGCGGCTTCCGTGCGACAGAAACCGGAAGCGAAGGGATTCTTCACCGTACAATATCCGGAAGAGAAATTGGCCATCCCGGAGCGTTTTCGCTACATCCCCATGCTCATTTATGAACAAGATAGCGGCGATATCCGCTGCACATCATGCGGCATTTGCGCCAAAGTCTGCCCGCCCCAGTGCATTTGGATTGTCCAGGCCAAGGACGAAGCGGGTAAGACGATTCCACAACCGAGCGAGTTCTACATAGACAGCTCCGTCTGCATGAGTTGCGGGTATTGTGCAGAATTCTGCCCCTTCGACGCCATCAAGATGAACCACGATTATGAGCTGGCCAGTTACGAACGCCATAACACATGGTTATACGACTTGCAGGACTTGCTGGTCTCTACCTCCTACTATGCCGAGACTCACCCCAAGGGCTGGTCCCTTGAGGAAAAGGCGCGTGCGCGGAAAGCAAAGAAAAAGGCCGCCGTAGAACGGTAAAACGTGCCGGCCTCTATAAGGGGCAACCAAGATGTCAACTCCTCCGGGTATGTTTTCCGGGCCTATCCAAGTTGCACCTCGTGGGTTGCTCCTGCGTCTGGCGACCGTCGGGGTGGGGCTGGCCGCCGGCATCTTCTTGAGCGTCTCGTTCCCGTTGCCGGCCGGGGCGCAAGGTCCCTCCACGTATTATGTCCGGCCAGACGGCGGCTCCACCACACAGTGCAGCGGCCAGGCAGACGCGCCCTACCCCGGCACGGGAACAGCCCAACCCTGTGCCTGGGACCACCCCTTCCGCGCACTGCCGCCCGCCGGCCCGCCACGCATTGCCGGCGGCGACACCCTCATCATCGCGGCCGGCCGCTACCGCATGGGCTATGGCGCTCCCGAGGCCGACCGGGAGGATAGCGTTTGCGCCCGCGACTATCCCTGGGCCTGCGTCATGCCGCCGATTCCCAGTGGCCCCGACGCAGCACACCCCACGCGAATCCTTGGCTCCGGATGGGATAGTGGATGTGCGAACCCGCCCGAACTGTGGGGCACAGAACGGGCGCACTTCGTACTCAACCTGACCGGTTCCAGCAACATCGAGCTGGCCTGCCTGGAAATCACCGACCATTCCGGGTGCGTAGAAGATCACACCGGCGGGCTGGCCTGCGAACGCAACAACTATCCCTACGGCGACTGGGCCGCCGTGGGCCTGTACGCCGCGGACTCGGCAAATGTCCACTTGCAAGACGTGAACATCCACGGACTGGCCAACACGGGCGTTCATGCCGGCCGGCTCACCGATTGGACATTGCAGAACGTGCGCATCGCCGGCAACGGCTGGGCCGGCTGGGACGGCGACATTGCCGGCACAGATACCAATTCCGGCACCCTCACCTTCCGCCATTGGACCGTCGAATGGAATGGCTGCGCCGAGACATACCCCGGTGAGCAGCCGGCCGGGTGCTGGGCCCAAACTGCCGGCGGGTATGGAGATGGCGTGGGCACCGGTGCCACCGGCGGAAACTGGGTCATCGAGGAGAGCCGCTTCCTGCACAACACCTCCGACGGCCTGGATTTGCTCTACCACACGCTCGGCGGCACAGTCACCCTGAACCGCGTCCGCGCAGAGGGCAATGCCGGCAACCAGGTAAAGATCGCGGGCAGTACAACCATCACCAACAGCGTGCTGGTCGGAAACTGTGCCTTCTTCGATGGCCAGACTTTCACCTACAACGTAGACCCCTGCCGGGCACTCGGAAACACGCTGGAGATCGTCTACACGGGCGGGGAGCATAGCCGTATCGTAAACTCCACCCTCTACGGACAGGGGGATGGTCTGATAAGTGGAGGAAAACGCGAGGGCTTCCAGTGCAATGGAACAGAAACCCTCACCGGCTGGAACAATCTTTTTCTGGGAGATGACGACTACTTTTCTCCGGGGGACATCACCTTTCTCTTTTATCAGGAGACCTGCCCCGGCCTTACCCTGGCGAGCGATTACAGTCTTGCCTACCATGTCAAAAACACCGGCGCGCCATACACGATTCCGGCCTTCCCCGGCACAAACAATCTGCTGCAAGACCCGCTATTGGCCGGGCCACTCTCCGGCGCTACCTACGGCATGACCCTGACCGCCGGCAGTCCGGCAATTGACGCCGGCGCGTCCGTGGGCGCGCCGGCCATCGATTTCGAAGGCCACCCGCGCGATGCCACGCCAGATATTGGCGCTTACGAATACTGCGCCCTGACCGGTGATTTCGATGGCGACCGGCAGATCACAGTTTCCGACATGTTGATCGTAGCGGGCGACTGGCACGATCCGGCCTTTGACCCGGCACACGACCTGGACGGCAACGGCATGGTAGACGTGGTAGATGTCATGCAAGTCGCCGCGCGTTGGGGGCAGAGCTGCAACTGACAGCCCTCACCCGATGCGGGTGTCCCCAACCTAGCTGTGGGCCAGGTATTCCAGCACCGTGGCCACGAAAGTCGCGTGGCTCCAGGTGAGGGGTGACACGGAGAGGGGTGCGTCGGTGTAGGGATTCACCTGCTCGGCCAGAACCCCACTGGGCCGCGCTCGCGCCGCCACCCACTCCAGGATTTTGCGGGCCGGTTCCAGGTCGTCACGCGACTGCGCTTTGGCGATTTCCCATTGAGCCAGCCAGAGCGTACAGATGAACCAGGGATTGCCCGGTACATTCGCAACATCCTGACTCACTTGGTGATAGTAATCGTTCTCGTAGCGGGCTACGCCGCCCACGTCCGTGCGCACCCAAAGGCGCTCCCGTATCGCTTTCATCGTGCGCACAATGCGTGGGTCGTCTGGCGCGTACATGCCGAAGTACCACAGGCCGAACAGACTGGCGTCCAGAGTCATGTCCACGTCGAATGTGCCGTCATCACGGCGATTGACCATGCGCACAAAGCGGCCGGCGCTCTCATCGTAGAGGTGCTGGTCCGCGGCAGCGCGGATTTCGCCGGCAGCGGTGCGGTACCGGGAGGCGGAATCCTCCTCTCCGAAGGCATCGGCAAAGTTTGCCGCGGCAATCAGGCCGGCCCACACGGCAGCGACCGTGAAACTGAGTACGCCTCGTCGCTCCTCCCACAGGTCGTAACTTTCCAGCGGCAAGTGGTCCGCCTCGCTTCGATAACTGACCATCCATTGTGCTGCGCGAATGATCAACCCCCGATAGAGCGGCTTGATGAACTCGACATCACGAAACTTTTGGTAGTGCCGCCACAAGGCCCAGATCACCAACCCGGTTTCGTCCTCCTGAACGGGCAGGCATTTCTTGCCATTCAATAGCCACGGGTGCCAGGATGAGGCCAGCGTCCCATCGGGATTGTATTTGTGCAGGAAGAAACCCTCCGGGCTGATGATGCGGTGGCAGAAATCGAAGAACTGCCGGCTCGCCTCGGAGTATCCGGCTTCAATCAGTGCCGAGGTGACCAGCGCACCATCGCGCGGCCACATGTAGCTGTAGGTGTCGCGGCCAAGGTGTGCGATGTCGAAATCGTTGGCCGCGATCACCGCACCACCATTGTCAATCTGAGTACGCAGAATGGCCAGGCTGCGCCGGAACAGGTGGCGGACGTCGTGCGGCAAGTCTCCCAGGCTGCGCCCTTCCTTATTTACCCACAAATTCCAGTAAGCTTCGGTGCGCCGGGTGAAGGTTTCGGGCTTTCTGTGGCGCACCGCGCGATGGATTCGCGTGACCTCCTTGAAATCGCACCCCACGGCCATCCAGTAGGTGATGACCGCCTGGCCGGCGGCGGGCACCGTGGCGTGCAGGGCCACGGCAGAGTCGACAGACCCCTGCGCAATCGGATTGCCTTCCAGGTGACCATCTTCCGCGTCGCGCCATGTCCCTTCCTGATTGGCGACCTCCTTGTTTCCGGTGGCCCACTGGTCCAGACCATGCGGCTCATTCTGCCGCGCTCCGCTGATCAGGAACCAGCGATTTCGTTTGTAGTGCAGTATGGCGCGCCGTTCCGGTTCGTAGTAAGCGGTGTCACCCACCGCATTGCCCAGTATGTGGAAATCGTGATGGAAAAAGAGGCGCACCTCGCGCTCGCGGTCTGCCTCGTTGTGTATGGTGATGCGACGCAGGTACAGATTCTCGTGAAAGTCCACCACATCGTTGCAGACCAGGCGCAAGGCCAGGTCAGGATGTCGCAGGGTCACTTTCGTCATCAGCGTGTCGCCCGCGTAATCCAATTTTCGCTCCCAGCGCGAGTCGTCCACCCAGCGGAACTGCCCGTCCGTCCAGACGCCAAAACGGAAAGGGTGCCCGGCACTGTGGTTTTCCTGTCCCACGTGGGGATAATAGATGTCGCGCAAGCGGTAGCTGGCGTCGAAATTGATCAACAGCGATCCGTTGCCAATGGGTATGTCCCGTGGCATGGCTAGGCCTCCTTCAGGTACTCTCTGACCATCAAGGCAGCGGTCGCCCCTTCACCGGCGGCGGTTGCGACCTGTTTGGTACTGCCGGCCCGCACGTCGCCGGCGGCAAAGATGCCGGGCACGCTCGTTTCCAGCAACATTGGCCGCCGTTCCCGGCTGACCCCCGGCACATGAACCAGATCATGGCCGGTCAAAATGAAGCCCCACTTGTCACGTTCCACCAGATCGGCGACGAATTCGCTGTTCGGTTTTTGGCCGATGAAAACGAATACGCCGGCCGGCGTCAGCGTTTCTTCGGTGCCGGTCTGGGTGTTCACCGTGCGGATGCCGGTCAGCTTGCCCCCTTCACCGTGGAAATCCTTGACCGAGGTGTTGAAGTAGACTTCGATGTTCTCTTTTTGCATGATCTTGTCGATCAAAACCTGGCTCGCTTTCAACTGGCCGCCACGAACCAGCAACGTAACGTGCGGGGAAAACTTGGTCAGGAATAGGCTCTCTTCCGTCGCACTATTGCCGCCGCCAATGACGACCAGGTCCTGGCCTTTGTAAAAGGGGCCGTCGCACGTGGCACAGAAATGCACGCCGGCGCCGATGTAATCTTCTTCGCCCGGCGCGTTCAAGCGTTTGTAGTCAGCGCCGGTCGCCAGCAAGACCGTTCGCGCGCTGTAGCAGCTCCCGTCGCCGGTGAAGACATAGCGATACGGGTCATGCACCTCAATCTTGGAGACCTCCTGGGCCTGCAAAATTTCCACGCCGTAGTTGCGTGCCTGTGTGGTCACCCGTTCGGCCCATTCCTGGCCGGTGATACCGTCCGGGAAGCCGGGGTAGTTGTCCAGCCGTTCGGTGGCGCTGGCCTGTCCGCCCAGGCCGCCCATCTCGATGATCAGGGTATCCAATCCCTCGCGCGCTGTGTAGATTGCTGCGGTCAGTCCGGCCGGCCCACCTCCCACGATAATCAGGTCGTAAAAGTCCATCTTTGCCTTCGTTTGCAGCCCCAGTTTTGCCGCCAAATCGGCGTTGCTCGGTTCCACCAGGATGTCGCCATCGGGAAACACAATTGTAGGGATGATCCGTTTGCCATTGTTGACTTTCTCGACGTAGTGACGGGCCTCTTTGTCCTGCTCGATGTCTACCCACCGGTACGGGACCATCTGTTCGCCAAGAAATTTTTTGCTCCGTTTGCAATCTGGGCACCAATGTGCGCCATACAAAACGATTCCCTCTGATGCTGGCATTTTCTCCTCCTAAAGTCGAACTTGAACCTATGATACGTGTTGCGTATTGTGTGTTGCGACGCTCGACGCTCCCCGTTCCGCATTCATCGTTTTGCCGTCGTTTCCTGCGCTCCGGCTCCCAACTCCACCACAATCTTGATCGCCGACTTCTCGTGGTTCAACAGGCGGATCATCTCTTCGTAGTTTTCCAGGCCCTGCACGCGATGGGTGATGAAGCGGCCAAGCAGCCCGGGCCAACGTTCCTCGGCACGTTGCATGTCCACAACACCTCGCTCGAAGTAACGGCGGTTGGCATTCACCGTACCGACGACCACCTTGTTGCCCAACACCATCTCCAGGTTGAGTTTATCGGCTGGGATTTCGACGTGCCGGTCGCCACCGGTGACGCTGGAGAGGATCAACACGCCGTTGTTGCCAAACACTTCCATAGCTTCGAAGGCCAGCGGGCTATAGCCGGTCGCCTCGAAGATGATGTCGAAGCGGCCGTACGTTTCGTCCAGGCCAAGGACCGGCTGCTCACGACTGCTCAGATAGCGCGCGCCGGTGGCTTCGACCAGGTCGGCGTGACGGTTCGGTTTGGGTGTACGGGCCATGGTGAAGACTTCCAGCCCGCGAAGCCGCAGGACGATCGTGGCCATCAGGCCGACTGTGCCTGCTCCCAGCACGAGGGCTCGTTGTGGCTTCCAAACCAGGCGCTCCTGAATCTTGTAGGCCTGCATGATGCCCTTTTCCACGATGCTCAGTGGTTCCAGCAGCACGCCGACTTCTTTCAGTGTGGGGGGGACGTTCACCAGGTACGTCGGCGCCTCGACATAGAACTCGCTCAAGTATCCGTGGCGGCCTTTGATGCCCCGTTCGGTGTAATTTCCGGCGATGCACATGTCGTATTCGCCGGCGCGACAGTTGATGCAGTCGTCGGGGCGGCGCACGGTCGCCACCACATAGTCACCGGGTCGCACCTTCTTCACGCCCGGCCCCACCTCGACCACGCGCCCGAACGATTCGTGCCCGAGCACCAGGAAATCGGCCCCGGCGGGTGCCGCGCCGTACAACCCCTCGTTGATCTCGCGGTCGGTGCCGTCCACGCCCACACGGATCACTTTCACCAGGACAGTGCCCGCGTGGAGGGTGGGCCGTGGCGTTTCCACCAGATGCGCACTGTTTGGCTTACCAGGAATTACCGCAATTGCTTTCATGTCTCCTCCTGCGAAATCGTGTCTTGATTTATCTGTGGGAATCTGTCCCCCAAATCTTACCCCACGGGTTACTGCTCAGGCAAGGCCCGTGCCGGATTGAAATCGGCACTGGGTGCCCCACCAAGCCGCTGAAAGCGGCTGAATCTCCACCGGCAGTAGGGGCGCACAGTTGTGCGCCCCTACTACCGTGTGGCCAGCGACGGCTTCAGCCCGTCACGGCAAGGCGGCCTGAACGGTAACCCCCACGGATGGGGCAGACCCTGTTTCGCGGTTTCCGGAGTCGCAGTGATGCCCTGTTACGTGCGGGTGTATTCAGTATACACCCGGCAGCGGGTAAAGTCAACAACGTTGGCGGAATTGAGTATGCCACAAAAGTGTGGGCTATTGCCTTGTAGTAGGGGCGAGGCCTTCCCACAGACCGATGGGGAGAGCAAACCCCCTTGATGGAAATAAGCGATGCGTTTCGGGTTTTGAGTGACGTGCTGCGTCGCTCTACGCCCCCTGCTGTCTCACGCCTCCAGGATGCTGACGGTGACGTAGGTGCCGGTGCCGGCGTGGCTGTGAATAGCGCCACGGCGGGCGTTTGGGACTTGCAGCGTATCGTCGCCGAAGTGTTTGCCAATGGTGCCTTGCAATTGCCACAGGGCAAAGACGGCCTGCATCAGTCCCGTTGCGCCGACCGGATGGCCACAGGCGATCAGACCGCCGCTCGGGTTCACCGGGCAGCGCGAGGGTTCGGGCAACTTCAGGCCGTAATCCACCGTGGGCATGAAGGCCTGGCCGCTGGCCGCGAAGTCGCCACCTTCGCCGTAGCGACAGAGTCCCATGTCCTCGTAGGTTTGGATCTCGCTGGAGGTGAAGGCGTCGTGCAGCTCCACGAAGTCAATCTCCTCCAGGGGGTGGACAATGCCGGCCCGTTCGTAGGCTTTCTTGCTGGCCATGCGGCCGGCACGGAAGGAGTGTACGCCGGGGTAACGGAAGCCACGTTCCCACAGTTCCTTGTAATAGGTCCGGTCGGTCGGGTTGTCCTCGCCAGGGAGCAGGTTGTAGCGCAGGAAGTCGTCATACGATTGGTGGGGCCGGTCGGCCATGCGCATGGCGTCGGTGCCCCGCCCGATGGCGGCCACGCGGACGTGCGGGAGCCGTCTGCCGGCCGCTTTTTCCAGTCGCTCCAGTCCCTCTTCACTGGCCAAGGTAACGAGTGCCGCGCCGTCGCTCATCACGCAGATGTCCAGGCGGGTGAGGGGCCAGGCGACCATGGGCGAATTGCGCACGTCGGCAATGCTGAGCCGGCGGCGTTTCTGGGCATAGGGGTTGTGGTACGCATTGGCGTGGTTCTTGACGGAGACATGCGCCAGTTGTTCGACGGTCGTACCGAACTCTTTGATGTGTCGTGTGACCATCATGGCGTAGTAGCCGGTGTAGAATCCGCCAACGGGATAGTCGAAGTTCGTATCTGAAGCCAGGGCGATGAACTCGTTGCCCTTCCAGGTGTTGACGGTAGACATTGTCTCGAAGCCGAAGGCCAGGCAGACGTCCATATCGCCGGAGGCCACCGATTTGTAGCCCTCCTGGAAGCAGACTCCGCCCGTGGCACCGCCCGATTCGACCCGGTGGCTCGGCTTGGGACACAGGCCCAGGTAGTCGTGAGCCATGATGCCGGCCATCAATTGGCGGGCAAAATGGTCGGAGAAGTAGGATGCCACCGAGCCGTCCACGATCTCGTTGAACTGCTGTTGCTCCAGCCCAATGTCTTCTCGGGCATAATCGTAAGCCTCTTTGACCAGAGCCTGGAAAGTCTTGTCGGGGCGTGCTTTGGCAAATTTGCTCACCCCGCCGGTTACAACGTATACAGGTCGCACGGTAAAATACCTCCTTAATTGTCAATGATCGATAGTCAACGATCAATTGTCAATTGACCGTTGACTATCGACTATTAGCACGTGCCTGGCGTTCGCGTACCAGGTCTACGATTTCTGCAGCGACTTCTTCGATGGATTTGGCCGTCACGTCTACCACCGGCCAGCGGGGTGGACGCCGGAAGATCAAGTTGGCTTGTGCCAGCTCGGATTGCACGTAATCTATATCGGCGTAGCGGATGTTGGGCATGTTCCTGGACATCGCTTTGATCCGCGCGCGTCGCAAGGTGACCAATCGTTCGGGGCTGATCGTCAGGCCCACGATCTTGGCCGGGTTGATGTCGAACAGTGAGGGGGGCGGTTCGACGCCCACGGCAAGGGGGACATTGGCCACCCGCCACCCGCGATAGGCCAGGTAGACCGACACCGGTGTTTTGTATGTGCGGGAAATACCGACCAACACGATTTCAGCTTCGTGCAGGTCGTCCGTGTTCTTGCCGTCGTCGTGTTGCAGCATATACTCCATGGTTTCTGTGCCGCGAAAGTGTTCGCCGTTGATCTGGCGAAATCGTCCTGGCTGGATGGAAGGGGGGTGTTTCAGCAGGTTGGTCAGCTCGGACATGATGGGGCCCAGTAGGTCCAACGAACGTATCCGGTGGGTTTGGGCCGCCTGCATGATGGCTTGTCGCAGCGTCAGCACGACCAGGGTGTAGAGTACCGGCGAGCCGCTTTTCCCCGCGCGGGCCACGATGTCCCGAATCTCTGCCTCCGTACGCACGTGGGCAAAGCGCCGAAATCGTACACCGGTCTCCGGAAATTGGGTCAGTGCGGCCTTCAGCACCGTTTCGGCAGTCGCTCCCGTCCCATCGGAGACGATGAAAATTTCAGGCATGAAGTCTCCTCGTTTCGGGACTGTTAGAACCTGTCAGGTCTGTGTCGGGGTGCCCCGGCCCCTCTTCGATCCATTCTTCGCCCCCCTCCCAGACCTCTTTCTTCCAGACGGGGAGGATCTCTTTGATGCGGTCGATGGCATAGCGACAGGCGTCGAAGGCCTCGGCGCGGTGGCCGGCGGAAATGGCAATGACCACGCTGGCCTCGCCGATTTCCATGCGCCCGACGCGGTGTTCGATGGCTACGCCGGTCACGGCCCACCGTTCGTGGATTTCGTCGGCGATGCGTTGCATGACCCGTTCGGCCATTTCCGGGTAGGCTTCGTATTCGAGATGTTGGACGCGCCGGTCGCCGGTGTGGTCGCGCACGGTGCCGACGAAGGATATGACCGCGCCGGCCGCCGGGTGGGCGACGGCTTCGCGCAGGGCCGGCTCGGTGATGGGGTCACGCACGATGCGGAAGGGGCCGTCTGTGCCGCCGGCGACCGGTGGGATGAAGGCCACTTCGTCGCCATCGTGCAGCGTGGTCTCGAATGTAGCGAAGTCGGTGTTCACGGCCACGGCTGGCCGGGTGGTGAACGTCTGCAGGCGCGGGTAAGCAGCCTGCAAGCACTCCCACGCATCCGTGACGGATGCTCCTTCCGGCAGGTCTATGTCGAGCCGGTCAGTGCCCACCGTCTCGCGATGGATGGCGAACAAGCGTACATGAATTTTCATCGTATGGCGTATCCTGTCATGAAAATAGACGGCTTCCTGCCCCCCTAACCC
Organism: Chloroflexota bacterium; assembly: GCA_013151955.1. Lineage (GTDB taxonomy): Bacteria > Chloroflexota > Anaerolineae > Ardenticatenales > JAADHH01 > JAADHH01. The sequence continues at coordinate 13,127 of JAADHH010000078.1, forward strand.
CCCAATCCTGGGGGGAACCACCCGACTCCCCCCAGAATTGGGGGGCGGGGGGGGGCTTCCGTCGCTCCCCGCTCCCCACGATTTTCATCCTTGGTGGCGAGCAACCGCTCATGGCGACTGTCATGAAAATGGGTGTCAGGTGTCAGGTAAAACGTAAAACGTGATGCGTAAGACGCAATACGCAATACGTTTCACGTTCCGCCATTTTCGTTCTTGGTGGCGCGCAATCGCTCATGGCGACTGCCATCTGCCTACCTTGTGGCCGGCTGGAAGCGGTATCCACGCCCGCGCGAACTGGTGATGTAATGTGGTTTGTCGGGGTCATCTTCGAGGGCCTTGCGCAAGTTGTAGATATACACTCGGGCATAGTGGGCGCGGTCCCCAAACCCGTCCCCCCAAATTCCTCGCAACAATTCTGTTGCTGTGACAAAGCGTCCGGCCCGCCTTGCCAGGTAGCAGACGATGAGCGCTTCTGTATGAGATAGCACGATCACATTCCCGTTTTTTTCGACTTCGAGTGTGCGGTAGTTGATGTGCAGAATTCCGTCGTCGTAGCATTGCGAATCGGTGGTTTCTTTTTGACGGAATCTGCGTAGCACAGCCCCAATGCGCAGTATCAGTTCTTCCAGATTGAATGGCTTGAGAATGTAGTCATCGGCACCGAAGGAAAGCCCTTGGATGCGGTCGCGCACTTCGCTTTTTGCGGTCAGCATGATTACGGGGATATCGGAGGCCGCGCGTATGCGTCGCAGCACTTCGATGCCATCCATATTGGGCATCATCACATCCAGGATGATTAGATCGGGATGGTATGTGGCCATCGTCTCCAATCCGCGTTGGCCTGATTGGGCCGTGCGAATCTCGTAGCGTTCATTTTGCAAGGCCATTTCCAGCAGGCGGAGCAAATGTGGGTCATCGTCAATAATCAGCAGTCTCGACCGGTCTAAATCTGGAGAGATGGTCATGGCGTTCTCATGCGCTCCCTGTCGTAGATTGGGGCAAGCGATGGTGAACAGGCAATCGTACATGGAAAGTAGAACCTTTGTCTACCTGGCTCTCTGCGGTCAGCGTTCCCCCCTGTGCCTCGACCATTTTCCGGGAAAGGAACAGGCCCAACCCGGTGCCATAGACATTTCTATCATCGCTGCTGTCAATTCGGTAGAATTTCTCGAAAATCCGCTCAAGGTGCCGGGCATTGATCCCGGGGCCCTGGTCGCGAACCTGGATGTCTACAAAGTCTTGATCCGGCGTATAGACTGCCGACAAGCGTACTTCCTGGGCATCGGGGCCGTACTTTAGGGCATTGTCTACCAGGTGGCTCAGTATAGAAACCAAATGTTCTTCATCAGCAATGACGGACAAGGGGGCCGCGTCTCCTGGCTCGACGATGATGCGGCTATTCCGAAGCTGCGGTTGGGCCAGTGTGGCAACACGTTTCAGCAAGGGGAAAAGGGCGATAGGCTGCACGTTGACCGGCAATTCGCCGACCGAAAGTTGGGCTGCGTCCATGATTTGCCTGGCCAGGTGTTCCAACCTTTTGCTCTGGATTTCCACGATGTTGAGCGCTTCCTGCATGGTTTCGGGGGCCACGTTTGCACCTTGGCTGCGGAGCAACTGGCTGGCCAGGCTAATATTGTTGATGGGGGTGCGAAGCTCGTGCCCGATCATGGACAAGAATTCGTCCTTTAGTTGGGAAATTCGTTCCTCTCCACGGGCGTCCCACAACGCGATGACTTTCCCTCGTTCCATGCCGGCCTCGTCAGTCCACGGGGTGAACGTCAGGAAGGTGGGTACCGCAATGCCGGTGCGATGTTGAATGGTGTGCCGGTGGTAACTTGGGAGGGTAGCAACGTTCGCACTCAGTGCGCTTTGTTGAATGATGCAGCCTTCGGTCCCGCAGAGAAGTTGCCTGTTTTCGTTTCTCATGCCTAGTATGGTGCTGCAGGGCTTTCCGATGACCTTGTCGGCTCGATAGCCGGTGAGCTGTTCTGCGCCTTGACTGAAGTGGCGGATGTGGTAATCCGTATCCACGACGCATACGCCGTCGGCAAAACTGGAGAGTACCGACTCGACCTGCTTCTTCTCCCGTACAACCTCGCGGAACAATTTGGCATTGTGAACGGCCAGCGAGGCCTGGTTGGCCAAATGTGAGAGGAACTGTGCGTTCTGTTCGGTGAATGTGTGCTGTTCGCCAACCTTGTCCACGAGGAGGAATCCTTGCACCTCGTCTCGGTAGAGGACGGGGACGGCGAGAAATGAATGTATGTCGTACGAACTCTGGCGGTCGGCGGCGAGCACGCCGGCCTGTACCAAGTCTTGGACATTGTTGACAATCAGGGGTTTCCTGGTTACGGCCAGGCGGCGGAGTATACGCGTGGCCTTTAGCGGATCGCTTCTGCCGACCAGACTGAGTCGATCCGGGGCGGGCGTGACCTCGGCGATGCAGACGACATTGCCATTTTGCAACAACCAAAAGTTGCCGCGATTCACGCCGACCGTTTGGATCGCGGTCTGGATGATGATCTGGGCTACCTCTTCTGTTTGGAGTGATGACGACTGCCTTCTGCCCAGGTCATAAAGTATTTCCAAGCGGTCTCTTTCTTCCCGGAGGGTTGCATGGGTCCGTGCATTCTCGATAGCCAGCCCGATCTGTCTGGCCATGGCCACAAAGAGGTCCGTACTGCGTACTGCCAATCGCGTTCTGTTGCCCAGCGCACACACGCCAAAGATCTTTTCTTCTGCTGTGATGGGGACGGCAACCGTGTGTGTAAACCCGGCTTGGTTCAGGCGGTCGCACAGCGCGTTGGCCCAGCATTGTGCGGAGACGATCTGTAGCCAAGCCTCATCCTCGGATTTCTCCAGGTCCGCACAGGTGACTTCCAGTCCGTTGGAAAGTGTATCTGGAATGCTTATGACTTCTGTGTTGTTATCGTCATCGTGGGAAGGATATGTGAAATGCACGACGAAGCCTGCATCAGAATTGCTTACTTCGACCATCTTCTGCAGCGCCATGTGGAGAAGACTGTGCAGGTCCAGCGTGCTGCTGGCTGCAGCAGCTACCTGGGCCAGTGCCTCGACCTCTGTGTTCGGTCCTCTCTGGGTGGGTGCCGGTTCGCTCTTCGGAAAATGTTCAGACATAGTATCGCTCTGCAAAAATTCTATCACTCGCAGTTCAAGGCCCAATGCCTTACAATTATACCATGGCTCACCCTCCTTGACAACCACATTGACATTGTAGAGAAAATATGATATATTATGGTCAGATAGGCCGATATGGCGGGATGTGAAACGTGAAGACGTGAAACGTGAAGACGTGAAACGTATTGCGTATTGCGTATCACGCATCACGTTTTACTTGACACCTGACACCTGACACCTGGCACCTGACACATTATTTTCATAACAGGGGTTGCTTGCTGAACGGCTGAGAGAGGATGTGTAGACATGCAACTAAGTCGGCGTGGGGATTATGGCATACGAGCAATGCTTGACATTGCTTCGATGGCTGACGGAAAACGTGCGTTGACCCATCAGGTTGCCGAACGGCAAGATATACCGCGCGTGTTCTTGACAAAGATCATTGCCCAACTAACGCGGGCGGGGTTGCTTCGCACCTATCGGGGGGCTTCCGGTGGGGTTACTCTGGCCCGTTCAGCAGATATGATCACGCTGTTGGACATCGTGGAGGCCGTGGAGGGCCCGCTCGCTCTCAACCGCTGCACGATGCGGCCCAGCACGTGCAATCTCGATGACACGTGCTCTGTGTGCGGCGTCTGGAAGCAGGCGCAAGTGCAATTAGAAACGTTGTTGCGTGGGGTGAGCCTGTCCAGCGTTGCTCTCCAAAACCATGGCGAGGCGGAGGGGCAATAGGCCGCGAGCCTTGTATTCTACCTCGACAAGCTGCTAGCAGTTTGCCGGAGAAAGAATCATGGGACACAGATTTTTCGATAATTTGGCCTGAATATCTGTGTCCTAAAAAGCGAAAGATAGACCTCTCCGACAGCCTGCTAGGCAGTCGTCGAATCTTGCGCCGGGCCGTGGCGCGACGATCCGGCGAATTCGACGCTAATACGGTCTATGCGACGTTCACTCATCGCTTCAACAGTTAAGCGCACGCCGTCCGTGGCAATGATTGTATCCCCCTGTTTGGCCATGCGCCCCAGCCTTCCCAACATGTAGCCTGCAATCGTGTCGTAGTTGCGGTCTTTGAGGTGCACGCCAAACCGTTCATTGAATTCATCTATTGTCATCAGCCCACTCAAAACGATTGTGCCATCCGCAAGACGGCGAAGCTCCGGTTCACTCGCGTCAAATTCGCTTTGTATGTCGCCTACGATCTCTTCCAGCACATCTTCCAGCGTCACGAACCCGGAAGTGCCGCCAAATTCGTCAATCAACACAGCCGCGTGAACATGATGTTTGCGGAACACAGCCAGCAAGTCGTCTATGTGCAACGTCTCTGGAACGGTCAGCGCCGGGCGCATTAAGTCTGCCACGCTCATTTTGCCATCTTTGTCCCGCATGGCCCGCAGCAAGTCCTTCGTGTGTACGATTCCCACGATGTGGTCCAGGTCCTGATGAAAGACGGGAAATTTCGTGTAGGGGTGATCGATCGCCAGGTCCAGCACCGTATTTGCCGGCTCTTCTTCAGCCACGGCGATCATTTCCGTACGAGGAACCATTACGTGACGGGCCAGAACATCGCGAAAGTCGAAGACGGCGTGTAGCATTTGCCTTTCCTGTTCCTCCAGTATTCCGTCCTGCTGACTTTGTACGACCAGTTGTTTCAGCTCGTCCACGGAGTATATCGTATGATGGCCCGGCACCGGCTCGATGCGGAGCAAACGCATTACCATTTCGGCCAGTATATCCATCAGGGCGACGAACGGGCGAAAGATCCGCAAGAACCAGGTCATGGGCCGGGCAGCGAACAGCGCGACCTTTTCCGGATGGCGAATGGTGATACTCTTGGGCACCTGTTCGCCAATGATCACGTGTAATGTGGTAACCAGCGTGAGGGAGATGACCAAGGGGAGACTTGCTGCGACTGTTGTGGTGAGAAACCGGGGTAGGGAGTGCAACCAGGGCTCGATGAGTTGCGCAATCGTCTGCTCTCCCAAATATCCCAAGGCCAGGCTGGCCAAGGTGATTCCCAGTTGCGCGGCGGCGATGACTCGGTCCGGGTCGGCGATCCAAACTTCGACAGCGCGAGCGTTTGCGTTGCCCGCCCGCGCCATTTTCCGGATACGGAGCTGCCGTACGGTAACGAGAGCAAACTCAACGGCCACAAAAAAGCCATTGATCAGGATGAGAAGTGCTACCAGTGTGAATTTTACTAGCAAAGATATGGTCATGGGTACAGTTTTTTCCTCCTTCAGATTTTAGCACAATACAGGAAGTGCGTCAATATCACCCGGGCGGGGTGTAGGGCTTTTCAAAGTTCTTATGTTTGTTTTTGTAGGACACAGATTCTCACAGAAAAACAGTATCTTCTCAATAAAACGGGGTGGGGCG
>JAADHH010000026.1 GCA_013151955.1 Chloroflexota bacterium
CGGGAACTTATGCCGGCGGCATTCTCCTCCAGACCGGCGCCAATGGCACGGTAACGAACAACTGGATCGTGCAAAATGGTGCCCTGACCGGCGGGGGCGGCATCTACATCGGCAGCGCGTCGCCGACCATCGCCAACAACACCGTCGCCGACAACACGGCCAGTGTGAACGGCTCCCCCGGCAGCGGCGAAGGGGTCTACATCTACGGGACCGACACAGCGCCAGCTTCACCAAGGGTCGAGAACAACATCGTGGCCAGTCACACCTACGGCATCTGGGTTGGCGGCAATGGTGCGACCCCCCTACTGTCCCACAATGACGTGTGGAACAGCAGCGTCGCCAACTACCGCCAGGTGGCCCCCGGCAGCGGAGACATCTCCACGGACCCACAATTCGTGAACCCGTTGAATGACGACTACCACCTGGGGGGGGGATCTCCCGTCATCGACCAGGGCGCGGTGCCCGACTCCCCCAACACAGACATCGACGGCGACTCGCGCCCTGTCGATGGAAATGGTGACAGCATCGCCCTACCCGATATCGGGGCCGACGAAATGATTTGCAACTTGCCCGATTTCAACGGCGACGGTCAGGTAACGGCTCTGGAGGTACAGGCCGCAGCCAGCAGTTGGCATCTGAGCGCTACCGACCCCGGATTCAACCCCCTGACCGATCGTAACGGTGACGGCATCGTCAACCTGATAGATGTCATGCGCATCGCCTCAGCCTGGGGGCAATCTTGTTAGCAGTTTCATAGACCCCATCGTTACAGCCCGCCATTCCGCATCTGCGCACAATTACTCGTTTGACAAACCAAATCGAAGGCCATATAATCTTGCGTATGGTCACCAACAACTTTTCACCAGAGCATCCACCGCTCATCACCATCGTTGGTCCCACGGCCGTCGGCAAGACTGCCCTGGCTGTACGCCTGGCCGAAACCCTCGGTGCCGAAATCGTCTCCGCCGATTCTCGCCAAATCTACCGCAAAATGGACATCGGGACGGCGAAACCTTCTGCAGCAGAACTGCGCCGAGCCCCTCACCATCTGATCAACATCGTTGACCCTGATGAGATACTCACGCTGGCGCAATACCAGACCCTGGCCTACGAGGCCATCGACCACCTACACAGCCAGGGCAAAGTACCGTTTCTGGTCGGCGGAACGGGGTTGTACGTCCGTGCGGTGGTGGAAGGATACACCGTGCCGGAAGTGCCTCCCCAGCCGGCCCTCCGCCGGCAACTGGAACGTGAGGCAGCGTTGCGCGGTACCGGTGCGCTACACGCCCGGCTGTCAGCGGTGGACCCGGAAGCGGCCGGCAAGATCGATCCGCGCAACATCCGGCGCGTGGTCCGTGCTCTAGAGGTGTACGAGACGACGGGCCAGCCCATTTCCGAGCTTCAACGCAAGACCCCGCCCCCCTACCACATCGTGCAAATTGGCCTGACCCTGCCGCGCGAGGTTCTCTACGAACGCATTGACCGGCGTGTGGACCGCATGATTACCGCCGGCCTGATAGAAGAGGTTCGCAAACTGGCCGACGCCGGCTATGGCTGGGAACTGCCGAGCTTGTCAGCGCTGGGCTACGCCCAGATAGGGGCGTACCTGCGCGGCGAGTGTACGCTGGATGAGGCTGTCTCCAAGATCAAGCGGGATACCCGCCGCTTCGTACACCGGCAGTATACCTGGTTCCGGTTGAACGATACGCGTATCCACTGGTTTTCCGCAGAGACCGACCCCTTTCCGCAAGCTCTAGCAGTCTGTCGGAGAAAGAATAAATGGGACACAGCTTTGCAGGATAAACACAGATTTTCCGATGATTTGTCCTGAAAATCTGTGCTCTCTGTGAGAATCCGTGTTCTAAAAAGAAAAAAGTGTTCTCTCCGACAGCCTGCTAGCAGCTACAGACGAGGAAAGTGGGTGAAGGTTGGCAACCTTTTGCCTCGCCCTTACTATCCCTCAAAGCCGTAGAGAACTTGCCTTCTCACCCCTGTTGTGGTAAGATTGTCGGTGCTGTGCTGACACAGACTTACATGGCAGGTCGTGTGCCTCGGCATACCGACCGGAAGATTGTTTCACACACAATGGAGAATGCTATGCCCGAAAACATTTTGATTACCGGAGGGGCCGGATTCATCGGCTCGCACATCGCAGATGCACTGATCGAACGGGGCCACCAGGTCCGCGTGCTCGATGCACTCGTCCCCCAGGTTCACGAGGTTCGGGAACGCCCCACCTACCTGAACCCAAAGGCCGAACTGGTCGTCGCCGATGTCTGCGACCGGGATGCTGTACGCCACGCGCTGGATGGCGTGGATGTCCTGTTCCACGAGGCGGCTGCGGTCGGTGTGGGGCAGTCCATGTACGAAATCCAACACTATGTGGAGGCAAACACGCTGGGAGGCGCTATCCTGCTGGACGTGCTGGCAAATGAAGACCACACCGTCCGCAAAGTGATCGTGGCCTCTTCGATGAGCATTTACGGTGAAGGGGCATACCGTTGCCTGGAATGTGGGCCCGTTTTCCCCCGCCTACGAGAGGGGCCGCAACTCTCTGCGCGTGAATGGGAAATGCGTTGTCCTGAATGTGGCCAGGAGGTTGTACCGGAACCGACTCCGGAGGACAAACCCCTGGCCCCAACGTCCGTTTATGCGGTAACCAAACGGGACCACGAAGAGATGTTCCTATGCGTGGGCCAGGCCTACGGGATTCCGGCGGTGGCGCTGCGCTACTTCAACGTCTACGGGCCACGACAGGCACTTTCCAACCCGTACACCGGCGTGGCCGCGATCTTCTCCTCTCGCTTGCTCAACGACAACCCACCGGTCATCTACGAGGATGGCCTGCAAAGCCGGGACTTCGTTCACGTCAGCGACATCGTGCAGGCCAATCTGCTGGCCATGGAACGGCCGGAGGCGGACTACCAGGCCTTCAACGTCGGTACGGGATATGTGACGACGGTGCTGGATGTGGCCCGCCTGTTGTCGAAATCGCTGGGCAAAGACATCGCGCCTCGTATCGAGGGACGCTTCCGGCAGGGGGACATTCGCCACTGCTTCGCCGACATCAGCAAGATCCGGCGGGAGCTGGGTTACGAACCCCAGGTCCGATTTAGGGAGGGCGTTCCGGAGCTGGTGAATTGGGTCCGCCAACAGACGGCAGAAGACCGCTTCGAGCAGGTAGAGCAGGAACTCGCGGCCAAGTCTCTGGTCGTGTAGGAGGCAATTCGTATGACACTCACATTAACGCGTCGACAAATGGAAGAGAGGTTTGGGGGGGCGTTCGAACCTGGGCAGGTACGAGTCTTGGCGGAAGTCTTCGACAGAATTCGAGAAGCAGAGATAGAACGAGCGGCCGACACGCGCGACCTCAAGCGTGGGCTGGCAGAATTGGCCCAAGCCCAGCGACATACCGATGAAACCGTTGCCAGGCTAAGTGACTCGATAGACAGGCTAGTCGTCGCGCAACAACGCACCGACGAACGGCTAGACAAACTGGTGACTGCTCAGCAACGCACCGACGAACGGCTGGACAAGCTGGTGACTGCTCAGCAACGTACCGACGAACGGCTG
>JAADHH010000068.1:0-1996 GCA_013151955.1 Chloroflexota bacterium
TGTGACATTGTCAAACTACTCAGCCCCATGAGGCAAATCAGGTGCCAGGCACTTTCGGTGGATGTCTCAAAGCCAACATTCGTCTACATGCTTTGTCACGTTCAAGCGAGAGGGCCTTCACAAGTGCCTGGCACCTAAAGACTGAGTAGTTACGGGGAATCTACGTCTGTTAGCCAGATGGCGCAAGATCGCTGGCACGGCGAAGATGCCGGTATGGCCACAGCCACAGCACGCCGGCGACAAACAGGGCCAACAGGCTCAGGATTTTCCCCGCTGTACGGACCGGCGTGTCCTCGAAACGGAGCAGTACCAAGTGACTGCCGGCAGGTACGTCCATCGTCATCTTGCCCAGTTTCCCACGAGGCACAATGGGCAACGCCTTCTGCACTTCCCCGGTTTGCACATCGAGCAGATAGGCACGCCAGCCCGGATAGTAGAAACGGTTGAATGTCAGCCGGAAGGGTTCCTGGGCCCGATATTCCACGACCTCGCGGACGCTGGAGTGTGACCGCGGACCGGCCAGGACTCCGTGCGGCAGGGCGGCGTAGTCCACTTGCGAAAGGATCGGCTTGCCGGCTATGTAGAGATCGGCCAGCGGCGACCATTTGGGGATCTCCTTCACCCAAACGGTCGCCCCGGTCATCTCATCGGCCGTCTGCTGAAAACGCATCAATCCGGCCAGCGAGACCGGCCCTTCTGCCGGGGGGACAATACGAGCCTGTACGAAAGGATAGCTGGCCACGAGTACAATCAGCCCTACTATCAAAACCTGCACGGGCTTGTCGTGAACGTCGGCCCAAACATGAATCACCACGCCGGCCAAGATGGCCATAGTCACCACTGTCACGGTCTGGAAGCGCCACGGAAATTGGGCAAAAGAGACCAGCCGGAACGCTTCCCACAAACGCGCGGAGACCGGCAGCATGAGCAGGGCCGCCGCAACCGTCAGTCCCTGGAAGAAGAGGACTTGCCGGCGCAATACACCGCCTCGCAACCTCCGAACAGCGGTCAGCGAGAAAATGGCCAGCACGATGGGGACCAAACCCAATTGAAAGCTGACCTGATCGTCCGGCCCGGCCTGGCTGATCCCAAACCCCCAACGCGGCGAGAACAGTTGGTAGAGATAAACGAAATCGTCGTGGTAGTCGTAGCGGCCACTGTACCACTGATCCACACGGACAAAACGGAACTCGGCTAGCGCCGGCAGCCAGAAGATCGCACTCAACCCCATCCCCAGGGCCAAGGCCAGGGCCGGCGGCACAAAGGTGTTCCAAAGCGCGCGAAACGTGAATGAGGGCGCGGGCCGGGAGCCTGATCCACGATCCAACACCCTGCCCAAACCCAACACCAGGACGTACAACCCAAGCAGCGGCGTGAAGAGCAGGGCCATCAAGTTGCTGGTAAGCATGAGACCGGCATAGGCCAGCCCAGCGCCTAGCAGCGCCCGCGGCCGGGGGTTGTCCATGACGTTGTAGAAGCCCCACAAACAGAGCGGCAGGAAGATCAGGCCAACCGATTCGGCCAGAGCGGCGCGCACGTAGAGATCGAACAGGTGATAGGGAGCATACACATAGACCATCGCCGCCACAAATCCGGCAGCCGGACCGGTTAGGCGACGCACAAAACCGTACATGCTCAGACCCGAAAAGACAACCGACAATCCAAAGACAACCTTGACCGCGTTCACAAAGTCTACCCCGACCAGGTGCACAACCTCGCTCAGGTAGGTGGAGAGCGGTCCGTAGATATTGAAGAAGGGGTATCCATAGCCGAACGCAAAGTCGGGCGCCCAACGAGGCCACCACACCCCGTCCTGAATGGCACGGTCAAACTCCACGAGGAAGTAGACGCTGTGGCGCGCATCGTGCGCCCCCCAAAAATAGCCCGACTGAAGCAAGGGGCTCAGGGCAAACAGGCTGAACAAGATCGTGAGCAATCCCCAGCGGATTGCGGGGGGCGTCGCTTTACGAACGGTCATGGGCTGCCCCCCTGCCCG
>JAADHH010000068.1:2037-20321 GCA_013151955.1 Chloroflexota bacterium
GGACAGCAGGTACCAGCCGATCTCCAGGTGCAGGCCGGCCACAGGTGCTTCCGGCTTGACGGTGATCGCGTACGAATCGGGTATTACCTCGCCCACCGGCCACGCCGACGTGGGATATTGGCCATCCCGAGGCATGGCGTCACGCTGGCCCCAGGTGTTTCCCTGTGCATCTACCAGGTGTACGAAAAGGGTGTAGTCCTGATCGAGCGGGCGGAGCGCCTGCCAGCGCGGGAGCAGGGTAACCGTCTCTCCGGGAGCCGGCGTGCCTTGCAGCGTGGCGCCCACCAGGGCGATTTGACCATCACCGAAGACAGCCAGCGGCAGATCGTGTGGCGTCGAATCCAGATAGGCCAACGAGAGGTTGGGATACGCCGGCAGCAGGATCAGCAAAACGAGCGCCAGTGGCCACAAACCTACGCGCCAGCGCGGCTCAGCTCGCAGCAAAGCAATGCCCCCCAGGCTCAAGAGCAAGGCGGCCGGGCCGAGCAATTGCCAGGGAGCCAGCAGGAGATGGTCCAGACGGGTCAATCGCCACAAAAAGGCAGCAGGCTGGAGTGTGACCAGCGCGAGCGCCGAGCCGGTAACGAGAAAGAAGATCACTTCGCGGCGTTCGCCGGATTTGTCCGAAAGGTGGCGCAATTGCACAGCAGAAAAAATGGCCAACAGAACGATGGCCAAACCCAATGGTGGCCCCTTTCCCTCCAGTCCCATGGGCCACCGGGAGGCGAACAATCCGGCCGGGTAGAGGAAGCGGTCGAAGAAGGGGGGGGGCGGTTTTGCGGCCGGCGCATGGAGCAGCATCGCACTCCAACCCAGCAGTCCGGCCCCAAGACCGGCCACCGTGGAAATCGCCGCCACCCGGAAACGGGCCGGCGTTGAATCGCGCCACAGCGCATAGGCCACAGCCAGGCCAACGAGGATTACAGCCAGGCCTGGCTGGCACAGGGTGATCAAAGCGGCGAGCAGGAAGCGCACGGCCAAATCCTGCGGAGCTTGCGAGCGGCGGTGCGCCCAGATCAAGGCCGGAAAGAGCGCCAAGGCCCACAATTCCGCCAATCGTCCCCGCGCATAAAGGGTGGTCAGCAGCGGCGGAGCATAGAGATAGAGAACCCCGGCCAGCAGCCCGGCCCAGGGCAAACGAAAGATCGCACTGGCCAGGACGTATGTTGTGCCGGCGGCGATGAGCAGGCCCAGGGCGGCCACCACTTTCAAGGCCATCGCCGGTGAGATGCCGGCGGACTGCATCGCCACGCCGAGCAGGTAGGGGAGCGGCCCTTCACGTAACGCACCTGAAAGATCCGCACCAAAGGGCAAGGCCCACGGCTGCAAGGCTGTGGGCAGGGCCGTCTGACCGAGGCGCAGCAATCTGTAAAGTGGCACAAACCCGGCCTGTGACTGCCATAACCCGGGGTGTGTCAGGGGGGCCAACGCAAAGAGGGATAGGAGGAAAGTCTCGATCCACATCTGCCGAGAGAATGGTGTCTGGAATTCTGCTTTGTGCTGCATGTCCCCCCAGCCCCGTTACCGTGGCAGTCGGCAGTTGTGCGAACAACGAGTTCCTGCGCTCTGCCCAGGGTGACAACAATTCCGTCAGGCTCCCTGTGCCACTGACCGATTTTTTGGATTTTGGTAAAACAAAGGCGACCGGCATACGGTCGCCTCTATTTGTTGGATGGCTCCTCGGGCAGGACTCGAACCTACAACCAACCGGTTACATCTCCCCCCGCGTTTCCGCGAGGAATGGACTATCTCATCACCCCAGAGGGGTGCGGGGCGCTCGAGGGCAGCTTATTGGTCAGGATCCTCACTGCCTGAGTCTCTGCACCTTCCCGGCTACTGTACCGCCGCAGCGACGACACTTCCCGTTCACCGGACTTGGCTCAGGGTTACCACCACCCGAAGTGCTGAGGCTCCCCTGAATTCACCCCGTTTTTCCACTAACCATTGCTGATTAGGGCTGCAACATCGTGTAACCGGACATGTCAAGAACCATTTGTTTCACTCGTTCTTGGCAAAGATGCGTCTATGCCAGGCACACTCTCTTTACAGCCGGTTGCTCTACCAATTGAGCTACCGAGGAATAAAACCGTCGTAATTATACTATGGTTGGCGCGATTCGTCAAATGGACGCCCCGCGCAACCGGCGAAATCCTACGCTGGCAAAGAAAATTGCCGTGGCCAGCAAGACCATCGTGGCACCGGAGGCAATGTTCAGCCAGTACGAGAGGAATAGCCCTCCCAATGAAGCACCGACGCCGATAGCAACCGACAGGATCATCATCTGTACGAAGTCGTCCGTGAGTTGCTGTGCCGCGGCCGCCGGCGTCACGATGAGCGCGGAGACCAGGATAATGCCCACTACCCTGATCGAGAGTACAACCGTCACCGCCACAAGGGTGAGCAACAGATAGTACAAGGGCGTGACCGGCAAACCAACCACCTCAGCCATTTCCGGATCGAAGCTGATGAACAAAAACTCCTTGAAAAGCAGCGCCACCGTGCCGATTACGATCAATGCCAGGATTAGGCTGATGACCAGGTCTTCTGTGGTTACTGCCAGCACGCTGCCAAACAGGTAGCCGAATAGATCCACGTTGTACCCCTGTTGCAAGCCGATGATCAAGATGCCGAGCGCCATCGTAGAGGCGAAGAAGACGCCGATGGCTGTGTCCTCGCTGACGTGCCCTCGCCGGCTGACGGTGCCGATCCCCAAGGCGGTGGCGACACAGAAGACGACGGCGGTCAGGAGGGGGTTCAGGTTCAGCGCGACGCCCAGGGCCACGCCGCCGAATGAAGCGTGGGCAATGCCGGCGCCGATAAAAGAGAGGCCGCGCAGCACGACGTATACGCCAATCACGGCACAAACCACACCGATGACCGTGGAAGCGAGCAGTGCGCGCTGCATGAAGGTGTAGCCGAGGATTTCCATCTGCGACCTACCGGCGTTCCACAATCATGTGCGGGATCGCACCATGTCCAAAGAGCATCGCCTCGTCTCCGTACATACAGGAGAGAGTCTCGCTGTTCAATATCTCGGCCGGCCGGCCATGGGCCACGAGACGACGGTTCAGACAGGCCACAATATCTACGTGCTGGGCCACGATGCCCACGTCGTGAGAGACCAGCACGATCGTGAGATGTTCTTCGTCGTTGAGGCGGTGCAACAGTTCGTAAAGCGATTCGGTGCTTTCGGCATCCGTGCCGGTGGTTGGTTCATCGAGGATCAACAAGTCCGGGTTCGAAACTAAGGCCCGCGCGACAATCACCCGCTGGCGCTGGCCGCCGGAAAGCTGGCCGATCTGACGATTGGCCAACTCCGCCATCCCCACCTGTTCGAGGGCACGCCTCGTCGCTTCGCGGTCGGTCCGACCGGGCCGGTGGAACAGGCCCAATTTGCCGTAACGCCCCATGAGTACTACGTCGGAGACGCGCACGGGAAACTGGAAATTGACTGTCATAAGTTGCGGCACGTAGCCGATGCGACTGCGCAGCGCGCCCAGCGCACCAGGCTGCTGCCCAAAGACGTAGACCTGTCCACGCAACGGGTCGACCAATCCCAGGATGGTGCGCATCAGCGTAGTTTTTCCGGAACCATTGGGGCCAATTACGGCCAGGAATTCTCCGGCCTGTACCTGGAGATCGATAGATTCTAACACGACGTTATCGCCGTAGGCAACGTCCAGGTTTTGTATGTCTATGATTGGATTCATATTCTACGCGCTCATCTGGCACGCATCCTACTGGCCAGAACAAGGAGGGCGAACTGGGGCAAAGCCAACATCCGCCGCCAGCGCCACGGTTGGTATCCCAGGCGGTGGAGCCATTCCAGGCCCCCGTCCTGCATCCAGCGCGGCGCTCGTCGGGTCACGCCGGCTATGAAATCGAAAGCGCCACCGACCCCCATGACCACCGGCACTTCCAGCTCACGCAAGTGACGTGCGATCCACAGGTCTTGCTGCGGTGCGCCGTAGGCAACGAGCAACACGTGCGGCCGGGCCTCGTGAATCCTGCGGATGATGTCCGGCGCTTCGGTCTCTGCAGGCGAGCCGGCCCACGTGCCGGCAACCGTCAGGCCCGGGGTCGCGCGCTGCAAACGACGCGCCGCCGCCGCGGCCACACCTGGTGCAGCCCCCAGCAGGTAGAGACGGTGGCCCTGTTCGGCGGCCTGGGCCGCGATTTGCGGCACCATGTCTGAGCCGGCCACCCGCTCGCGCAGCGGCCGGCCGAGCATTCGTGCCGCCCACAAGATCCCAACCCCGTCGGGCAAAGCCAGGTCCGCGCCGTTGAGAACGCGCCGGAAGGTCTCGTCCCGCCGGGCCTCCATCACGAATTCCGGGTTGACCGTAACCAGTTGCCGTGGCCGCCCCGCCGCAATGAAGCGCACGATATGGGCAAGCGTATCTTGTGCCGTCACATCATGGATGTGAACACCAAGGATATTTACCGTGTCATTGTCATCAAGAATCACGTAATTGCTCTCACGGGAACGCGGTGCGCGGGTACCACCCCGTCCCTTCCTTGTTGTGCCCCTCCCCCAGGGAAGAAGTTACTGGGTATTATACTACAAACTGCGCGCAAACTCAAAGGTGGGATGCAGGCGGGTCTGGCCGGCAACGTTTTGCGTCTGGAGAGACCCCCTCCGCTCGCGGCAGATTGTCATCCGCCGTGAGCGGGCTAATCCTATCTGCTGCGCAAGCCCAACCATGCACCACTTTGACGTTCCAACTAACATCTGCTATAATTCTGCGCTACATGGTGGGACAGACGGTTAACGGCATTTCAACGCGATTGTTGCGTTTCATTCTATCCCCCTCGCTCTTCTCGACAAGAGACACAAGAAAATTTCCCTTTCCCTTTAAGGAGCAGGCAATGACGATTGCGGCAATCTTCGATTTCGACGGCACGCTGTTTACCGGCCACACGTGGCAGGCCATTGTCCAGCATCACCGCACACAGCGTGTCAACCGGCATTGGCTCTATCTCTATCTGGGCACCCACCTTCCGCTATGGTACCTGCACAAGAAGGGCTTCGTCAGCGAAGCGCGTGCACGGCGGGTTTGGGCCAGACACATGGGGTGGACCCTCCGGGGACTGTCCGAAGAACAGGGGAAACAGGTTTTCAGATGGATTGCGGACCGCTACGCTATGCCCCGCCTGCGCCAGGACGTCTTCGCCCTGCTCCAACAGCATCAAAGCCAGGCGCACCGTATCGTGCTGCTCTCGGGCACATTTGAACCTCTGGTCGCCGCGATTGCCCGGCGACTCCATGCCGATGTAGCCCTGGGCATGCGCCTGGAACTTCGCGATCATCGCTATACCGGACATGCGCTTCCACCGATTCCGCAAGGAGAGGGCAAGTTGGATCGCCTGCGCCTGTACCTGGACGGAGAAGGCCGCGACATAGATTTGGATGCATCCTTCTCTTATGCCGACAGCATTACAGACCTGCCTGTCTTGAAAGCAGTCGGCAATCCGGTGGCTGTCTATCCCAACCCGGCCCTGGCCGACTGGTCGACACAGCAAGGTTGGCCCATTGTGGGCGAGGTGACCGATGAGTGACGGCGGAATAGCAATCGAACCTGCTCCGCCCATTCAGCAGCGCAGAGACTATACAAAAGGAAGCATCAACAGCGCCATCTTCGCCCTGGGTGTGCCGATGACCCTGGAAATGGCCATGATCAGCCTCTACCAGGTAGCCGACTTGTATTGGGTAGGGCGATTAGGTTCGGCCGCGCTGGCTGCTGTCGCCATCGCCATAACCGTGCGTTGGGTGCTGAACAGCCTCTCGATGGGACTGGGCGTGGGGGGATTGGCCGTCGTGGCCCGGCGCATCGGTGCAAAACAGCACGAGAAAGCGAATCATGCCGTGGCCCAGGCGATTCTCTTATCGTTCGTGCTTTCCCTATTTCTCTCCGCGCTAGGCTTGGTGACAATGCGGCCCATGTTGCGGGTGCTGGGCGCTGGCCCGGACGTGCTGCCCCTCGGCGTAGACTTCCTGCGGGTGACCTACCTGGGGATGTGGGCCATCGTCATGGTTCCCATCATAAATTCCCTGTACCGTGGTGCCGGCGATGCCCGAATCGCGCTGGGTGTACTGGCCTTTGCCAATGTGCTGAACATTGTGATTGAACCCTTCCTGGTGCTGGGTTGGTGGGGAGTTCCCCGCCTGGGGGTGGGAGGCGCGGCTCTTTCCACTGTGATTGCCCAAACCGCCGGGTTGTTGTTGCAAATAGGCATCCTGGCCAGCGGGCGCGCGCGCATCCGTCTGCACAAGCGGGACTTGCTTCCCGATTTGCCCATCATGCGTCGCGTGCTGACTATCGGCGCCCCCAGCACGGTGCAAATGTTGCTGCGCGCATCTTCACGGGTAACGCTGCTGGGGCTTGTCGGACTGTTCGGTACGCTCTCCTTGGCCGGCTATGGTGTGGCCAACCGTATCTTGCTGATCGCCTTCATCCCGGGATTCGGCATGGGCAACGCAGCCGCCACCCTGGTGGGGCAAAACCTGGGTGCCCTACAACCGAAACGGGCCGCGCGCAGTGCCTGGCTGATCGCCGCATACAATATCGGGTTTATGGCTATTTTTGCGGTGTTCGCGTTTCTTGCCGCGCCGGGATTGATCGCTTTCTTCGACCACGCACCGGTTGTGGTGAATTACGGGGCGACAGGGTTGCGTATCGTCGGTGTTAGCTATATCTTCTCGGCGATGGGTGTCGTGCTGGCCCGTGGGTTGGATGGCGCCGGCAACACGGTGCCCGCTATGAGCATCAACCTGCTCTCCCTGTGGGTCGTCCAAATCCCCATCGCCTACGTGCTCTCAAAATCGTTCCTCGGCGCCGATGGGATATGGGTGGGCATCGCCATCGGCAACATTGCCAATGGCCTTCTCATGGCCTATTGGTTCTATCGTGGGCATTGGAAGAAAAAAGACGTGTAATGTACGCCCGGTGAAGGTTGCCACGCTTTTGGGAAGTTGGCAACCTCTTGCCACACTTTTGCGGCATACCCATACGTACGACCATATTTGCACGTTACACGCAATTATGTTATAATGATTCAGCGACAAAAACTGTTCCCCGCATTTGAATGAGTACGCATTAGGTAGTAGGAGAGTAGATTGGACAAAGAAATAAAAGAGCAAATCATCAGGGAATACCAAACACACCCTGGTGACACAGGATCTCCTGAAGTGCAGGTGGCCCTTTTGACCAAGCGAATCAACCATCTCATCGAGCATTTCAACATCCACAAACATGACGAACACTCAAGATATGGACTGCTCAAGATGGTAGGCCAGCGCAAAAGACAATTAGCCTACCTGAATCGTGTAGACAGTGCGCGATACAGGAAGCTCATTGGCCGCCTGGGACTCAGAAAGTAATCGTAAAGAGGTGAGGAGCATAGCGAGTAGATGGGGAGAGTTTCCACATCTGCTCGTTTTGTTTGTTGTTTGATTCCATATTGAATTGTTCCGATTTTGGGGTTAGGAATTGGAGAATGTACCCTGGCAGGCCATGACCCATGGCCAGGATACAATTTCCAGTCCCTACCTCCAAGATCGGCCCTCAAGCGCGTGACACGGATGCACGTTGGAACAAAGTTGTCCCAGACTCCGGCAAATTGCCACCCGGCATTCGGAAAGTTCGTACCGGGTGCCACTGCAAGAGTCAGGTTCAACGCTGATCCCCATAGTTCCCGCCTTTGACCTGTACCTCCTCACCCCAACCGTTGCAAGTGCAAATTTCCTTGCACGGATGCCAAGTCAAAGGAGCGGGTAACGTGTTGCCGGTTGAGACATACCCACATATTTTGGAGGAAAAAATATCATGACCCAAACAAAAGTAAGACAATATCGAACGAAAATTGGTGATCACGAGATCATCATAGAGACAGGAAAACTTGCCCAACAAGCAGGTGGCGCTGTAACGGTCCAAAGCGACGATACAATCGTGTTGGTAACCGCTACAATGTCTCGCGAACCCCGTGGAGGAATATCTTTCTTCCCCCTCACCGTAGACTTTGAGGAGCGCCTGTACGCCGCGGGAAAAATCCCCGGCAGCTTTTTCCGCCGGGAGGGCCGGCCTACCGAAGCGGCAATTCTAACCGCCCGGCTGCTGGACCGCCCGCTCCGGCCACTCTTTCCCAAAGATTTCCGCAACGACGTGCAGGTAATCGCCACCCCCCTCTCTGCGGACCAGGAAAATGCGCCCGACATTTTGGCGCTCATTGGCGCATCGGCCGCCCTGATGATCTCAGACGTACCCTTCAACGGCCCGGTCGGTGCGATACGCGTCTCCCTGGACGATGACGGCGAGCTAATCTTCAACCCCACCATTCAGCAGGCCGAAGAGAGCAACCTCGATCTCCGGCTTGCCGGCACCGCCCAATCCATTACCATGGTCGAGTGCGCCTCGAACGAAGTCGACGAAGAAACGATGCTCAAGGCCATGGAGGCCGGACACCAGGCCATGCAATCGGTCATCGCCCTGCAAGAGAAGATGCGCGAGGAAATCGGCAAGCCCAAGAGAGAATATCTCTCCTTTGCCGTCGACCCCGCGATAGAAGACCTCGTGCGCGATTGGGTGGGGGACCGGCTGGTGCGCTTGCTCCGCGAACAGACAGATCGCCACGAGCAAGGCGATGCACGGCGGGCCATCGGCGAGGAACTCGTAGCCCAATACGGCGAAACGTATGACCCATCCGACCTGACCAAGGCCCTGCAAACCATCTTCAAGGAGACGGTACGCCGCGAAATCCTGGAGTCCGGTCGCAGACCCGATGGGCGGGACACGCGCACCATCCGCCCGCTATCGGCCGAAGTGGGCCTAACGCCACGCGGCCACGGTTCCGGCCTCTTTTCCCGTGGAGAAACCCAGGTACTCACCATCGCCACCTTCGGAACCCCTCGCGAAGAACAGAGCCTGGACGGGTTGAGCCCGAAAGAAGCCAAGCGTTACATGCACCACTACAATTTTCCCCCCTTCAGCACGGGAGAAACCTGGCCGATGCGGGGTCCGAAGCGGCGTGAAGTCGGGCACGGAGCCCTGGCCGAAGCAGCACTCCGCCCCATGATCCCCCCGGAAGACACCTTTCCCTACACCTTGCGACTCGTATCGGAAGTGCTTAGCTCGAATGGTTCCACCTCCATGGCCAGCGTCTGCGCCAGCACGCTCGCGCTGATGGACGCCGGTGTGCCCATCAAAGCCCCGGTCGGCGGCATCGCCATGGGCCTGGTCACGGACCGCGACGGGCGCTATCGTGTGCTCACCGACATCCAGGGGGCAGAAGACGCACTCGGCGACATGGACTTCAAAGTCGCCGGAACGCGAAACGGCATCAACGCCCTGCAGATGGACATCAAAGTGCAAGGCATCTCCCAGGATATTCTGCACGAAGCGCTGGCACAAGCAAAAGAAGCACGCTTGCAAATCCTGGACGTAATGCAAGAGACGATTCAGTCCCCCCGGCCAGAGATGTCAGATTATGCCCCGCGCATAACCGTCGTCAAGGTCGACCCGGAAAAGATCGGGAAGATCATTGGTCCCGGTGGGAAAATGGTGCGTAGCATCCAAGAACAAACCGGTGTCAAAATTGACATTGGTGATGAGGGCGTAGTTTACATTGCCTCCGCCGATGGACCGAGCGCGCTGGAAGCGCAAAAGATGGTAGAAGCGCTCGTCGAAGTTCCCGAAATCGGCAAGGTCTACACAGGCAAAGTCGTGCGCGTGACCGCCTTTGGCGCCTTTGTCGAGATTATCCCCGGCACGGACGGGTTGGTGCATATTTCCCAACTCGCCGACTTTCGTGTCAACCGCGTCGAGGACGTGGCGCGTGAGGGCGATGAGCTTACGGTGATGGTTATCGACATCAGCCCCGATGGAAAAATCAAACTCTCGCGACAAGCTATCCTGGAAGGGTGGACAGCAGAAGAGGCACGCAAACGGGACCGGAAGCCTACCGGTCGCGGAGGTTCCGACCGTGGAGGCAGACGACCACCGAGACGCGACAACCCGCGTGGTGGACAACACCGCCGCTAGGATTTCTAACGCCCGCTCACGGCTCGATGCGGCTCTTCGCATCTTGCCGTGAGCTAACCTGGCCCGGGCAAGCCAGAAGCAAACAGGATCAAGGGAGATGCCAACTTTCCGGAAAGTTGGCATCTCTCGCCGCAAATAAGTGGAAGGAGCACACAATGAATCTACGAATCCCTGGTCCTACTCCCCTCCCCCCGGAAGTACAAGCAGCCCTCTCCCGCCAAATGATTGGACATCGCAGCAAAGCATGCGCAGACATCGTGGCCGAGGCTACCCCCAGCCTGCAGGAAATGTTTGGCACAAAGGCTGATATGCTCATCCTCACCGCTTCCGGCACAGGGGCCATGGAAGCGGCCGTGGCCAACTTCCTTTCACCCGGCGACGAAGTGCTGGTCGTGTCCGTCGGAAAATTCGGCGAACGTTTCGGGAAAATCGCCCGCACCTACGGAGCCAACGTAACCCAGCTTGATTTTACGTACGGGCAAGCCGCAGACCCGCAGGCCATTGCCAGCGCGCTGGCCGCCAACCCGCACTATAAAGCCGTCTTCGTCACCCACAACGAGACGTCAACCGGCGTCACCAATGATTTATCCGCCATCGGGGAAATCGTCGGGCGATACCCGGCGCTGCTCATCGTCGACTCTGTCAGCGGAGCCAGCGCACTGCCGCTGGAAATGGACCGTTGGGGCCTGGACGTGGTGGTCAGCGGTGCCCAGAAAGGTTGGATGATTCCCCCGGGCCTGGCGTTCATCGCCGTGAATGAACGCGCCTGGGCGGCCCACGCCACAGCGACCATGCCACGCTTCTACTTCGACCTGTCGGCGGCCAGAAAATCAGCGGCCAAGAACCAAACCCCCTACACCCCGGCCGTGGGACTACTCTTTGGCTTGCAAGAGGCGCTGCGCCTGATGCGCAAAGAGGGTTTCGCCCAAGTGCTCGACCGTCACCGCCGTCTCGGGGAACGCACGCGCGCCGGCGTGAAGAAGCTGGGCCTGCGCCTCTTCGCCGACGAAGCGCACGCCTCCAACAGCGTCACCGCCGTCCGGGCTCCGGAAGGGGTCAACGCCGAAGAGATCCGTGCGCGTCTGCTGGCCGATTACGACATCCTGGTGGCCGGCGGGCAGGGAGAACTGAAGGGCCACATTTTCCGAATCGGCCACCTGGGCTGGGTGTCCGAAAAAGACATCGACGAGGTGCTGCAAGCCCTCTCGGAGATTCTATAACCGGAGAGACCAATGAAAATCATGATCGCAGAACCCCTTGCGACAGAAGGGGTCGAGGCATTGAAAGAGTATGCAACCGGGGCGGGTCTGGAATTGGTCATAGACCAGGTCTACGGGCAAAAGCCCGGTGAACTGCTCCAAAACATCGTGGAGTACGACGCGCTGATCGTGCGCAGCGGCACCAAAGTCACCGCCGAGGTGATCGAGGCCGGGAAAGAGCTGAAGGTCATTGGCCGGGCCGGCACCGGCGTAGACAATATCGACCTGGAAGCAGCGACCCAGCACGGCGTGCTCGTCGTCAATGCCCCCACCGCCAACTGTCGAGCGGCCGCAGAACACGCTATCGCCCTGATGTTCGCCCTGGCCCGGCAGGTGCCCCGCGCAGATGCCTCGATGCGCCAGGGAAAATGGAACCGGAAGCAATTCATAGGGGTCCAGATCGACGGGAAAGTGTTGGGGCTGGTTGGCCTGGGGCGTGTGGGCAGCGAAGTCACCCGGCGGGCTCGGGGACTGGGCATGACCGTGCTGGCCTACGACCCCTACCTCTCCGCCGAGCGCGCTCGCGGGCTGGGCGTGACGCTGGCTTCCCTGGACCAGGTATTGCAGCAGGCCGATTTTGTATCCCTGCACACCCCCTTGACAGAGGGCACCCGTGGTCTCATCGGCCCGCACGAGTTCGACCAGATGAAGCCGTCAGCCTACCTGATCAACTGCGCGCGCGGACCGGTCATCGACGAAACGGCGCTGCTGCAAGCCCTGGAGGAAGGCAAAATCGCCGGCGCAGGCCTGGATGTCTTTGCCCAGGAACCCCCCAGCAACAGCGCGCTGCTGAACAACGAACAGGTGGTTCTCACGCCACACCTGGGCGCTTCGACAGAAGAGGCCCAGGTCGAGGTGGCCCTGGAGATAGCCCGCGACGTGTTCGACGGGCTGACGGCCAAGCCTGTGCGCCATGCGATCAACGCGCCGATGATTTCTGCCGAGGTGTTGGAAGCGCTGGTCCCCTTCATGGACCTGTCCGAGCGGTTGGGAAACTTGGCCATCCAAATTGCCGGGCAACACATCGGCCGGGTCCACGTTGTCTACGGAGGGCGGCTCGCCGAGCACGACCTCACCCCACTCAAGGCCGCGATCATCAAGGGCCTGTTGGAACCGATCTCCGAGGAGCGGGTCAACCAGGTCAACGCCAACCTGGTCGCGCAGCGACGGGGCCTGGTACTCGTGGAAGAGAAGCGTCCCCACGTGGGTGTGGAACAATTCCGCAATTTGATTACCCTGCGGATCGGCGAAGGGGACAATATACGAGAGGTCTCGGGTACCGTCCGCTGGGGCCAGCCCATTTTGGTGAGCATCAACGAATACTGGATCAACCTGGAATTGAACGGCTACATGCTCATCTGCACGAACGAAGACCGGCCCGGAATGATCGGCCAGGTGGGCACCATGCTGGGCCGCGAGAACGTGAACGTTTCCTTCATGCAAGTGGGCCGCGACAAACCGCTGGGCCACGCGGTCATGGCCATTGGCCTGGACCAGGCACCGCCGGAAGCCCTTTTGAACGACATCGGAAATGTGAAGGACATCCACTCCGTGCAGTTGGTCAAGATTTGACGGACTGGTGGTCACCCACAAACAACCGGAGAGCATTCTGCCCGACTGTTTGGGCACGGCGCAGGCACAAAGCGGACGCAGTTTTTCCTGCGCTCGCTGCCCCCTGGTGATAAGATTGGGGAATCGCCAGACCCCTTGTTTGCCTAACGCAGGTCACTGTGGTACAATCTTACCAAAGGTAGGCTCGATGAGCAACCGTCTAACGAAGCTGCGGCCTCAAACCGACAAGAAACCAGACTCACGGATGGAAAAGAACACGGATGGGGACCCAAGGAATGAAAATCCGTGTTTCGTTTTATTCGTGAGTCCAAACTTGACTCGTTTGTAAAGAATTTGGGGCGTCAAGGATTTCAGGCGGGCAGAGGAGACAAGCATGGCGACGTACCCACCCAGTGTGACCAACTTGCCGGCGCGTGACATTGACAACACTCGACCGACCGATGAGCGCAAGATCAGCTACGAAGAATTTTTCGATTGGGCTCCGGAAAGTCGCATCGCAGAATGGGTTGACGGAGAAATCATCATGCCCTCACCACCACGATTTGGCCACCAGGACATCAGCGACTTCCTCACCGCGGTGATGCGCATTTACACCCAAGTGTTCGACCTGGGCCAGGTAATCAGCGCCCCTTTCCAGGTCAAGCCCGGGCCAGGATTTCCGGGCCGGGAGCCGGACATTCTGTTCGTGGCTGCACCCCACCGGTTGGATGAAAGCACGGCCCGTTTAGAACGCCCGCCCGAGGTCGCGGTCGAAATCATATCGCGCGAAAGTGTCCGTCGTGACCGGGGGGAGAAATACCTGGAATATGCGGATGCAGGCGTCCATGAATACTGGCTGATTGACGGGCGACGAGAGGTCGCAGAGTTCTACCGGCTCGATGATACCCGCCATTATAAAACGGTGTTCGCAGAACGAGAAGGGGTTTATCATTCGGAGGCAATTTCTGGCTTTGCCCTGCAGGTCGACTGGCTATGGCAGGTGCCGCGACCGCGTCCCGAATTGGCCGTGCTGGAGATGACCGGCGCAGACTACATCCGCGACGTGTTGCTGGCAGCGACCCGCATCCTGCCGGTAGACGAAGTGGCCCGTGTTCTGCCCGACCTTTTGGTTGCCTTGCCGGTGGACAACCTGGCAAGTACGATGGCCATGATTGGCCAATCGCTTTCCCCCGCAGACCGCAAGAAACTGCGGGACGCCCTGCGATAGGCCGCCAAGCAACGCTCCTCCATCCCCCCTGAAACCCAGTGAGAAGAGACGGATAAAGCGCTTTAATTCTCCGGCGAGCGCTGATCAGGAGCACGGACAAGCGCAAGCAATGCCCGCGCCGTTTGCTCCCAGGCAAAGGGGAGCACCAGGCTCCTCATCCCCATGGGCCTGGAGCGGCAAAACGCATCCACGGAAGCGCACATTTCTTCATCCGTCTGCACGTACCGTACCCCCTCACTCGTGCCAAGGCGCTTTGGAATATCCCCGTACGGTGTGCTGACAACCGGACAATCGCACGCCAGCGCTTCCAGCACCGAAAGGGGCATTTCGATGGCCGACGTATGGCCCGTGGCCGGAAAGACGTAGACATCCGCCATCTGGTAGGCGGTTTCAACGTCCGTCACATAGTGCCGCACCAGCCGAATGCCGGCATTTTCCAATGTTCGCGCAATCGCTTCGTCTTGAGGGGTGCTGGTGCTGCCTAGCACAACAACCTGATGGCCGCATTCTTGCAGACGCACCAGCCGGAGCACGTTCCGCTTGGCATTGATGTGCCCCACGTGCAGCACAACGCACTTCTCGGACGCGATGTCGTACCGCCGGCGCAACGATTGCCTTTCTTCAGCGGACACCGGTACGAAGCGCTGCACGTCAATGCCGGGGGGAATCACGTCCGCTGGACAGCCCAACGCAGCCAGCGCGCGCCGGCTGCTCTCGCCGGCAACCACCAGGTGATCCGGGCGCAGCAGCGGGAGCAGTCTGCGCGCAAGCGGCCCGTACCGGCGAGGCTGCAAGGAAATGAGCGTGGTCGGTGCGCCGCCGGCGTATCGTTTCAGGATGCGCGCGCGGAGGAAACTGGGCCAGGTGGCGCAGGCCGTGGGGATATACAACACCATGTCCGGGCGAAACGAGGCGATCCGCCGGCGCAGCGCATTTCCCCACAGCATTTTGTTTGCCGAGACCGGCTCGATGCCATCGGGGGGCCAGCCCTGTGCGAAGGTCGTCAGGCCGGCGACCTCGTGGCCGGCGCGCAAGGCACGAATCAGGTGCCAGGCGGTGTTCTTTATCCCCTCATCGAAAGGAGGTTCGAGCCGCTCCGAGAAAACAACGATTTTCATGGTCGCCCGGCAAGCTGTTGGTACAGCGCAAGATACTGACCGGCCACGGCCTCAGCCCGAAATCGTTGCCCGGCCCGTGCACGCGCTTCTGCGCCGAAACGACGCCGCAAGTCTGCATCGGCCAGCATCTCCACGATGCGGTCGGCCAGCGCCCGGTCGTCGCCAGCAGCGACCAGATAGCCGGTCTCGTTCTCCGTCACCAGGTCGGGGAGCCCGCCAACACGGGTCGCCACAACCGGGATGCCGGCGGCCATCGCTTCGATGATGGCCAACGGCGCGTTTTCCTGACGCGACGAGAGCGCAACCAGCGCAGCGCGGCTGTAGGCCTCGAGCAACTCGTCGCGCGAAAGCATACCGTCAAAATGGACGACTTCTGCCAGGCCGTGGCCGCGCACGAATTCGTGAAGCTGCGCTGCATAAGGCACGCTGGTCACCCGGCCGGCAAGGTGGAGGCGCAGCGTGGGGCGTTTCCGGCTGGCCCGTTCAACGGCGCGCAGCAAGGTCAAGAGGTCCTTGACCTCGGTGATGCTGCCGACGAACTGCACGCGGTTTGGGTCCTCCTGCCGCTCGACAGCAAAAAATGCGTCGGACACCGGATTGTCAATGCGCATCCAACCGGTGGTGCGCAAGGCCCGGTATTCGTTGCGCACGTAATCGCTAATGGCGACCAGCGCATCGGCGCGGAGCACGGCCTGCCGGTCGTAGTAGCCCGCCAAGATGAAACGAGCGCGGTCGAACCAACTGTGGCGATACGATTCGGCCTCACGGTGCAGCACGCCATGCACGGTGTAGATCGTGGGGTAGCCCGCGCGAGCGGCAGCGACAGCGTAGTGAGGCACGTGGGCGTGCGCCACGTCGGGTTTCAGCTCATCCAGAACGCGGCGGATGCGGTCTCCTGCCCGCATCAGATTGGGCACAAGCCGCCGGCGGGGCATGGCCAGAAAGTGCAGCGCAGCCCCCTCTCGTCTCAGGTGAGCATCTGCGGCAATATCCGAATGACAGTGAATGACATGAACGTCCAGTCCCGGGACGGTTCGCAATCCCTGGACCAGGTAGAAGGCCGCGGCCCGCACCCCCCCGGGAACCAGGTCAGGGTCGCGGGGATAGAGGCTGAGGATGGCAACGCGCATGACCGGTCCGCCCTCCTAGACGCCGGCGCGCCCTAGCTTTCCGGTGAGGGCGAACCAGGCATACTTTTTCAAGTCCTTTTTCAGACCGGTATGCACAAAACAGGCACTGTTGCAGCCCAGACAACTATGCCGGGTCATCCACCGTCGAAAGTCCTGGTTTTCCGGCGCATAGTATACCTCACCCACCGTCTGGCCATCGAGGCAGTTGCCTATTTTTCGTTCGGACAAGCAGTAATAAACATCCCCGAACGAATCGAGCACGAAGGCGTCCGTCGCAAAGGGGCAGGGCGTTGTACGTGCCCCGCCGTCACGGTACATTTGGATCATATCGTTCCAATAATAGGCCATGACATTGCCCAATGACCGGTCTGCGGCCAATTCTTCCATCAAGCCATAGAGATACGCCTTGTCTTCCTCGGTGAAATCAAGTTCAGCCTGTTGCCCGGTGTTGGCGACATAGCTGTCATGGAAGCCGACCACCTGTAAGGTACAGGGGATATCGTGCTTCGCGCACCAATCGCGCACGTCCCGCACGTGGTAGAGGTTCTTGCGGTAGACAACCGTACCTACGCCCAGCCAGAAGCCGTACGTCTGCTGCAAGTCCTTTAGGGCCAGCAGGGTCTCCCGGCTCTTGGCGAATGCGTTCGGGATATGGCGCACCGATTCGTGCATTTCGTCCAACCCGTCGATGGAAACGGAGATGCTCAAATTGATGTCCCGCTGCCGGCACATCTTGGCGATTGATGCGGACTGCGACAAGATTCGCTTGGGCAAAAAGCCATTGGTGATCAGGGTGAGCGATTGCAGACGGGGCATCCGCTCCATGAATAGTGTGATCAGTTCCAGGATTTGGGGGTGGATCGTCGGTTCCCCGCCGGCGACGGTCAGTTTTTCAATCGTCTCGAAGAGGGGATCTTGCATCACCTCCGCCCACTGTTCCAGGGTCATCTCGCCTTTCGTATCCATCTGCCAGATGTTGCACATATCGCAGCGGGAATTGCAACGATAGGTGATGTTGATCTGTAACTGTTTGGGGGGCAAGGCTTTGATATGCTTCAATATGTTGTAGTCATAAAGTCCGGTGGCGAAACCTTTCCAATCTTTCGCCATCATCTTTCGCAACGTTCCATTCGGTCTCAACGAAAACTCTTCCTCTCCAGTCAGATGTCAGGTGTCAGTCGCCAGATGTCAGTCGCCAGTCGCCAGTCGCCAGATAGAAGTTCAACTTCTCCAAGAAGTTGAACTTCTTGGCCCAATGTGTGTGATCTACGCCCCCCCGCTCCACGCAACACGTCCCCTCATGGCGCTCTCAGTATAGCACGTCTTCTCGGAGAACGCAAAGACCACAGCCACCAGGTCAGGGCCGCTGTGTTGAGCATTGCCGTGATCAGACGAGGCCAGAACAACTCCGCACCGAAGAAGATGTCCGGATTCTGGGGCACCAGCCAGGAGACGATGGCCGGGTAGTGCAAGGCCATGTTGGCAACGAACGTCAGAGAGAGCAGGGCGTACAGAATCGTCAAGCGCCGGTCCGCATAATAGCCCAGAGCAAGCAGCGGCAGTGCCATGTACATGTAATTCTCGTGCATCTCCGTGGAGAGCACGAAGAAGATCAACGCACTGATCGCCGCCCATTCGTAGAGTGCCGGCGGCTCGGGCTGCCGCCAGGCCCGGTACCACACGAGGAGCAGGGTGAGCAGCACCAAAACGATGCCGGTCGTGCGGTAGCTCAAAGGCAGGCCCAGCGCAGCCAACAGCGGTATCGGCGTGGTGTCAAAGATGGCCGCGGCCCGCCCGCCGCTCATCCACCACCAGAAGTTGTCCGCGTTCGCTCCGACGACCGGGTGCACCTGGGTGATGGAGAGCATGTAGTGGGCGAAACTGCCGAAGGTTCCGTAGCGCAGGAAGGGGAGGGCGACCAACACTCCGCCGGCGATGGAGGCCAACCCACCGCGCACCAA
>JAADHH010000133.1 GCA_013151955.1 Chloroflexota bacterium
CACCATCGGTATGGAGAGAACGAACAGCACGGCCCATTGCCCAACGCGCCGACCGCAGTAGTGTCTGACTGCCAGATAAACACCGGCCACCAAAAGCAAGCCAAATGTGAAGTGCAGCAATTTTGCCGCCACATCGGACTGAAGCGTCAACGCATCCAGATAGAGGGTTTCCATCATCGTCGGGTAATTTGCCGGCGGAATATCTATGCCCGAAACAATGCGTCCGGCCTGTACATAGAGCTTGGGGACCGTCAGGTGATAGAGCAGCGCGTCAAAAGCGGTGGGCGGGGCCAAGGCCAGCGGCAAGGCCAGCACCCATGTCAGCGCTACAAAGGCTTGCACGGGATGCGGCCAGCCGGCCCATTCACGACCCGCAGCGTGCCAAAGGTCACGCAATTCGCCACGCCGCCGGAAGAGGGCGAGGTTCAGTCCCAAAGAGTAGCATGACCAGCAAGACGGGGTACAGCAGCCCAACCGCTCCCATCACCAAGGAGAGAATGGCCACTCCACCCAACCCCACAGCCGTGGCGAAGAGCCAGCGCTCGCCGGTGGTCAACGCGGGCAGGGAAAAGGCACGCAAGAGCCACAAGCCCAAGCGGGTCGCAGCTCCCAGCACCAGCAGGGCGACGACAATGTTCCAGACCAGGAGTACCATGGCTTGGGCCTGGGTCAGGTCGAACGGCTTCTGGACAGCATAGAAACCGATCAGCACGGCAACCAGCCAAAGGAGGATCGCTGCGGTCAACGCCCATCGGATTGCAGAAGATTTTTTCATGTCCTCATCGTGCGATTTTGGCGTGAACTCCATTTTTGCCATCTCGCAGTCACATCCCCTTTCTTAGGAAGTCTGCCAGACCTTTGTCCCCAGATCGCGGAGAGATGAGATCGCTGTGAGAGCTGCTCTGTTTGCCACGTTCACCCCGTTGCGGTAGGGCCAGCAGCAGGGCCAGGGCCAGGGCCAGCGGAATCCAAAAGCCGTCAGAGATCGGTCGCTCCCACAAAGGCACACTAAACGCTCCGGCCAGCAGACCAACCGTGCCCCAACGCCGAAATCCGGCCAGCGAACCAAGACGGCGAAATAGCCAAAACAGACTCACCAGCATGGGTGGATAATCGTATTGGAGGGAGTAGGGCACGACCAGGAAGCCGAGTACGACGCCCAGGCCAGCCAGGTATGTCCAGTCCCTGGACGTTTGCCAGTGGTAGGCATACCCCAGGGCGCTGGCGCAGATCAAGAAGACCAAGGCATAGAGGAACCACGCAGCAGCTCCCGTCATGCCAAAGGAAGCCAGCCAGTCCAGGAGGGTCGTATTGATACGTTGGGCCACAACCTGACCGGGGCCATTCAGCTCCCGAAACAATCCAGCTCCAAAGTCCGCCCGCAGCACGTGGCGGTACCACCCTGGAACCAAAACCGTAGACGTGCCGAGCAAGACGATCAGGGCCAGAAGACAAGACGTGACGGTCCGCCGGTATCTGTGCCACGCAAAGATCAGCAAGAGGGCCAGGGCGGCGTATCCCGCTTGCGGTTTGGTGAGCAGCAACGACATGGCCACCCCGGCCACCAGAGGCCGGTCCGTTTTCAGAAGATAGAGGGCCGCAGCGAAGAAGAAAAATATGAGAATTCCGGTTTGCTCAAAGCGTAGACACATCCACCCGAACAGATACCCCCCGGCTATGAAGAGGGACCATCGTTGCCATCCTGTCACGGGCCATGCCAATGCCCGCAAAGTCAGCTCTGCCCCCGACCAGAGTAAGGCTACATTGAGCACAATCCAAACCGCACGCGCCGTCTGATATGGCAGGGTTGCAAAGGGCGTCATGAAAATCACGAACCAAGGGGGGTAATAGTACGGGTTGTTTCCCACGTAACCGGTGATATCTTTCAGCACAGGGACCAGTTGCGCGTAATCGTACGGATCGCCTCCGTGCAACCAAACCGTTGCCGCGGCATAATAGCCCCGAAAATCCTCACCGAACAGCGAAAAAGCTGCCCAAGCCATCACGCCAAGCACTAACAACCAAGCGAACAGGGCAGCCGCATCGGCCAATCGCTCCCATTCCTCGCGCTCCAGATGCGAGAAAGGAACCCGGCTAGAATCCACGGATCCACCCTTCCTTCCTGCTCCATGGTATGGTCAACAAAAGCGCTGCCCACGGAAACGGGGCGTACATGAGCAAGGCTTCTGATCCCGAGCCTTGTGTGGTAGCCAAAAAAAGTGTCCATCCGCCGATGAGCAGGGCCAGGAGTACCAAGCCGGCCCCCAACACCCAAAGGGGATTGTGTTGTACGGTGTTCACCCACCAGAGTATGGGGATGATGAGCAATACCTGATTCGTAGTTGCCGTCCTGGGGAAGATGAGCAGGCCGACGACGAGTGACAAAACCGTGAGTGGGAGCAAGTTATACCAAGAACTGTGGGCGCTGTGCCAAATCTCTCTGGCCAAGAACAAGCACAGGAGCACGGTCAGGCCTATCTCCCACCAGGGAGCGAAGAAACCGAACAAATGAAGCATGACTCTGACGGGAGAGGTGTTCTCGGTATATCCGGCGTATGCCCGCGTGCTCTCTATGAAGTCGAGGGGCCAGGTGGGAAGCCAAAGCATAGGAATCACCACCATGGTAACCATCGTGCCCAGGAATCCCCCGACAAAACGCCACATCCGCTGATGCGCCCCCCATACCAGCAACAGCAGGACCATCAGGGCCACCATCTGCGGCTTCAAGGTGGTCAAGGCGAGGCAAATGCCGGCTCCTGCCCACTGGCCACGGCGGAGAAGGAACAGGGTCAAGGCAACAAGGAGGAAGACGATCACAGCCATCTGGCCTAGAATCAATGCCCGTGCCGCCGGATAGAACAAGATCGTCCAGGTCGCAAGGCCGGCCAGGGCCCAAGGTCGGGGTGTCCAATCTATCGCCCGCAGGGCCAGGAAAAAACCGCCCAGCAGTGCGCCCAACAGCACTGTCAGCCAAATCGCTTCGGCCCAGTCGTAGGGGAGTGGCGCGAGGGGAGCCAACAGGGGCAGCACGGTAAGCGGATAGGCAAAGGCGAATTGGTGGGTCCCCGGTGGCCGTGGACCGCCGAAAAGGACCTGCTGAATATCGCGGGTGACCTCCGGCGAGTAGGGGTTGCGCCCTTCGACGACCAGCGCACGTACCGCCCGCCAGGGGATGTAGAAATCGTTGGCACCGGGGTGTGGGCCGGTGAACAGACGGTGGATGGCCAATGCCGTGAGCATCATGGAGAGGGAGACCAGGAGAACAAGGAACAAGGAGACCAGGGGGCGTCCTGCTTTTCCCTGTTCCAGCTGGCCCTTTCGCATGTCCCACACGCCTCCTCTGCGTACTATGCCTTCAACACGTACGCAGTTCAATTGACAGCAAAGCGCTGCCGCCACACGCTCTTGGCGTGCATTTCTCTCCCCTTTGACGCAGCTAACCACAATTATATCATCGTTCGACGGTTCGTTCAAACGAAAGGTTGCCAACTTTTGGAAAGTTGGTAACCCTTTGCCACCGAAAGCGATACACTATCACAAATCGGGCCAGTGAACATGGCCGACGAATCCCCACGCACACGCTCATAAATCTTGTAACGTCCGTAGTTGCGGATCAGACGAAAGGCTCCTGCCTCCAACACTGGGTCATACAAATGCCAACCACGACTGAATGGCCCTACGACCAAATAATCGGGATCGGCAGCCAAGGGATCGTAATCAATGGGCACGTCCTGTCTTGGTGCACGGCGGATCAAATCTACGTGAATCTGGTCGGGCGGGTAGTGGTAACGGCGGTTCAAGAGGAAGAACAATTCGCTATCGTAGGTTTCG
>JAADHH010000116.1 GCA_013151955.1 Chloroflexota bacterium
AGAGGGCAGAGGGCAGTCGTCAGTCGTCAGTCGTCAGTCGTCAGGGGGCGGATGGGGGACGAGGCAACACGCAACACGCAACACGATGCACACGCCCTGGGATGAGGATTCCGTGGCTGCGGTCCCTACGTAGCCACGGAATCCCCATGGGGCTGCACCGGTCAAAGTTCTCGTTTGTCAATGACCCGCTTGGCTTTGCCCTGGCTGCGGGTGATACTCTTCGGGCCCATGAGCCGGATGTCGGTGGAGATGCCCAAGGCCTGTTGCATTTCGTTGGATATATAGGCTTGCAGCTCATCCAGGCGACGGGTATCCACGGGCTGGAACAACTTTTCGGAAGCTTCGACCCAAATCTCCAAACTGTCCAGGTCGTGACGCGCGCGATCCAGTACGAGTTGGTAGTGCGGCTCCACTTCTTCGACGGCCAACAATACGCTTTCGATTTGCGAGGGGAACACGTTCACCCCGCGCACGATGAGCATGTCGTCGGTGCGACCAAACACCTTCTCCATGCGCACCATCGTACGGCCACAAGCACACGGCTCATGATGCAAAATCGTCCGGTCCCGGGTGCGATAGCGGATCACGGGCATGGCCTCTTTCGTCAGCGTGGTGATCACCAGCTCGCCTTCCTGGCCATAATCGAGCCGTTCGCCGGTTTCCGGATCAATGATTTCGGCCAGGAAGTGGTCTTCAAAAATGTGCAGGCCATCGTGCTCGGAACATTCGACAGACACGCCCGGCCCAATGATTTCGGTCAGGCCATAGATGTCGTAGGCTTCCAGGCCCAAGTAGCGCTCGATTTCTTTGCGCATGCTTTCCGACCAAGGCTCTGCGCCAAAAACGCCGACGCGCAGATTCAATTGCCCGCGGAGGTCCACCCCCATTTCCGCCGCCTGCTCGGCCAGGACGAGGGAATAGGACGGCGTGCAGGTCAGCACCGTAGCTCCAAAGTCTTCCATGAGCATGATTTGGCGTTTGGTCAACCCGCCGGAGACGGGGATGACCGTACAGCCGATCTGCTCAGCTCCCATGTGGAAGCCCAGCCCGCCGGTGAACAGGCCATATCCGTACGAATTGTGCACAACGTCTTCCGGCACAACTTCGCAGCTCGACAACGTACGGGCCATCACCTCCGACCAGAGTTCGAGGTCTGGTTTGGTATAGCCGCCCACGGTTGGTTTGCCGGTCGTTCCACTGGATGCATGAACGCGGCAGACGTCGTTCAAGGGCACACAGAACATGTCGAAGGGGTAATGGTCGCGCAGGTCTTGTTTTGTGGTGAAGGGCAGCTTTGCCAGGTCATCCAGGTCGTGGATGTCGGCGGCGGTAACCCCGGCTCCTTCCATTTTGTCGTGGTAGAATTGGTTGTGGCCGGCGGCATACGTGACAAGATCGCGCAATCGCTCCACCTGCAAGCTCTCCAACTCTGTACGGGGCATTGTTTCATACTTCTTATTCCAAATGGGCATACTCTCCTCCTAAATACTAGCTTTCAAAGTCGGTTACCCGCAAGCGTCTGTCACTCGCGAGATCACAGAAATCTCCTGCCTACAACGCCATCCAACTTTACCGGCTCTTATGGCTGCCGGGTTTGTGCGTAAACAGCCGGCATTTCGCTCACCGCTTACCCTTTGCATCATTTCTGTAACCATTTCGCCGGCCCAGGTAAGCATACTGAACTTGTTCATCGGACGCCAACTCTTCCGCCGTTCCTTCGATGACGATCCTCCCTCTTTCCAGAACGTATCCGCGGTCGGCGATGTTCAAGGCCGCGCGGGCATTCTGTTCTACGATGAGGACGGTGGTTCCCTGTTCGCGCAGCATCGTAAAGACGCGGAAAATCTCCCTCACCAACATGGGAGCCAGGCCCAGGGATGGCTCGTCCAGCATGAGCAGCAGGGGACGAGCCATGATGCCTCTGCCCACGGCCAACATCTGCTGCTCACCGCCGGAGAGCGTGCCGGCCGCCTGACCGCTGCGCTGCTGCAAGACGGGGAAGATTTCATAGACCTGTTCTATGTCTGCCATCACGTTCTTCCGGCCATCCTGTCGATACCGGTGATATGCGCCAAGCAGCAAATTGTCCTGGACGCTCAATGCACCGAAAACCTGCCGGCGTTCGGGCACATGGCTAATGCCCCGGTGGACGATGCGGCTGGGTGAATTGCGCGTTATGGAAACGCCGCCAAGGAGAATCTGGCCACTTTTGGGTGGCACAAGGCCCGAGATCGTGTTCAGCAGCGTTGTCTTGCCGGCCCCGTTGGCCCCGATGAGCGCCACGATTTCACCAGCATTGACGTTCAGCGAGATACCCCGCAACACTTGGATATTTCCGTAGCATGTACTGACTTCTCGCAGCTCAAGCATTTCCCTATACCCCGTATGCGGCTAGTCCCACACTTCTCCGAGATAGGCACGGATCACCCGCTGGTCTTGTTGCACAGTTTCCGGGGTGCCTGCGGCGATCTTTTCGCCATGGTTCAAGACAATCACGCGGTCGGCAATGCCCATAACCAGGTCCATATCATGCTCAACCAACAAGATGGTGGCCCCAGCATCGCGGATATTGCGTATCAGGCCGTCCAGCTCCTCCACTTCCTCCCGTGTCAGGCCTGCTCCGGGCTCGTCCAGCAGCAGCAGGGCCGGCTCGGATGCCAGCGCGCGGGCAATTTCCAAGCGCCGTTGTTGGCCAAAGGAGAGATTGCAGGCTTGCATTGCGGCCTGTTCCTGCAGATGAACCAGCGACAAATAATGCCAGGCTTGTTCATGAATGTCGCCCTCTTCCCGCCTGGCGTGTGGCAATCTAAATGCGGCCGAGAGAAGGCCATAAGCGCTGCGTATGTGTCGTCCAACCATGACATTTTCAAGGGTCGTCATGTTATCGAATACTTGCAGGTTCTGAAACGTTCGCGCCAATCCCCGTTGCGCAATTTGATATGGCTTCTTACCGTTCAGGACTTCGCCGTGAAAGACGACCTCCCCTTTGTCTGGCACATAAACGCCGGACAACAGGTTGAACATCGTGGTCTTGCCCGCTCCGTTTGGACCGATTATGGCCACGATCTCGCCGGGCATTACCTGAAAGCTGACTTCGTTCACAGCCACCAGGCCCCCAAAGAATTTCTGGAGCGCGCGAACCTCCAACAACGGCTCCATTCCGTTCGGCTTCGTCATCTGCGCTCTCCCACACGACGAGCGGACGAGGCTCGCCGCTGACGCACGGTGGTCACGATGCGGCTCGTCAAGCCTTCTGGGGCAAAGATCATGATGGCGACCAGGATGACGCCGTAGACAATGAGTTCATGTTCGCCGGAAGCATAGTGCAAGACCTTGGACAGCTCGGTGCGCAGCCCCTCACGCAAGAGGAGGAGGAAGCCGGCGCCAAACGGTGCACCCCAAATGCTGCCCAACCCTCCCACGGCAGCCATCGTGAGCAGTTGCACGGAGGCGAGGAATCCAAAGGGGGCCGGACTGACGAAGATC
>JAADHH010000006.1 GCA_013151955.1 Chloroflexota bacterium
CGGGCCTGCTGTACCCGTTCTTCGGCATTCTACTCAGCCCGATCATCGCCAGCGCGGCGATGGCTTTGAGCAGCGTGACCGTGGTCAGCAATGCTCTGCGCCTACGCGGGTTCAAACCGACAGGGCGTTGAGCAAGGGTCAACGGTTAATTGTCAACGGTCAATGATCAATGATCAATGATCAATTGCTAATGGAGTGAAATGTGCGAACGTTCAAGCGCAACGCAATACGCAATACGTAATACGCAATACGTAATACGTAATACGCGTCACGTTTCACGCCACCAAATCGCCAATCCAAAACTGGACCCTGGTGAAAGTCATTTTGACCCCATAACATGGGGATTTTCAGCCACGGATGGCACAGATTTGCACAGATTTCCCAGTTTCTTCCGTGGAAATCCGTGCAATCCGTGGCCGAAACAGAAAAACGCCAGACTTCAGTCCAAAATCCAAAATCGAATGGGGGAACAACCATGTCAATCGCAGACATTAGTGTCCTTACAGGAGCAGCCGTACTTTCCGCCCTTGTCATCTGGTACTTCTTCCTGTCGGAGAAGGAAGGGGCTCGAGTGGCGGTGACCAGTGGGGTTCAAGAGGCGAACATCGTGGTCAAAGGGGGCTACACTCCCGACGTGCTGGTCGTCAAAGCCGGCCGTCCGGTGCGCCTGAACTTCAACCGTCAGGAGACCGCCTCCTGCTCGGAGATGGTGCTCTTTCCCGACTTCAACAAGAGCGCCAAACTACCGCCGGGTGAGACGGTGACCATCGAGTTCACGCCGGAAGAGCCGGGCGAGTACGATTTCCAGTGCCAGATGGGGATGCTCCACGGCAAGTTGATTGTCGAGGAGTAGGAGCGTAGTGCGTGGAGCGTGGAGCGGAGAGCGATGCGTTACGCATTACGCAGTACGCATCACGCACCACGCACCACGCAACGCAGCACTCCAACATAGCACAATACCCTGATATTCGAAAGGAGACAGAAAAATGTCCGCAAAGAACGTTGTTGTCTACACACAACCGGGTTGAATGTTCTGTGGGAAGGTGAAAGAGTTTCTTTCACAGAAGGG
The DNA here is from genome assembly GCA_013151955.1 of Chloroflexota bacterium. Lineage (GTDB taxonomy): Bacteria > Chloroflexota > Anaerolineae > Ardenticatenales > JAADHH01 > JAADHH01. Next base: position 1,070 of record JAADHH010000006.1, read on the forward strand.
CATCGAGTTCGTCGAGCGAGATGTGACGAAGGACGAGAAGGCATTGGAGGAGTTGGGCGAACTGGGTGTGATGACCACGCCGGTGACGCTCATTGATGGCCAGATGGTCATCGGGTTCGACAAACCGAAGCTGGAACAGCAGTTGGCGAGTTGAGGAGAGAGAAGAGCCGTGTTGCGTGAACTGTTTGCTCGTCGGAGCAAGAAGGTTGTCATCTACACCCAACCGACCTGAGCGGACTGCCATGCCGCGAAGAGGTTCTTCGCTCAAAAAGGAATCGAGTACGACGAGCGGGACGTGACGACCAATGAGAAGTACATGAAGGAACTGAAGGAGCTCATGGGACGGTTCGTCACGCCGACGATCGTTATCGGCAAAGAGATGTTGCTGGGCTTCGCGGCGAACCGCCGGCGGATCGAGGAGTTGTTGAAGTAAAACAGAATGCATACAGGGCACTGGTATTTGACCATTAGCAAACTAGTCTGACAATATGGTAGGTAAGCGTGGAATCGTGGGGTAGGGGCGCAGCGCCGCTACGCCCCTACCCGAGGACCAGCATAGTGTGGTCGCTCAGACAGGGAACCGCAAGATAAGGGGTGATGGCAGGTAACCACGGTTACGTGCAGTCCTACCGACAATATGCCGACTAACGCAAAAGGGCTTCAGCACGCCCGCTACCAGGCAGCGCCCCTTGGGGGCTTGTTTGCCTCCTGGAATGCTGCAAGCCACACTTCATCGGGCGCCGGGCCATCTAGCGCAGACACTTCATGTCCGTGCGGCCTTCCTAGGCGATATGCCCAAGTATATCATTGTCAGGTTAATTCGGAAAAGTGCAACTGCCAGAAGTTTCCTCATCGCTCTGTTCCCTCACTGTTGCTGTAGAGGTATCGGTCATGCTCGCGACCGACAGGTGTGCCGTCGCCACTTACCATGCCAATAATGTCAAAGAAAGTATCGGGCGATGCCGTCTCTCGCGTTCTGGCTCGAATTGATTCCGACACCCATTCCTGCAGGATGCTAGAGACACTCCGGCCGGTCTTGGAGGAAAGCTGGCCCAGGTACTGTTATTGCCAGTCTTCCAATGACACTTGCGTTTTGTGCGGAGTCTTGCTCATAACTATGACACCTCCGGATTCCTGGTGTGCACATCATACAATCTTGGGTCGAAATTGTCAAGCAAATTGGCTGTGATGTCCCAACGAGAGGCCGGTAGAAAACGAGATGAGCAAGAGTCAAGCGTGGAGCGGTGAGCGACGCAATACGCAGCACGCAATACGCAATACGTAATACGCAATACGTAATACGTAATGCGTGAAACGTGCGAACGTGCCAACGGGATACGTAACAAAGGAACTTAGGTATGAAAAGTTACAAGATAGCCTTGCTGCTCGTTCCCCTGGCCCTGCTGGTGACGGCCTGCGGCCCGCTGGGCTGGGGTGGGTCGCTGTTCGGGCGCTATCGCTCGAACGGTGAGCGGATCTACTTCACCGGCACCAGCGCCAACGGCCCCATTCGGTACAGTGGAGGGGTAACCGGCGGCATGATGGGCGGCGGTATGATGGGCAGCGGGGGGCAACTGGCCTGCGCCGATTGCCACGGCCCAGATGGGCGCGGCGGGCGGCATCTTATGCACATGACGGTGATGGACGCGCCCGACATCCGCTGGTCCACGCTCAGCGGGGCCGAGCACGGCGGCGAGGAGATGGACCATCCGCCGTACACCCCGGAGACTTTCAAGCAAGCGGTGACACAAGGGCTGGAGCCGGACGGCAATCGGCTGGACCCGGCCATGCCCCGTTGGCAAATGTCGGACAAAGACCTGGATGATTTGTTGGAATTCTTGAAAAGCCTGAAATGACGAAAGGATTGGTTATGACGAAATCACGTGTTCGAGTTGCTTCCATATTGCTCTTTATCACCGTTGCTCTGGTTCTGGCCGCTTGCGGAACCGGGGGGACGGCCAAGACGAAGCCGTCGGGGGAACAGACCGTGCAGACCCAGAAAGTGCCGGTGGAAGGCGGAGGTAGCTACACCGATGTTGATGCAGCCGGGTTGGCGACCATGCTGAAAAACAAGGATTTCCTCCTGGTCAACGTGCACATCCCCTACGCGGGCGAGATCGAAGGCACGGATCTCTTCATTCCCTTTGACAAGATCGAAGAAAACTTGAACAAACTGCCGGCCGACAAGAGCGCGAAGATTGTGGTCTACTGCCGCAGTGGTGGGATGAGCGCAATCTCTGCACGCGCGCTGGTGAAACTAGGATACACTAACGTGTGGAACCTGGACGGCGGGATGAATGCCTGGAAAGCGGCCGGCTACACGTTGCTGAACAAAGGCCGCTGATGCCCGCGGACGAGCCGTGGCGGGTGCGAACCTGGTACGGTTTGCCCGTTGAGATCC
>JAADHH010000015.1 GCA_013151955.1 Chloroflexota bacterium
ACCCGATCCCCAAGCCCTAACTGCTCTGCCTGGCTTTCATAGATCGCCTGTGCGTCCCCTGTACCTACCAGCTCGAGGGTTACGGCGACCCCTTCATCGTTGAGTTGTTTTACAGCTTGAATCAGGTGATGTTGCCCTTTTCGGGTGATGAGTCGCCCTACACAAAGCAGACGTAACGGCCCCTCGTCCGGGATAGAGTCGCCGGGGGGGAAAGCGGCCAGGGCGACACCATTGCGGATAATCGTGACCGGCACCCGACGATCTACGGCATGGATCATCGCGGCCTCGCCCTCGCACTTCGCCACTACGGTCTCTGCCCCATGCCAGATGGCCCGAATGGCCGGTGAGAGGATCGGGTACAACGGGCCGTACCGCTGTTCAAAGCCGGGGATGTCCGGCCCACAAACACGCACGAGATAGCGCAGCCCGGCAAGGCAGCGCAGCGCCAGCGCGACCGCACCGGCCGGCAGTGCGCTCCACGCAAAGCAGAAGTCGTACGGACGGGCACGGTGACGTCTCCAGGCAAAGGGCAAGGCACGGACAGCATAGGTGAGCAATTCACGATTCGAAGCGTGGTGAATATTGTGACTGTTTACCGGAACCTCGAAGATGTGAATACGCTCCGCGAACCTTTCTCGCCTTTGCGCATTCTCCGTGGCCGAAGTGACCAGGTCTATTTCCAACTCCGGTACCTGGGCGAAGCGTTGCAACAGGGCGCGATTCACCGTCCCCGTCCCCCCTCCCAGCGGGGGGAACTCGTTGTTGAGCATCAAAATGCGCATCAAAACGGTCCCCTCACGATCTGACGCACGACATACAAGGGCCGCTGCTTCACCTCGTCGAACACCCGGCCAATGTATTCGCCCATGACGCCGATGGTGATCAGTTGGATACCGGCCAGGAAGAAGATGGAGACCACCAGTGTAGCGAAGCCGGGCGGGCTCAGGCCGGTGGTCAGCTTTTTGACAAAATAGAATCCGGCCAGCAGGAAGGACAAAGCCGAAATGCTCACCCCCAACAAGGAAGCCAGCCGTAAAGGTGTGTGAGAGAAAGAGACCAGGCCATCGAGGGCCAACAGGGCCAGGCGTCCCAAGGTATATTTGGGCCGGCCGGCATAGCGCGATTGCCGCTCGTAGGAGAGTCCTATCTGCCGCAGTCCCACCCAACTGCGGATACCTCGTATAAAACGATTCCGTTCCGGCATGGTCCGCAGCAAGTTCACCACCTTTCGGTCCATGATACAGAAATCGCCGGCATCCAGCGGAATCTCGATATTGGCTGCCCGTTGCAGGAGACGGTAGAAGCCGGCATAAGCAGCACGTTTGAGCCAGTTCTCCTTGCGGTGTTCCCGAACAGCATAGACAACATCGTAGCCTTCTTGCCATTTGGCAATGAATTGGGGCAACACTTCTGGGGGGTCTTGTAAATCGGCATCCATGACGATGACAGCGTTGCCACGCGCGTGGTCCAGGCCGGCGCTGATGGCCACTTGATGTCCAAAGTTGCGTGCCAATTCGACAACAATGACGTGGCGGTCTTTGGCCGCAAGCGCGTGTAATTGTTCCAGGCTCTTGTCCTGGCTGCCATCATCCACGAAGACAAGCTCGTAGTCCACGTCTTGTTCCTGCATGGTCGTCGTCAACCGTTCGTAGAGAGTGGGGATATTTGCCTCCTCGTTGAGAACAGGCAGGACGACGGACAACTCCGGCGGCGAATCGAACAGGGCTAAAAATGAAAATTGACCATTCTGCAGAGACGATGGCGTGAGACCTTCTTGCCTATGTGCCATCGCCTGCACAAAGGCCATTTCAGGTCTCCCGTTCCTTTCCGGCGTCACCGGACAATCCAGCGAGAGTTGTACCGCGGCCATCAACATACGGCAGAACCGTAAGGCCTCCTCCGCATTTTCGGTCGGAATGGCAACCTCGTTACGCTTGGCCGCCGGTTTTGGTTCAACGTCCATAGGCTACTTTCCCGATTTCACAAGGGGGAACAGTTCTCTCCATGTTCACCCCGTGGCGCAGTTGCGTTCTTCTCCCCAAATTATACCACACATCTCCGCCTCGCTCCATAGGACGCTGGTACTCCGCCGGCCCACAGGGCCAAAGCCAGACACGGCGCGTTATGGCATTGTGTCAAATGCGGCTAGAGAGGCGTACGAAATGCCCACCATGCTGGGGCCAGTATGCGCACCCAACACCAGTGACATGGGACCCACCGGCAGCCAAGTGCAATCAAACTGTTGATCTACCAGCTCGCGAAGCATGGCCGCCCCTTCGGGATTGTACGAATGAAGTACCCGTACGCGCAATGCACTGCCAGGCGCGTGCCGGTCGGCCATCAGATCGACCAACCCTTTGACCGCCCGCTTGAACGTTCGCCCCTGACCGAGTTGTATATACGTTCCGTTCACTTTCTCCACGCCGATTAACGGCTTGAGATTCAACAACGAGGCTATTATCCCCTTCATGTGGCTGATGCGCCCGCCGTGTATCAAGTACTTCAATTCGCTCAGGGTGTACATGCTCTCGCTGGCCTCACTGATGCGCTCCATCAAAGCCAGAACCTCCTCTTTCGACCAACCAGCTTTCAGCGCGCGCGCAGCCGCCTCCACTTGCCATCCCGCTGCGGAGGACAAGGTTTTTGTGTCCACATGAGTTACGTTTGCTTCCGGTACCAGTTTTGCCCCTGCCTGCGCGGAATTGAACGTACCGCTCAGACCTGAAGTCATGTGTACGGACAAAATGTCTGGATCGGTGGCGGCCAACCGCCGGTACACCTCGGCAAAGTCGCCCGGCGAGGGCTGCGATGTGATCGGCAGGCTGTCGCTCGCCGACAGCAAGCGGTAGAACTCGCCAGGTTGGATATCCACGCCTTCGCGATAGGATTCGCCTTCCAGGGTAACGATGAGTGGTACGATGTGAATGTCCAATTCGGCTGCTTGCTCTGGGGGCAGCCATACGTCTGTTCCGCTATCCGTTACAATTTGCATTCTATTTTCCTTTGCGAACCGGCTGCATCCTCAGGCACCACCGGCATACACCTAAACTGGCCTCTTTGTAGGGCAACTGCTGCTTGGAACCATTGTACCATGCCCGTTGGCAGTTGTCCAGTTCCAACCGCTTACGGAGTCGCTCTTTTGCGTTTTGGGCTGCTTGACCTGCTCGCAGCGGGGGCTTGGCTCTCCAGACACAAAACTTTGCCGCGCACCCCAGGGGTAATCGCAAGTTGACAACCGGCAGCACTTGACTATAATAGTAAGTCACTATGCATTGTCCGAGGCTTCGCTCAGAAAATGTGGCCCCTGACGGGGCAGTTGACAAAAGGGCAGGGGACACAGATTTACACAGGCTCCGCACACAGATTTTTCTGAATGTTTTATCTCTGTTTTTCTGTGAGAATCTGTGTCCTACAGAAACATAGACAACTTTTTGTCGATGTTGAC
>JAADHH010000136.1 GCA_013151955.1 Chloroflexota bacterium
TGGGGCGAAGCTGCCCTGCGGCAGCTAAACGAGGCCACGCAGGTGGCCTTCGCCACCGGTAGCACGCGGTTTCAACCGCCGTGCAAGGAATGTGACATTGTCAAACTACGCAGGCAGGCCCCCCTAACCCCCCAACTTTGGGGGGAAACTGCTGTACTCCCCCCAGGATTGGGGGGCTGGGGGGGCTACCGCTTGGCTGCTGAAGCTATTCTCACTACGTGCCTGAGCAGTAACGACAGCGTTTTCAAACGTGTTTGCCCGGACGTAGCGGCGTGGCTACAGTAAGTTTTCCAACGAAGGAGAAACGAGCAATGGTTGCAAACCAGGTTTCTTGGATGGTGGGGGGGCCACAGGGCAGCGGGATCAACGCGGCAGCAGAGATACTGGCCAAGGCTTGCAGTCGCGGGGGGCTGGCCGTCTTTTCCAACATCGAATACCACTCCAACATCATCGGTAAACACAGCTTCTATCGCGTGCGGGCCGGTGATGGCGAGATCCGGTCGCACGTGGATGAAGTGCATTTGCTGGTTGCCCTGGACAAAGAGACCCTCCTCGGCAAGAAAGCGGACCCGCAGGTCCACCACATCGGGCATTTGCATCAGGTCGTGCCGCAGGGGGGCGTCATCTACGATGCGGCCCTAGACATGGGCACGGAAGAATTTGGCCGTGGAGACTTGCGACTCTTTCCCTTGCCTTTCCTGGACCTGATCGAGGCAGGATTGCGCGCCGGCGGAAAAGAGGGTAGCGGCACGCAGTACCAGATCATGAAGAACACCGTTCTCCTCGGCGCTACGGTCGCTCTTCTCGATTACGACCTCGGCATGGTGACGACGATCATTGGCGAGAGCTTCACCGGCCGGAAGGCGCACCTGGCCCATCTCAATGTAGAAGTCGCCCGCGTTGCGTATGCGTACGTCAAGGAGCATTTCCCAGCGGGCATAGATTTTCACCTGCGAGCAAAGGCCGATCCCCCGAAGCAGATCCTCATTCGGGGCGTTGTGGCTGCGGCCATTGGCAAACTGAAGGCCGGCTGCGGGTTCCAGTCTTACTATCCCATCACACCCGCCACCGATGAAAGTTTTTACCTGGAAGCGCGGCAAGCGGACTACGACATCACCGTTTTTCAGTGTGAGGACGAGATATCCTCGATCAACATGGCTGTGGGCGCGGCTTATGCCGGTGCCCGGTCGGCAACCTCCACGTCCGGTCCGGGATTGGCGCTGATGGGCGAAGGTTTGGGGTTCGCATCCATCACCGAAACGGCCGGCCCGGTGGTCTGCCTCTACCAGCGGGGTGGGCCGAGTACGGGCTTGCCCACGCGCACCGAACAGGGCGACCTTCACTTTGCCCTGCACCCCGCCCACGGCGAGTTCGAACACATCGTGGTGGCCCCCGGCGATGCGGTCGAGTGTTTCTACGCGACGTTCGAGGCCTTCAATTGGGCCGATCGTTACCAGATGCCGGTGATCGTGTTGCAGGACAAGTTCGTGGCGAACAGTTACCGGACAGCACCGTGGTTCGACACGTCCGGGTTGACCATCGACCGTGGCGCACGCTTCGACCCACAGACGGATGCGGGCGGAGAAGCCTACCGGCGTTATCGCTTCACCGCTTCGGGTGTCAGCCCCCGCAGCCGGCCTGGTCAGCCGGGGGGCATGTACCGGGGCACAAGCGATGAACATGATCCCTTCGGGCACATCCACGAGGGAATCGAGAATCGCATGAGCATGGTTCACAAACGCCGGCGCAAACTTGCCCTGGCCGCGCAGGAGATTCCGGATGAGATGAAGTTCCAATTGCACGGCCCGCCGGTGGCAGACGTAACGCTCGTCAGTTGGGGTTCGCCGAAGGGCGCGATCCTGGACGCCATGGCTGAACTCTCGCGTCACCGGTCCGTGAATTTCCTGCAGGTCCGGCTGATGCGACCGTTTCCGGTGGACGCAGTTGCCCGTATTCTGCGGGAGGCAAAACGGAGCATCGCCATCGAAGGGAATTTTTCCGGACAACTGACCAACCTGATCCGCGAACAAACCGGTGTCACAGTCCCGCAACGTATCGTCCGCTTCGACGGACGGCCCTTTTCGCAGGGCGATATCGTGGAAAGCGTGGAGAAGGCCCTGGCCACCGGTGACCCTGTGGTGGAGCTAAGCCACATCTGAGCGATTGGCGCGGAGAGCGCAGAGCGATAGCGTGTGCAGCACGTGGCACGATGGAAAAAGGAGCGACAGGAAATGACCGCCCAAACGTACACAGCAAAAGATTACAAAACGGACGTCGCCAGCGATTGGTGTCCCGGGTGTGGAGACTTTGGAATTTTGCGTTCCGTGCAGCGAGCGTTGGCTGAATTACACCTTCCCCCCCACGAGGTGGCGATCATCTCGGGGATTGGCTGCTCCGGCAAGACGCCGCACTACATCGGCACCTACGGATTGCACACCCTTCATGGACGGGTTTTGACCGTGGCTACCGGTGTGAAGTTGGCCAATCACAAGCTCACCGTGCTGGCCTTGGGTGGTGACGGCGATGCTTATGGTATTGGCGCCGGGTACTTTGTGAACGCCGGACGACGGAACCTGAACCTGACGTACATCGTCTTCGACAACGAAGTATATGGCCTGACCAAAGGACAGGCCTCTCCCACACTGGATAAGGGAATGCGTACCAAGTCTATGCCGGATGAAGCCATCGTTGAAGGGATCAACCCCATTGCCCTGGCGCTCAGCACCGGCTATACGTTTATCGCCCGCGGATATGCGCTGGATGTCAAGCACCTGGTGGGATTGATCACACGGGCCATTCAGCATCCGGGGTCCGCCTTGGTTGATGTCTTGCAAACTTGTCCGACGTACAACAACCTGCACACGCGAGACTGGTACGCCGGCAAGGACCGGTCCGGCGGTCAGCCGCGACTTTATCATCTCGAAGATACAGGCTATGATCCGCTTGTGCACAATCCAGATGACCCGGACGAGGTGGTGGCGAAGAAGGTGCAAGCCCTGGCTCGTTCCTACGAGGGGGGAGACCATATTCCCATTGGCATCTTCTACCAGCTCGAGACGACGACCCTCGAGGAACAGCTCGCCAGACGTCGCCCCAGTCTCCAGACTCTGGCGCAGGTGGAGATGGATGTCTACGACCGGGATGTTTCGCCCTTGTTTGAACAGTTGCTGTAGCAGTAGCCTCTGCAATCCCCATTCCGTTGCGTCCAGGCCGGCCTTTGACCAACCCAAAACGTATCTTCTCAATAACCTGGGGGACGCCCCCCGGCCCCCAATTCTGGGGGACGCCCCCCGGCCCCCAATTCTGGGGGAGCA
>JAADHH010000001.1 GCA_013151955.1 Chloroflexota bacterium
GGGCCAACGCATTTTCAAAGCAGAAAAACTCTGCGCGCTCAGCGTCTCTGCGGTGAAATCCTTACCCTGCCCCCAGAATTGAAATACACCCCTGCGGTGCGTTTGACAAATATACAAGTTTAAGGTATAATCTTTGTTTGCGACCAGAAGTGACACAAGGGTTCCCAGAAGCGTTGGCATTGCCGATTGCGCCGTTACCACGCGAGGGCAATGCACTGTGGAGCAAGTTCAGCGCCACAGCCGCCTGTTCAACCAACGAAGGAGCATCAACGCGTTACGAATAAGTGTGCCACCTCTGTTTGCCGATCAGCACAACATCACGCATTTGATTTGGAAAAAAGGATTACCCAGCAACCCATGCCCGTTAGGAGCAACGCTGCTATGTCTTGAGAACGGGCTTTTTGTTGTGTAAAGATCTGGTATAGTCTCTATATCCTCTTGGTCCCCACCGCGCTGCATCACCGGTGGGACCATCTATCCTGAAATCCCCCGAAATGGTCGAGGGACTTCTACCAGACTGCGTCTGTACTGGGAGGGACTGCGTTGGAAACCAAGGATTTCCGTGCTATGCGGGTAAGTTTGGCCTCACCGGAAGAGATTCTCTCATGGTCCTACGGAGAGGTAACCAAGCCGGAGACAATCAATTATCGCCGGCTACGTCCGGAGCGAGACGGATTGTTCTGTGAAGCTATTTTCGGCCCCACGAAAGATTGGCAATGTTACTGTGGCAAATACAAAAAAGTCCGTTTCAAGGGCATCACTTGTGATAAGTGCGGCGTCGAAGTAACCCGCTCAGCGGTACGGCGTGAGCGTATGGGCCACATCAAGTTGGCTTCGCCGGTTGCGCATATCTGGTACACCCGGCGTGTGCCCAGCTACCTGGGCCTGCTCCTGGACATCTCACGCCGAAACATGGACCGTGTCCTCTACTTTGCCCAATACATCATCACCTCTGTGGACGAACAGGCCAGGCAGCGAGAACTTCGCCACATCGATGAAGAGATCGAGCGGGAAACGCGCCGCATCGAGACAACCTATACCGCACGTGTTGCAGAGATTCAAGAGGCTCTTGAATCGCAAATCAATGAAGAAAAGCTGAGCCAACAACGAGCATACGAGCGCCTGGAAAAAGAGCGCGATGACGCTGTAAACGGGATCATGAACCAGGCCGCGGCGGCCCGAGAATACATCACCAGCAAGATCGGACTGGAGGCCGAAGAAGACCTGGAATTCGAGGGCCTCGATTCTACGATCATCCGTAAAGGGGAGACGATCTCTTCTGAGCACATCGCCCTGTTGACCGATATGGTCGAGGGAAAGATCGATGAGATCGAAAGTCGAATCCGCCTGGAACAAGCCAACACACAGGTGGACAGCGCTTCACAGAACGACGATCTTGCCCGCCAACTGGAAGCCGACATCGAGAAACTACAGTCGGAGATGGAAGACGAACTTCTGCGCATCCGCACTTCGCGTGACAGCGATCGAGAAGAGCTGAAAAGCCTGAAAGTTAAGCAGTTCCTGAGCGAAACACGCTACCGCGAACTTCGCGCAAAGTGGAGCCAGATATTCCAATCGGGTATGGGTGCAGAAGCCCTCTATGAAATCGTAAAAAATCTGGACCTGGACAAAATGGCCAAAGATTTGCGCCTGGAAGCACACCGCACCCATTCCAAGCAACAACGCAAGAAAGCCCTCAAACGCCTTCGCGTTGTCGAGTCTATGCGCCGCTCGGCCAATCGCCCGGAGTGGATGATTCTCACCGTATTGCCGGTAATCCCGCCCGACTTGCGTCCCATGGTGCAACTGGATGGCGGGCGCTTCGCGACTTCGGACCTGAACGACCTGTACCGCCGGGTGATCAACCGGAACAACCGTCTGAAGCGATTGATGGATCTGGATGCCCCAGACGTAATCATCCGCAATGAAAAACGCATGTTGCAGGAGGCAGTCGACTCGCTGATCGACAACAGCCGGCGGGGCAAAGCGGTAAGCCTGCGGGGCAAGCGCAAGCTCAAGTCTCTCTCCGACCTGTTGAAAGGGAAGCATGGCCGTTTCCGCCGCAACTTGCTCGGTAAGCGTGTGGACTATTCCGGCCGGTCCGTGATCGTCGTCGGGCCACACCTCAAGTTGAACCAGTGTGGGTTGCCCAAAAAGATGGCCCTGGAACTCTTCAAACCCTTCGTCATCAACAAACTTGTGGAATACAGCCATGCGCCCAACGTGAAAAGCGCCAAGCGAATCATAGAAAACGTGCGTCCCGAAGTCTGGGAAGTGCTCGAAGAAGTGATCAAAGACCGGCTCGTCTTGTTGAACAGAGCGCCCACGCTGCACCGGCTCGGCATTCAGGCATTCGAGCCAATTTTGATCGAGGGGGGCGCGCTCCAACTTCACCCCTTGGTCTGCTCTGCGTTCAATGCCGATTTCGATGGCGACCAAATGGCCGTCCACGTACCCCTCTCCGATGTCGCGCAAAAAGAAGCAAGAGAGTTGATGCTCTCCACCAACAATCTTCTGCTGCCGGCAAATGGGGAACCGACGGTGGGGCCGGCGAAGGATATGACCCTGGGCTGCTACTACCTCACCATGGTGGAAGATGGCAGACGGGGCGAGGGTCGTGTCTTTGCTTCCAAAGATGAAGTCCTCTTGGCCCATGAGCTGAAACAGGTGGACCTGCACGCAAAGATCAAGATCAATATGCTTCCCACATTTCGCAGCCGCAAGAAGAAGCTCATCGAAACCACGCCCGGCCGCATCATCTTCAACGAAGTTGTGCCCCCCCCTCTGGGATATGTCAACGACACCCTGGACAAGGGCAAACTGCGGGAGATGATAGCACGATGCTACGAGGAATTGGGCTCTGAAGTCACCGCAGAATTTGCAGACGCCATCAAACAAATCGGGTTCCGGTACGCCACTCAGTCTGGCATAACGATTGCTATCGAAGATATTACCGTTCCCGACGAGAAAAGACAAATACTTGCAGAAGTTACCGATCGCGTATCGGCAATTGAAAACCGTTACCGGCGGGGCCTGATCACGGAGAATGAGCAGTACGTCAAAACTGTGGAGCTGTGGACCAAGGCTACGGAAGACGTCACCAGCGCAGTGGTTGACGCGCTGGACCCCGACGGAAACTTGAGCATCATGGCGAACTCCGGCGCGACCAAGGGAGGCATTCAGCCCATCCGGCAGCTAGCCGGTATGCGTGGATTGATGGCCGACCCCTCGGGGCGGATCATTGTCTTGCCGATTCGGTCGAACTTCCGAGAAGGACTGACCGCGCTGGAGTACTTCATCTCCACCCACGGAGCCCGCAAAGGCCTGGCCGATACGGCATTGCGCACAGCCGACGCGGGATACCTGACTCGCCGCCTGGTTGACGTGGCCCAAGACGTCATCGTTTTTGCCAACGACTGCGATACGCGCAAAGGGGCTTGGATGGACCTGGAAACGTTCGACGGAAAAATTGACGATTTCCGCAAGGAGATCGTTGGACATGTCACCGCTGTGCCCATCGTAGACGAAAAAACCGGAGAGATTTTGATCGACGACCGGCACCTAATCTCTGTCAAAGATGCCGCAAAAATCGTAAAAGCCGGCATCACCAAGATCTTCGTCCGTTCACCCTTGACCTGCCAGTTGCGACACGGCATCTGCCAACTTTGCTATGGCCAAGACCTGGCTCGCGGAGGATTGATCCAAATTGGTGAAGCCGTCGGAATTATTGCGGCGCAATCCATCGGCGAACCGGGAACACAACTTACCCTGCGAACCTTCCATACGGGTGGCGTGGCCGGCCAAAGCGATATCACGCAAGGTCTTCCGCGTGTGCAGGAACTTTTTGAAGCACGCAACCCCAAGGGAGAGGCCATCATCGCCGACATCGACGGCATCGTGCAATTCGAGTACGAAGACGATGCGACCTTCATTAGACTCAGTCGTTCAGAGATTCATACCGATACCTACACGGTCCCGGAAACCTACGAGATTCTTGTCGAAGATGGCCAGGACGTGGAGGCCGGTACCGTGTTGGCCCAACTCGATTCGGAAAAAATCTTCGCCGAACATACCGGAACCGTTCATATTGAAGAACAGAAGCTGACCATACGCTATGAAGAGCAAGAACTATATCGCTATGATGTCCTGCCCTCTATGCGCCTGCGTATCACCGAAGGACAGGAGGTCAAAGCCGGCCAACGTTTGACGGAGGGTTCCAAGAACCCCCAAGACATCCTACGGATACAAGGCCGCGAGGCCGCCCAACGATACCTTGTCTCTGAGGTACAACAAGTCTACCGCTCCCAAGGTGTCAATATCAGCGACAAGCACATTGAAGTTGTTGTGCGCCAAATGCTGCGTCGAGTCAGAGTCCGCACACCGGGCGACACAGACTTGCTTAGCGGCGAATTGATTGACATGATGGCCTTCGAGGAGCTGAACGAGCGTGTCCTGGCCAAAGGCGGGCAGCCGGCCGTAGCTGAACCCGTCCTCCTGGGCATTACCAAAGCGGCGCTGAACACCGAGAGCTTCTTGTCGGCATCTTCTTTCCAACACACCATCAATGTCTTGGCCGGTGCAGCAATCGAAGGCAAGGTGGACGACCTGCACGGCCTGAAGGAGAATGTCATTCTGGGGAAACTCATCCCGGCCGGTACCGGATTCCGCGAGCAGGTGGAAGCTGCCTCGGAGGCCCAGGCACGGATCGACACGGACGGTGACGGAGTCGGCGAAACTGAGGAATTGACCGACGATGGCAAAGTCCTGTTTCTGACACGGGGTGTGGGCACACCCGTAGCTTCTGTGGCATTGGACAGTCTTGGCGATACGGCGCTGGAAGACCTGATCATAGAAGTAATCGACGACGCCAGTGATGGTGATGATCACGATAACGATGATGAACAAGACATCGAAGAGGAAACGGTAGAAAAGGTGTTGGCCTCCGGCTTCCTGGAGGATACCGACATCGAGGGAGATGAAGATTCACTCACCCTTGTGGAAGACAATGTGCTGCTCGATATAGATTTGGATACACCCGATATCCTTGATGACGATAGTCTGGTCGAAGAACTCGCCGACGAAGAAGAGGAAGAAGACGAAGAAGAGGAAGCCGAAGAAACATAATGGTAGGGGCCGCCTTGCAAAGCGGTCCCCACTTACCTATCAATGTCAGCGAGGTACTGGAGTCTGGCGAAAGTCATTTTGACCGTGCAACAGCGGTATTTTCAGCCACGGACGGCACGGTTTTCCACAGATTTCCGGGTTTTTTCCGTGAAATCTGTGGAATCCGTGGCAAAAACAAAAAACGCCAGAGTCCAGTAAGGTAAGGACACCTTACTTTCATAGAGATGGGGCATCCGAAACTTTATGGCTGGACGAATACGAGTTGCCCTCCGCCCCCCCCTATCGCTACTTCTCCTCATAGCCTTTGCCCTACGGCTCATACACCTGAGCTTCCAACCCCTGTGGTGGGACGAGGGGTGGACATTTTACTTCGCCACCCAACCACTTTCCCAACTCATCCAACGAACAGCGGCAGATATTCACCCCCCCCTATATTACGTGCTCTTGAAGATGTGGTTTGCCTTGGTCGGTATCGGCCCTTGGCAAGCCCGCTTTTTCTCTGTGCTGGCCGGTATGCTGACCCTGCCTATTCTCTATGTGATTGCCCGGCAGCTATTGTCGCGTGCTGTTGCGCTCACCGCTCTGGTTGTAATCGTGGCCGCACCTTTCGACATCTACTACAGCCAGGAAGTACGCATGTATGCCTTGCTGGCCCTGTTCAGTTTGGCGGCCACCTACGCCTTGCTCCGTCTGATGCAAGATACCCGGGAAAAAGTTTGGTGGGTCGCCTATGTTCTCTGCGCTGCGGCGGCGCTATACACCGAATACTACGCCGCTCTGGTGATTGCTGCCCACGTGGTGGCCGTTGGATTGTCGAGAGGGCGCAGGAATGCACCAAGGACGCGCCTGATTCGCCCAACGTTGCTGGCCTGGGCTGCGACAGCCTTCTTGTATTTGCCCTGGGTCATTTACGCTGCGCCCAAACTGGGAACCTACGTAGCCGGAAAAGTGGGCATCGAATCGTACGCGCCACTCTCACCGCAGACCTTCCTGGCCCAACACGCCATCGCCTGGAGTATCGGCCACCCTCCGGCAACGTATCTCTGGCTGAACTGGCTGGCACTCATTCCCCTCCTGCTCGCCCTGATCGGCGTGCTGGGCCTGTTCTCCAACACCGGTCAGGAGGAGAAGGCACGCCACAGATTCCTGCTTCTTTACCTCTTCGTGCCGCTCGCGCTTGGATACCTCATCAACCTGCGCCTTCCGTTCCATCCGGTGGGCTTTGAAAGACTGCTGCTGCCTGTGGCGCCGGCCTTCTGGCTGCTCATTGCCGCAGGATTGGTGACGCTGCAACGTCGCTCATCAGACGCGCTGGCATGGGGGGGCGCTGCCCTGCTCGCCGTGACGACTGTGCTGGCCCTGAACGTCTTCTACACCGCTCCCCGCTACCCCAACGACGATTACCGGCCAATCATGGCACGTCTGCAGGCGCTGGGCCGCAGCGATGATGTCCTCCTGGCCATACACCCCTGGCAGGAAGGCTACGTTCGCGCTTATCTCCCCACACGGCACCCCGAGCTATTCGCCGTACCTGCGCGGAAATGGGCGCGCGACACGGCGCAGCGCACCCGCGACCTCGATGCTCTGCGCTCCACGCACGGTCGGATATGGTTTCCCGCCTTCCAGACGCTAGGGCGCATTCTGGAGAATGAAGTGGCCGGCGATCTGAACCAACAGGCCTTTCCCATCGACGATGCCTGGTACGGGAACACGCGCCTCTATTTCTTCGCCGGGGGCGACAGGCCGGCTGCGGAACCTGTGCATGAAAACTTTGCGGATCAAATAGAATTGACCGGCCTGGGCCGGAGCACGGGGCCTGTTTCCTCGGCATACGGAATCATAAAACTGAACCTCCGTTGGAAGGTGATAGCCCCTCCGAAAGATGAAGTGCGCATCGTCCTCCGCCTGGCCGACACGACCGGCCGAACCTGGGCCAACAGAGATAGCGAGCCGCTGAATGGTACCCGGCCCTTCGCAGATTCTCGGCCCGGCACAATCATCGCAGATGCCCACGGGCTACTCGTCCCGGCCGGCACGCCACCGGGCGATTACAGGCTTACCCTTGGCCTCTACCGGCGCGCTGACGGCCGCTGGCTGGAGCGGCGGGATTCTGAGGGACGATCACAGGGGGTGAACCTGTTCTTGGGAAACGTCCGCGTCGTGGCACCGGACCGTGCCCCCCCGCCCAATGCGCTGCCCATCGAAGAGCGACAATCTGTAGACCTGGACGAAGGAATCCGCTTTTTGGGGTATACGGTGCAAGACGGGCCGTACCAGCCGGGCGAGCCATTTTCGCTGATGCTTTTCTGGCAAGCCCGAGAGTCGGTTTCCAAGGCGTTGCGCGTTTTCGTGCAAGTCATCGATGACCAGGGGAAAATCTGGGGGGCACGGGATGTTCCGCCTGTGGAAGGTGCTTTCCCCACCAACAAGTGGTCTGCCGGAACGCTGGTACGCGACCCGCATCCGCTGATCCTCGATCCGGCCACCCCGGACGGAACGTATCGCCTGATCGCCGGCCTCTACGACCCGGCAACGGGCCGGAGGTTACGCCGGGCCGGTGGACGAGGGGGCGGAAAGGACTACCTGGAGCTGCAAAACATTGTCGTGAAGGGGCGCCCGCATCAGTTCAGTGCGCCGGCAAACCTGGGGGAGCCGCGTAACGACCGGTTCGATGACTGGGCCTCGCTCGTTGGGTACGTGCATTCGTGGGAGGCCCAGACAGATTGCGCCCTCCTGCCCGGCGGAACCTACACGATGACGCTCACCTGGAAAGCGCGGGGACATACGGCCACGGCCTACAAGTCCTTCGTACACCTGGAAGACCGTGAAGGACGCATCTGGGGACAGAGCGACCAGATTCCAGGGCCTGGCGCGTTCCCGACGACCGGCTGGCTGGCCGGCGAATACCTGCGTGATCGCCACACCTTGCAAGTGCGCCCCGATACGCCGCCCGGCACATACCAACTGACTGCCGGGCTGTACGAAGCCGCGGAGGGCCGGCGCGCCACGGTACGGGACAACAGCGGGCGCGCCCTGGCCGATCATCTGATCTTGCAGCAGGTCACCGTATGCGAGGCCGGCGGCAAGGGGCCGTAGAAAGCTCAAGTGTAAACCGCCTTGTAACCGACAGAAAAACACCATGGGAAAAACTGATCGCCTTGTTTCCACATCGCCGGGCCGCACTGCGGGCATACGGACAATTGGCCTGATCGCGCTGTACGTGGCCGCGCTCGCTGCTGTGGCCCTTTTGGCCTTGTACAGCGTTCGTGCGTGGAGCAAGGAAGGCAACGATACAGGCCGGGGCATCCCCCCGCGTATTCCGCTGGCTGCTGTTTACCCTTGGGGTGCCAACGTGGAGTTGGGCCGGTATTCCTACGACGGAGAGCTTGAATATGCGCTCTCGGCCCTATCCCGCGCTGGCTTGCAATGGGTGCGCCAGCCTTTCCGCTGGGCCGACCTGGAACCATCCCCGAATACATTCGACTGGACACAGGCGGACCGCTGGGTCGAAGCGACACGCGACCACAACCTGAAACTCATTGCCCTGCTAGACACTGCCCCCCGGTGGGCACGGGCCCCGGAGGACGCCGATGACCCCTTCGCCCCGCCGGTCCATTATGAAGACTTTGGGGCGTTTGCAGCAGCCTTCGCCGAGAGGTACGGGGCAGACATTGCCGCCTATCAAATCTGGGATGAGCCAAACATTGCCCCGCACTGGGGCCATCGCTACGTAGACCCCGTGGCCTATAGCTTCCTGCTGCGCACAGCCGCACGCGAGATTCGCGCGGTAGATCCCAAAGCCGTGATCGTCACCGCTGCGTTGGCCCCGACCACCGAAATTGGTGGGGCCAATATGAACGAGATATTGTACCTACGCAAAATGTACGGCGTTGGAGCAGCACGCTACTTCGACGTTCTTGCCGCGGAACCGTACGGGTTTCGCACCGGCCCGGAAGATCGGCGCGTATCTGCAAACGTGTTGAACTTTTCGAGGGTTTTGTTGCTGCGCGAAGAAATGAAAGATTGGGGCGACGGAGACAAGGCCATCTGGGCCACAACTTTTGGGTGGAACGCGCTGCCCCCCGATTGGTCCGGCCGTCCTTCAATTTGGGGGGCGACCACACCCGATGAACAAGCCCGCCGCACGCTTCTGGCCGTAGCCCGCGCCCAGTCGGAATGGCCGTGGATGGGGGCCATGCTCCTGCCGGCCTTCCAACCGGACGCCCCGCCGGGTGATCCCCGCTGGGGTTTCGCACTCCTGTCATCGAACGGCACGCCAAGTCCCCTCTATCGAAGCCTGGTCAAGGAATCGAGCAAACCGTGGGTTCCCGGCCCGGGCTGGTATCCGGCGGAAGTACCGCTATCTCCCGCTACGGTGGGGGCAGAAAAGCCGGCACTGTCGTTCCGGGGCACCCGGCTCGACGCGGTCCTGTGGGGCCCGGTGCGCGCGCACATTGCTGTGGACGGAAACGAGCAGCCGCGCGAGGTGGTGGTCACCGGCCTGGGCCGGCAACGGGTTACGCTGGTGCGCGGATTGGCCGATTCGCCGCATCGAGCAGTCATCACCGTAAGCCGGGCCGGCCCACAAGCCAGGCTGGAAGAAATAATCGTCCTGCGAGAACGAGCAACCCGGCCCTACGCGCTATGGCTGGCCGCGTTGTCGCTGGTCGCTGTGCTGATCGGGAGCAGTCTGTGGCGCTCTCTGCAAAGAATCGAACCGCCACAAGAATGGCAAGCTGCGGTGCAACGGGGGAGTGCCGGCCATGAATGGATCTTCCTTGCGACGATGGGCGGCGCGATCACCCTCTTCTATCTGGCATCCACCTGGCCGTTGATCGGCTTGGGCGCGCTATTGGCCGGCATCCTGTACCTTCTGCGTCCCGAGATTGGCCTGACCCTGACCGCTTTGAGCATTCCCTTCTTCCTGCTTCCAAAAGTGTTTCCCGGCGGGAAACAATTCTCCCTGGTGGAGATACTGACCCTCGTCGGGCTGTCGTCATGGGTTCTGCGGCAAGCGCTCCCGAGTGGCTGGTGGGGCGAAGCGGTGACCGCCCGCCGCCGCCCGAACGCGCTGGACGTGGCGGTAGCGGCCTTCGTCGTGCTGGGGTTGCTCTCCCTCTCTTGGTCCACGAATTTCGGCACAGCAGCACGACAGTTCCGGGTGGTGGTGCTGGAACCGGCCATCTTCTACGGCCTCGTCCGCGCGTACGTAGTTCGAAGGCGCGAGATGTTGCGCCTGCTGGATGCCCTGGTGGTGGCCGGCATCGCCCTGGCTCTGCATGCGTTGTGGCAGGCGGCCACAGGCAATGGCGTGATCGTTGCGGAGGGCGTGTCGCGCGTCCGCTCGCTCTACGGATCCCCGAACAATCTGTCGCTCTTCCTGGGCCGCGTTCTGCCCGTGGCTGTGGCCGTGGCGCTGTACGCGCCTGCGTCGCGTCGCCGCTGGCTCTATGGCCTGGCGACCCTTCCGCTGGTAGCCGCCCTGTTCCTGACCTTTTCACGCGGGGCCTGGTTTCTGGGGCTGCCGGCGGCCTTTGCTCTTCTGGCCTGGCACGGTGGAAAAAGAATTCGCGCATCTTTCACGGCCATTGCCCTGGCTGGGTTTCTGGCCCTGCTCCCCTTTTTCCGCACAGAACGGCTGGCCTCGCTGCTCAATTTGCACGAAGGCACCTCCTTTCTGCGCATCAATCTGTGGGTTTCCGCCGCGCAGATGATCCGCGACCACCCTTTGCAGGGCATCGGACTGGACAATTTTCTCTATCTATACCCGCGCTATATCCAGCCGGCCGCTTGGGGAGAGCCGGCGCTTTCCCATCCGCACAACGTCCTGCTGCACTTCTGGGTTGCCCTGGGCATTCTGGGGTTGGCTCTCTTCCTCTGGCAACAGACCCTCTTTTGGCGCAACATCCGCAAGACGCTGCCCGCCGCATCTCGTTGGAACCGGGTCCTCCTTCTGGCACTCGCGGCCAGCATGGCGGACTTCCTGGCGCACGGTACAATTGACAATTCCTATTTTCTGGTGGACCTGGCTTTTGTCTACATGCTCACCATAGCGCTGTTGAACCAGCTTGGCGACGAACAGAAAGACGATTGAACCTGTCGTGAAAAAAGGTTGCCATCTTTTGGAAAGTTGGCAACCTTCACTGAAAGGGATACACGACCATCCAGTTCCGGGGCTTTTCAAAGTTCTTATGTTTGTTTTTGTAGGACACAGATTCTCACAGAAAAACAGAGATAAAACATGTAGAAAAATCTGTGTGCGAAGCCTGTGTACATCTGTGTTCCTCGTCCTTTTGTCAACTGTCCCGTCAGGGACCCTGTTTTCCGATCGAGGTCTCGGACAGTCGTAGGAATTTTGAAAAGCCCTGATCCAGTTCAGTGTTGCGTAGTTTGGTCAAACATGCTACAATATAATCCTTCAAAAGACTCTGCAAGGAGCTAGGTTGACAGTCAATGTCTTTTGCAAAGAAAAGGAGAAAGAGCATGATGTCATCTGGTAGTTTTGCTAACCACCGCAGCTTCCTCAAGAGGTTCATACCTCCCCGATTGATTCTTCTCGGCCTCCTCTTGTTGGCCAGCGTAGTTGTGGCCGCCTGTACGCCGGCGGCAACCCCTGCACCGGCCACGGAGGCTCCACAGGCAACGGCCACCTCCGCACCCATGGCCGCGACGGACCTGCCGGTCGGCGTGATCCTGCCCTTCAGTGGGCAATATGCGTGGGTCGGCGGCAACGTTTTGCCGGTAGCGCGCATGATCGCCGAAGAAGTGAACAAGAGCGGAGGCATTGGGGGGGGCAAGATCGTCTTGGTGCAGGGAGATACCGAGGGTGTCGTCGATGCCGGCACCACAGCCGCGCAGAAATTGGTCAAGGTTGATGGCGTCCTGGCCTTTCTTGGCCCCACCTCCTTGTCCTTCAACGGCGTGAAAACTGTCGTGCAAGACAACAAGGTGCCGATGCTTTCGCCAACCGCCGGGACCACCAAGTTGGACAAAGCCGGCAAGGGCTATTTCTTCCGCACAGTTCCCTCCGACTCGCTCGGTGGGCGGGCCATTGCCCGGGCCATCACCGATCCGAAAACCTTCATGGGACGCGACGGGAACTTCTCCAGCGTGGTGCTCATGGTCGGGCAAGCGCCGGCAATGATTTCGTTCAAGGACCCGATTGCGGAATCAATGACCGCTTTTGGCAGTTCTCTTGCCGCCACCATCGAATATAAAACGGAAAAGCAGGCATACCGCACCGAGGTGCAGGAAGCCCTGAAAGCCAATCCGGACATCATCATCCTGGTCGGCACGCCTGAAGATTCGGCGCGCATCATGCAAGCCGCCTTCGAAGCCGGGTACAAGGGGGCCTGGTTCGTCACCCAAGACCAGACGACGGACGACTACATCAAACTGGCCAGCCCGGAGTTGGTGGAAGGCATCTATGGACTGGAAGAAGTTCCGGCTGCCGAAACAGCCGACCGTACGGCTGCCTTCAAAACCCAATTCAAGGACTTCTCGGGCGAAGATGTGAAGATCTTCGGCACCAACACGTATGACGCCGCCAACATCCTCTTCCTGGCCATGTTGCGGGCCCAACTCAAGGATGGGCAAGTGACACGCGCCACGATTGCTGCAAATATTCCGCAGGTTGCCAATCCTGGCCCAGACAAGGTCGAGGTCACCAATTTCGCTGAAGGAAAGAAGGCCCTAGAAGCGGGCAAAGAGATCAACTATCAAGGACTGGTGGGACCGGTTGATTTTAACGAGTATGGGAACATCGCCGCGCCGTTCGGCATCCGCCAGGTGAAAGGTGGGGCCTGGACAACCGCTGCCACCATTCAGGCGAGTGATTTGCAGTAGGAAAACAGCGGCCAACGGTAGGGGCAACCCTGGCGGTTGCCCCTACCCTCTGGAAACCGGCGTCTGACGGTCGCCAGATGGCATCTACCCCGTCTGCCGTCTGACATCTGCCATCTGGCGCATCTGACCCTGTTCCCATAACACCGTGCGTGTAACAACTTGACTGAATTCCTGCAGACTTCCATTTTTGCCCTGGCTACGGCCGGCGTGATCGCTGTAAGTGCCGTAGGCCTGACCCTGTCCTATGGCGTGACACGCTTCATAAATTTCGCCTACGGCGAATTCCTGACGATGGGGGCATTCTTCACGCTGATTTTGGCCGGTGCCGGCCTACCTTTGGTGCCTGCGGCCATTGTGGCAGTCCTCTTGGTCGGCCTGGCCGGTGTGCTCATCGCCAGGATTTTCTACGACCCCCTGATGTCACGAGGGCCTTTCCCCCTGCTCATTACCAGCGTGGGTGTGGCTTTCATCTTGCAAAATCTGTTGCGCATGTTCTACGGCTCCGATCCCAAACGTTTTCCCGTACCGCTCATGCGCCCCTGGCACATTGGCAACCTGTTCTTCCCCAAAGCCCAGGTCGGAATCTTGCTCGTCTCTTTGGGCACCATGCTGGCCGTCCACCTCTTGCTGCGCCGCACAATGGTCGGCAAGATGATGAGAGCGGCCAGTGACAACGAGATGCTGGCGCGCGTATCCGGGGTGGACACACGACGCATCATCAACATTACCTGGTTCATCAGCTCACTCATCGCCGGACTGGGCGGCGTTTTGCTGGCGATCACCCAGGTAGCCATACAGCCGGCCATGGGCTGGTCATTTCTGCTGGTCATCTTTGCCGCCACCTTGCTGGGCGGCATCGGCCGGCCGTACGGAGCCATGCTGGGGGCCATCATCATCGGTGTCGGCATGGAATTTGGCACGGCCTACATCGCCGCGAACTACACCTACGCCTTTGCTTTTGCCATCCTGGTGGTCGTGCTCCTCTTCCGGCCGCAGGGCATTATGGGAGGCATCACGTGACCGTCGAGTGGATTCCTTTCCTGACCCTGCTCGGCACGTTGGCTTTGATCTATAGCTTGCTCGCTTTGGGCCTGAACTTGCACTACGGCTACACCGGGCTGCTCAATTTTGGACACGTCGCCTTCTTTGCCGCCGGCGCGTTTGCCAGTGCACTGGCCACGCTGCCCCCGCCGGGGTCAGCCGCCTACCAGGAATTGGGCGCCCGCTACCAGATTGGGTTTGGATGGCCATTGCCGGTGGGGATGGCCCTGGCCGCGGTCGCCGGCGGGGCGCTGGCCCTTCTGATTGGCGCGACCAGCGTGCGTCTCACCAGCCATTACCTGGCCATCGCCACCTTTGCCATGGCCGAAATCTTTCATTCGTTCCTATCCAACGAAGAGTGGCTAACCCAGGGTGTGTATGGCATCTCGGTGGTTCCCCAACCCCTCAAAGGAACCGTGATTCCGGTGAGCCAGTATCCCTACTTCTACCTCCTCTTCACGGCCATAACGGTTTTCGCCCTCCTGTTTCTGACCCAGCGTCTGACCGAATCCCCCTTTGGCCGGGTCTTGCGGGGCGTTCGGGAAGACGAGCTGGCCGCCCGATCCCTTGGGAAAAATACGCCCCGCGTGAAGTTGCAGGCCTTTACGCTGGGGGGCGCGCTGGCCGGCATCGCCGGTAGCCTTTGGGTACATTTTATTGGCGCTGTACACGTGGGACAGTTCGTGCCCCTCATCACCTTCCAGGTCTGGCTGGCTGTGCTCATGGGCGGGGCCGGCAACAACCTGGGCGTCGTCTTTGGCGCATTCATTCTGGTTGCTTTCCGGGAGAGCACGCGCTTTCTGAACAATATTCCCTTGCTGGATCGCTTCACAGCCGCCAACCCGACGTTTGTGCCTTCCCTGCGATTCGTTATCATTGGCCTCTTGCTGGTGGCGATCATTCGATTTTTCCCGGACGGCGTCTTGCCCGAACGGCACCGAAAAGCAATTGGCACACGCCAAGACAGGCGTCTCTCGTGACGATACCGGACGGCACGCCGGTGTTGCGCCTCGACCGCGTGGTGAAAAGTTTTGGCGGTCTGATGGCCGTTGACCACTGCTCGTTCGATGTGGAAGCCGGTACCATCACCGGACTCATCGGGCCCAACGGCGCTGGGAAAACCACGACGTTCAATTTGATTGCCGGCGTACTCGCACCGGATGATGGCGACATTCGCTATCGGGGAGAGAGCATAGCCACCCTGCCGCCCGACCGCATCGCCCGCCGGGGGTTGGTACGCACATTTCAAACGCCACGCATCTTCGCCCGCATGACTGTGTGGGAGAACATGATGTTTGCCACCCCCGAGCCGGCCGGAGAGGGTATGCTGCGCGCGCTTTTTCGCCCCGCCTGGAAACGCCAAGAAGAGAAGACGTCCGACGCTGCCCGTGACATCCTCACCTTTGTAGAACTGGAGCCGCTGGCAAACGAGTTGGGCGGTTCCCTCTCCGGCGGTCAGCGCAAGTTGCTGGAGTTGGCCCGGGCGCTCATGCTCCGGCCTCAGGTGATTCTGCTGGACGAACCAACAGCCGGTGTCAGCCCGACAATGCGGCGAATCTTGATCGACCGCATTCTCGAGCTGAACCGCACAGGGACAACTTTCCTGATCATCGAACATGATCTGGATATGATTATGCGTATTTGCCACAAAATGATCGTCATGCACTACGGGAAACCCATTGCCGAGGGAGAACCACAAGTGGTACGCAAAGACCCCCGTGTGCTGGAAGCGTATCTGGGCGGGGAAGTCGCATGAGCGGAAAGCCTCCCGTTTTACAGGTCACCGGCCTGGATGCCGGATACGGCGACTTGCAAGTCCTCCATGACGTGAACCTGGAAGTGTACCCGGGTGAACGTGTGTTGATCTTTGGCCCCAACGGCGCTGGAAAGAGCACCCTGATGAAGGCCGTCTCCGGCCTCATCCACCCGTGGGAAGGAGCGGTAACGTTCAATGGCCGGGCAATCACGGGGATGCCGCCGGAGAAGATTGTTTCCCTGGGCATGAGTTACGTCCCCCAGTTAGACAACGTCTTCGCCAACCTGACGATTGCCGAAAACCTGGAAATCGGCGGCGTCCTCGATCGGCGGCGCACTGCGCAGCGAATGCAGGAGATGTTCGAACTCTTTCCGGTGCTTGGCGAGCGCAGGAAGCGCATGGCCCACACACTTTCGGGCGGAGAACGGCAGATGCTGGCCATGGCCCGGGCCTTGATGCTGAAACCGGCCCTGCTCCTGCTGGATGAGCCATCGGCGGGCCTGGCACCGATGCTGGTGGCCGATACCTTTCGACGCATCGTGGCGATCAACGAGACGGGTACGGCCATCCTGATGGTGGAACAAAACGCAAAGCAGGCCTTGGAGATTGCCCACAGAGGCTACGTTTTCGAAACGGGCCGGAACCGTTTCGAGGGCACAGGAGCTGAGATTTTGGGCAACAAAGAACTGGGCAAGTTATATCTTGGTGAGGAGGAATAAGGCAAAATGTTCGACTATCGTTCTATGTTCAACCTTGCGGGAAAGACGGCTTTGGTGGTCGGTGGTGGCAGCGGGATCGGGGGGGCGTCGGCGGCCGGCCTGGCCGCTTTCGGTGCCAACGTGTTTTGTGCCGACGTAAACCTGCCGGCAGCCGAAGAGACAGCACGCGAAATTCGTGCCCAGGGCGACCAGGCACAGGCCCTTTACCTGGACCTGCTCGAGCCGCAGACCATCGCTTCCGCTTTGTCCCAGATTGGGCGTGTAGATGTCCTGGTCAGCACACCCAGCGTCAACGTTCGCAAACCGCTGCTCGAAACGACCGACGAGGAATTTGATCGAGTCATCGGGCTCAACCTCAAAGGGACTTTCCGGTTGATGCGGGAGGTGGGCCGGGGTATGACCGAAGCGGGCCGCGGCAGCATTATCGCCTGCTCCAGCATCCGCGCGAAGGTTGTGGAGCCCGGGCAGGGCGTATACGCCGCCACAAAGGCCGGCACGGTGCAGATGGTTCGCGCGCTGGCTGCCGAATTGGGGCCGCACGGGGTCCGCGCGAACGCGATTGCCCCGGGGATCGTGGAAACGCCCCTCACCGCTCCCATCAAGAATCGGCCCGATTGGTATCAGGCTTATGCGGACAAGAGCATCCTGAAGCGCTGGGCACAACCCCACGAGATGGTCGGAGCAATCGTATTCCTGGCCTCGGACGCCAGCTCTTATGTGACGGGCTCCCTTTTGATGGTAGATGGCGGCTGGACCGCAGTGGACGGGCGCTTCAATCCGCCTCTCTAGCCGACCCTCCAATAAACGATGAATGCGGAATGATGAAGGATGAATGAGGGAGTAGGGAGACGGGAGTAGGGAGTAGAGGCGTGGAGCGTCGAAATGATGAATGATGAACAGAGTGAAACGTGAAGACACGAAACGTTCCAACGTAACACGTAACACGTAAATCCTGAGGCTCCAGGCGGGTCCGTGACCCGCCGCACGCCCCAAATCCGAAGGGTGCATTTCAATTCTGGGGGCAGGGTAAGGATTTCACCGCAGAGACGCTGAGCGCGCAGAGTTTTTCTGCTTTGAAAATGCGTTGGCCC
>JAADHH010000070.1 GCA_013151955.1 Chloroflexota bacterium
GGTCACCTGCATGGGAGCGAGCATCGGCGTGGCACACGGCGCGCTGCAAGCGGGCATCACCGGCAAGTCGGTGGCCGTGATCGGCGATTCGACCTTTTTCCACAGCGGCATCGCCCCGCTGGTCAACCAGGTCTACAACGGTGGCGGGGGTGTGACCCTGATCCTGGACAACAGTGCGACCGGCATGACCGGTGCGCAGGGAAATCCCGGCACCGGCGGCACGCTGATGGGTGAGCAGCACCGGCCGGTGGACATCGCGCAGGTGGTGCGTGGCCTGGGCGTGGAGGATGTCTGGACGGTGGACGCCTTCGACATGAAAGCGTTGGACGAAGCGATTGAGGCGGCGCTCGCCGTGGAGGGGCGGCCGGCGGTGGTCGTGGTGCGCGAAGAGTGTGTCTTCGTGGAGCGCCCCGGCCCGGGCGTGCTCACCGTGCTGACCGAACCCTGCACAGCCTGTGGCATCTGCTTCAAAGTCGGCTGCCCGGCGATCCTGAAGGACGAGGCCCACCTTTTCCGGGGCAAGCGGCCCAAGGCAATGATTGACCCGTTGATGTGCACCGACTGTGACATCTGCCGCCAGGTCTGCCCCTTCGACGCGATCGTGCCTGTGAGATAGGGAGGGGAGATAGAGATAGAGATAGAGAGGAGAGCAGGGGGGAGAGTGACGTTCAAGTTTGAGCGGTTTGAGACCTGGAAACTGGCAATCGGCTTTGCTGACCGTGTTTTGATTCTGGCCGAAGGATTTCCTCAACGGTATCAGTTTTCGTTGGGTGAACAGTTGCGACGGGCAGCGCTGTCAGTGCCAACAAATCTGGCCGAAGGAAGTGGGCGAGACAACCCACGGGAACGAGCGTATCTGTACGTCGTAGCAAAGGGTTCGCTGTATGAAGTAATCAGCCTGTTGGTGGTGGCCGGTAGACGAGAACTGATTTCACGAGACACATATCGTGCACTCTATCATGAGGCCGATGAGTTGGCCGCCATGATCAGCGGCGCAATCAAAACAACGCGAAACCAGGGGTGACGTGTGCTATACGGTTCCATGCTGCAGACAACGGACTCTCTATCTCTATCCCTATCTCGTTCCCTATCTCCGATCTGATGGCTTGTTGAATGCATGGAGGATTAATACGTTATGTCGATACCAAAGCTTGATTTCCTGATCGGCGGTGTGGGGGGGCAGGGTGCGTTGACGGCCAGCGACATTCTGGCCGAAGTCGGCATGTTCGCCGGCTACGACGTGAAGAAGTCGGAAGTTCACGGGTTCTCACAGCGGGGCGGCGTGGTGGAAAGCCACGTCCGTTGGGGGGACGAGGTGCTATCCACGCTGGGCGAAGAGGGCCGCATTGATGTGCTGCTCGCGCTGGAATTGCTGGAGGGCGCGCGCTGGGCCTCGTATCTCAAGCCGGGCGGGCTGGCCATCGTCAGCCGGCAGGAGCTGATACCGATCTCCGTCTCATCCGGCAATGCCCACTACCCGCCGGCCGATACGTTGGAAGAAGTCGCACGCCGTGCCACCGACCGGGTGCATTTCGTGGACGCGCTGACCATCGCCGAAGACTTGGGCAACGCGCGCGCCTCGAACACCGTCGTGCTAGGGCTGCTCTCCACATTCCTGGATGTGCCGGAGGAGGTCTGGCTGCGCGTCATCCGCCGCCGCGTGCCGTCGAAGCACGTGACGGTGAACGAACGCGCCTTTGCCGCCGGCCGGGAGTTGCGGAGGTAGCGTGGGATAGTCGTAACCGTTCAGCACCCCATGAATCTGCCACAGATTGCACGGATTAACACGAAAAAACAAAAAATCGTGCAAAAGGGAGGTGCGAAATTATGAAAAGCACAGCAAGTTATTTGGAACTACTTACTCGTGAGACACATAAGCCAGAAGCCGAGGTTCTGACGATGGCCTTTCAGTCGGGTCTGCGTCAGTTGTGGAGAGAATACACATTAGGGCGCTATTTGCGTCGCCAAATTTCCCGCGAAAAGGCTATCGAAAGCGTTGGGTTTGACTGGGTGGAATTGGCAGAGCGCCAACACGCAGCAATGATGGAGGACATTGCATGGGCCTAAGAAAATCTCTGTCACGAATTTTTCTCTTTTTCTTTTTTCGTGTTAATTCGTGTAATTCGTGGCGGGAATCCTTTTTGGTTCTGGCTTGGCCAGGTTAGGGCGTATGAGAGACAAAACCATGAAAGCACTCTTAGCACTTGAAGACGGTACGATTTTCCCCGGTCGCGGCTTCGGCGCGCGGGGCGAGCGTGTCGGAGAGGTCGTGTTCACCACAAACCTGACCGGCTATCAGGAAGTGCTCACCGACCCGTCGTACAAAGGCCAGATTGTGGTGATGACCTACCCCCACATCGGCAACTACGGCGTGAACGACGAGGACGTGGAGAGTACCCGCCCCTGGGTGGAAGGGTTCGTCGTCCGCGAGCTGAGCCGGCGTGTGAGCAACTGGCGCGCGGAAACGGACGTGGACGCTTACCTGGCCGCGAACGGCGTCGTCGGTATTGCCGAGGTGGACACCCGTGCGCTCACACGGCGACTGCGCGAGCACGGCTCCATGCGCGGGGTCATCTCCACGGAGGATGACGACCGCGATACACTGGTCGCCAAAGCGCGAGCCTGGCCCGGCCTGGTGGGGCGCGACATGGTCCGCGAGGTGACTTGCGCCGCGCACTACGCCTGGGCCGACCCCGGGCCTGACGAGTGGGTGTTGCCGGCGGGAGAATCGCCGACGGCAAAGCACCACGTGGTGGCCTACGATTTCGGCGTGAAGCAGAACATCCTGCGCCGGCTAGTCGCCCACGGCTGCCGCGTAACCGTTGTGCCGGCCGGCACATCAGCGGAAGAGGTGCTGGCCCTGCAAGCGGACGGTGTGTTCCTCTCCAACGGGCCGGGTGACCCGCAAGGCGTGCCCTACGCTGCCGAGGCGGTGCGGCAATTGCTGGGGCGCGTACCGGTCTTTGGCATTTGCCTGGGCCATCAAATCCTGGGCCTGGCCCTGGGCGGACGCACATACAAGCTGAAGTTCGGCCATCACGGCGGGAACCAACCGGTGCAGCGACTGGACACGCGGCAGGTGGAGATCACCAGCAACAACCACAACTTCGCCGTGGACCCGAACAGCCTGCCGCCGGCAGTGGAGGTCACGCACGTCAACCTGAACGACGAATGTTGCGAGGGCCTGCGCCATCGAGAGTTGCCGGCCTTCAGCGTGCAGTACCACCCGGAGGCTTCCCCCGGCCCCCACGACGCGGATTACCTGTT
>JAADHH010000093.1 GCA_013151955.1 Chloroflexota bacterium
GGCCAAGTTTGAGGGGCTTGTGGGATTGGCCCGCACGTCGCTGGCCGAGCTCTGTACGGTGAAGGGGCTGGGGGTGGCCAAGGCTGCACAGCTCCAGGCCGCGTTCGAACTGGGCCGGCGTCTGAGCGTGGCCGCCCCGCATGAAAAGCCACAGATCTCGTCGCCCGCCGATGCCGCCAACCTGGTCATGCTGGAGATGTCCCGCTTGGAACAGGAACAACTGCGGGTGTTGCTGCTCGATACCCGCAACCGCGTGCTGTCAACCGCCACGATCTACCAGGGCTCGCTCAATTCCTCGTTGGTGCGGATTGGCGAGCTGTTCAGGGAGGCCATCCGGCACAATTGCGCGGCCCTGATCATCGTACACAATCACCCCAGCGGCGACCCGGCCCCCTCCGTGGAGGACGTGAACTTGACCCGCCAGGCCGTCCAGGCCGGAAAGCTGTTGAACATCGAGGTGCTCGATCACATCGTCATCGGCCAGCAGCGTTTCGTGAGCCTGAAGGAGCGCAAACTGGGGTTTCGTTAGAAGTCGTTAGAAGTTCAACTTCTTGGAGAAGTTGAACTTCTACTTCTAGATCCCCTTCGATTCCAGTCCCCGCAACTCCTCTTCCGTAAGCTGGGGGATGTGCAACCGCCGGGCAGCTTCGAACTTTGTGCCACCTGCTTTTTCGCCGACGACCAGGTAATCGGTGTTCTTGCTGACGCTGCCGGTGACTTTTCCGCCGCGCGCTTTGATCCAATCTGCCGCCTCCTTGCGACTCATCGTTGGCAGCGTGCCGGTGATGACAAAGGTCAAGCCGTCGAGCGGCCGGTCGCCTGGCGATGGTGCCGGCGCGCGCCCTGTTTCTCCCAGCTTCACGCCGGCCTGGCGCAGCTTTGCCACCACTTGCCGGTTGTGTTCGCGCTGCTCCCAGTCAACGATGCTGCCGGCGGTATGGGGCCCCAGTCCCTCGATGGCCTCCAGTTCTTCTGGCGATGCGGCCAGGAGGTCGTCCAGCGTGCTGTAGTGCTGGGCCAAGAGTTCCGCCACCGTGGCACCGACGAACTTGATTCCCAAGGCGGTGATAAGCTGGGCCAGCGAGCGGTTTTTCGATTCTTCGATTGCTTCTAGCAAGTTCTGAACTTTTTTCTCGGCGAACCCCTCCAGGGGGAGCAGGTCGGACGCTTGCAAACGGTAGATGTCGGCAACATCGTGGATCAAGCCTTTTTCCACCAGCAGTGCCGCCATTTTCGAGCCAAACCCTTCGATGTCCATCGCGCCACGAGATGCCCAATGCTCCACACGGCGGACCAGTTGCGCCGGACAGGCCGCGTTCACGCAGTATATTGCCGTCTCCCCCTCCGGCTGCGTGACCGGCTCGTCACAGGCCGGGCATCGTTCGGGCATACGGAAGGGCTGCTCGCCACCGGTGCGCAATTCGGGCAGGGAGCGCACGACCCGTGGGATGACTTCGCCGGCACGGGTAATGATCACGGTGTCGCCAATGCGGATGTCCTTTTCGCGGATGTAGTCGGCGTTGTGGAGCGTGGCGTGCTGCACCGTCACCCCGCCCACGGCCACCGGTTCCAGCACGGCGTAAGGGTTTAGCGTGCCGGTCCGCCCCACGTTCACGCGGATATCGAGCACGCGGGTGACCGCTTCCTCGGCCGGCGCTTTCAGGGCAATGGCCCAGCGCGGCTCGCGACTCACATAGCCCAAAGCTTCTTGCAAGCCAATGTCGTTGACCTTGATGACCACCCCGTCCGCTTCGTAGTTTAGTGTCTCTCGATGTGCAAGCCACTGCTGGGCATAATCGAGCATTTCGGAAAAATCGGAAAACAGGCGCGCGTCTTCGCTGACCGGAAAGCCGAGTTGTCGCAAGTATTGCAACGACTCCCACTGCGTCTGGGGGAGTTTCGCTCCTTCCAGGTAGCCAATCTGGTAGGCCAAGAAGCTGAGGGGGCGGCGGGCTGTCACGCGCGGGTCCAACTGCCGGAGGGAGCCGGCTGCGGCGTTCCGGGGATTGGCGAAGGTCTTTTCGTCCGCTGCTTCCTGGCGGCGGTTGAGGGCCGCGAACTGGTCCTTGGGCATGAACACTTCGCCCCGCACCTCGATGAGGGTGGGAGCATCCACATTGGGGAGCACCGGAATGTGCAGAGGAATCGCCTTCACGGTACGCAAGTTTTGGGTGACGTCTTCGCCTTCGGTTCCATCGCCGCGTGTCGCGCCCAGGGCGAATTTTCCTGCGCGGTAGGTGAGTGACACGGCCAAGCCATCTATCTTCGGTTCCACGACATATTCCAGGGGCTGTTCCCCGATGATACGGAAGATGCGCTGTTGCCAGGCACGCACTTCGCCCGCGCCAAAGGCATTGCCCAGGCTGAGCATGGGGCGGGAATGGCGGACTTTGTGAAACCTCTCCAGGGGGGTCGCCCCCACACGCTGGGTCGGCGAATCAGGGGTGACCAGTTCCGGGTGTTCTGCTTCGATTGTTCGGAGCTGATTCATCAGCGCGTCGTACTCGGCGTCCGAGACCTCCGGGTCGTCCAGCACGTAGTAGCGATAGTTGTGATAGGCGATCAGGCTCCGAAGTTGCTCCAGTGCGCTCATTGGCGCTACCCCCAGCGTGCGGCCCAGCGGATGATCTCCGCCGCGATTTCGTCCGTCGGGAGTATAAGTTGGGCAACCTGCCGGTCAGCGGCCGCTTTCGGCATACCGTAGATCGCCGAGGTTGCTCTATCCTGCGCAATGGTAAGCCCGCCGGCTTCAAGGATGCTGGCCAGTCCGGCTGTGCCATCGTCGCCCATTCCGGTGAGCACAACCCCCAGGCAGCGCTTGCCAAACAGGAGGGCGGCATCGCGCATGGTCAGGTCGGCACGGGGACGCAGGCTGCCCAACGGCGCGGAACTATCCAGGTGAAGCTGCACGGGTTCCCCGGAAGAATGGGGGGTCAGGCGCAAGTGATAACCTCCGGCGGCGATATATGCGTTTCCGGCAGACAGCACATCACCCTCGGACGCCTCTTTGACCGACAATGGACATCGCTGGTCCAACCGTTCGGCGAAGGAGAATGTGAATTCGGCCGGCATGTGCTGTACGACCAAGACAGAAGCGGGGAGTGTAGCGGGAAGGAGACGCAACAATTGTTCCAGTGTGCGTGGCCCGCCGGTAGACGCGGCAATCAGAATAATACAAACGGGTTCACCGTCGTTGCTTCTTTCTGGCGTGACCACAGGTGCAGTGGCCTGCTTCGTGGAGTCGGGAAGAGCCAGCAATTTGCGAATGTCGGTAAGGGACGCGGCCTTGACTTTCGCAGTCAGCTCATCCTGGATTTTATAGATATCTACGGAAATTGTGCCCGACGGTTTGCAAACCACCTCAACAGCACCCAGTTGGAAGGCTTCGGCCACAAATTCGCGCGAGTTCAACCCGCTTACGATGATAACCGGGAGAGGATGTTTGGCCATGATCCGGCGCAACGCATCCAGCCCGGAGAGCCGTGGCATCTCCACATCCATGATCAAGACATCCGGATGCAAGTCGGCCACCAATGTAGTTGCCTCGTGCCCGTCCCGTGCTGTGCCCACAACGTCGATATCGAGGTCTGCGTTGAGGAACTCACTTAGCAGTGTGCGCATCAGTGCAGAATCGTCTGCAATCAACACGCGAATTGGTGGTTTCTCCACTCGCTCCTTCACTCCTCTGTTGTCTCGCGCTCAAGTTCTGCCAGGGCTGCCACCTCTGCTACCGAAAAAATACGGTTGAAATCTAACAGGACAATCAGCCGCTCGTCCCAGTCCGTGATCCCCGAAATGTACTCGCCACTGATGCCGGACACTATGGGGGGGGGAGGTTGGAAAGCGGTGATCGGTATGTCCACGATCTCAGACGCAGCATCGACCAGCAAACCGACGCGTTGGTCTGGCAAGTCAATTACTAGAATCCGCTCGTCCTCTTGATCTGTCTGTCCCTCCAACCGAAAACGTTTTCCCAGGTGGATTATGGGAAGAATCTCTCCTTGAATAGCAGTCACGCCCTCGACAAAACTCGGCATGTTGGGAACGGGGCCGAGCTGCCCCGGCCTCAGTACCCGGTATACCGACTGGATGTCCACGGCAAAGGTGGCCTCCCCAAGCCGAAAAATGAGGAAGCGCTGCGTTTCCTGCAAATCCAACGATTCGTCGGGTGCAAGTTCCAAGCCTACATAAGAAGGAGCGAGCAAGTTGGACATATCAAGAAGGTATTCCTATGCGCCGTTGTTTATTTGTTGCAATTGTACAGCCAATTCGGCCATCATTTCAGCCGTTTCGGCAATGTTGTTCAAGGATGCTGCCACTTGCTCCACGATCGCTCCCACGTCTTGGGCAATGACCGCATGTTGTCTCGATTCTTGGGTGACCTGTTCCAGAGCAATAGTGGCTTGACTGGAATCGTCTTTCTGGGTGGCAACGGCTTCTGCGATGGCCGCGACGTGATCGGCAGATTTGCTCACCGATGATCGCAGTTTATGCGCCAAGGGTGCCAGATTGTTGATTGCCGCTATCATACGCTCGATCTGTGCAGTAATGCGCACAGCGGAATCTTTGGAGATGGAAGCCAACTCTCGAACTTCATCGGCCACGACTGAAAACCCTTTGCCCTGTTCCCCGGCCCGTGCTGCTTCGATGGCTGCGTTCAAGGAGACCAAGTTGGTTTGATCGGAGAGGCGGCGCACAAGGTTGCTGATATTTCGAACCTCTCCAGCTCGTTCCAGAAGTTCCGAAAACGCGTCCTCCGTGGATTGAGACAGCCCGACGGTTTCGGACAAAAGTGTTTCGGTGCTGGAGGCGTTATCGCTGATCTCTTGGGCTGTGATGGCCAGCGCAAGGAGCGTTTTGGAGGCCAGGGTGGTCATTTCTGCCTGATTGTCTGCTCCGTGTACCACTTGTTGGGCCGCTCCCGCTACTTCCTCCATCGCCGCATTCACCTGGGCCGTAGAGGCTGCCAGCTCCTCCGCGGTACTGACCAATTGATGGGCAGTGGCGAGTACCTGGTCCAAAATGCGCTGGGTGGCTTCGAGGCGCTTTCTTTCTCGTTTCATCAATTCGATGTTGCGAACAGTCAGGGCAATTTGAGGGCTCAGGGCGCTCACCATGCGCCGGTGGGTACTGGAGAAGCCATTGAGCCGGTCGCTTTCCAGGTTCAGAACCCCCACGATCTCTTGTTCCCCAAAAAGGGGGACGACGAGTTCAGACATGGTGTCCGGCAGCACAGCATTGTAGTGCGCGTCTTCCTGCACGTTGGGCACGTAGATTTGACGGCCTTGTTGGATTGCCTGACCCACGAGGCCGGCGCCACTGGAAACAACGGGCGAATCGATGAGGGTGTGCAGGCCAACCGCTGCTTGCACGGCGTAACGGTCCTGTTCATCAGGCAGCAGGAAAAAAGCGGTGACGCCTTCCTTAGGAAGGTATCCAAGGAGAAATTTCAAGATGTCTTCCAAAGAGTCGTGTGTGCTGCCAGACAGGCTGGCTTTTCGAAGGGCGCTAATCTCCCCGAGCAGTCGCTCCACCCATTGCTTGAAGCGGATCAGAAAGAACACGAACAACACCATGGCCCCCAGGCGGTAGAGAACGACGGCAAGGTCTGGGCCGTAGGCCGGGCGCGTGGCCAGCAGGTAGAAGGTGGTGGTGAGTGCCATGATGAACAGCCCGACCGGCGTCGCTTTTCCAATGGAGAGCGCCAAAAAGGGGGGAATAAAGTACAGTATGAAATAGATGCTGTGGACCCGGCCGGTCAGTCCTACGAGCAAGCTGACCAGGATGATGTAGGTTGCGGACCAGGCATACGGGAAAAATCGTTGACGGGTTACTTCGCCGGGATAGATAACGAAGGCGATGTTTATGGCCACAAACAGGGTGACGAGACCATACACAGCCGGTCGCACAGATTCGCCGATAGGCACCCAAAAGAGTGGCAATACCAGCCCCACAATCAAGGCCACGGCCATGCGCAAGAAAAGGAGCCGACGGGAATCGGTCATGGCTTCTCGAAAATAGTGTGAACCGGCCTTCATTCCGCCTCTTGTCCTGTCAAGTGGGCCACAGTTTCACGCAACCCGGCCGTCAACTGTGCCAACTGGCGAGCAGAGGCGGCCAATTCCTCTGTGGCGGCGGTTTGTTCTTGCAGACTGGCCGAGGCTTGCTCCGTGGATACGACATTCGATTCGGCGACAGCGGCGACCGTGTTCATGGCTTGTACCATGGTTTCACTGGTTTTCTGCTGTTCCACAGTAATCTGGGAAATCTTTTCGGCCATTTTCGAGGCCCGTTCCATCGATTTGACGATTGTTTCCAATGTTTCGCGCAAACTATAGAGTGCTTTTGCGCCGGCGGAGATAGCTTGTTGTTCTATCTTTGCTTGGGCCAGCATTCCGGTGGTACGTTGTTGTGTTTGGGAAATCAAGTCGGCCACTTCGGTAGCCGACCGTCCCGACCGGCGGGCCAGCCGGCGCACTTCGTTCGCAACGACCGAGAATCCTCGGCCTTGCGCACCCGCGCGCGCCGCTTCGATGGAGGCGTTGAGGGCCAACATGTTGGTCTGGTCCGCAAAACTGTTGATCGTAGCAATGACCTGTTCCATTTCGGCTGAATTCTCACCCAACTGGGCGACAAGGCGGACGACTTTCCGGTTTGCTTCTTCCGTTTCTTGCAGGCGTTTCACGACAACCTGGATACCCTCTGTGCTGGCGAGTGCAGCCTGGTGTGCCTGTTTCACTTGCTCGGCGGTGGCGGCGGATTGCTTCGCCGTGTCTGTGGTGGCTCTGGCTTGGGAGGCGATGCCCCGGGAGGTCACGCCAATCTCACGTGCCTGTGCTCGTGCCCCTTCGGCGATTTGCTGAACCGCTATACTGACTTGCTCCGAACCCGTTTCCACCTGTTGGCTGGCAGCAGATAGTGCCTCGGTAGCTTCTACCAGGTGAGCAGCGCCCTCCTCGACTTTCCCAATCAATGTCCCCATTCCGGTGGCCAAATGAGAGAAGGAGGCAGCCAGTTTTCCAATTTCGTCATCTTCGGTAACCGGAATTGATATCGTGAAATCACCAGCGCGAAAACCCTCCACGGCATGGCTCAGGGCTTCGACCGGACGAGCAATGCGCCGGGCCACGAACCAGCCGCCACCTACGCTCATGACCAAGGCCAGGAAGATTATGGCCAACGTGGAACCCTGGACGTTGCGCATCGTAGCGAAGGCTACAGCCTTTGGCGTAACCTCGATCAGTGTCCAATGCGGGCCAATGGCGGCCTGGATGGGCACCTTGCGAAAGATGATCAAGCGGTTGGCGTCTTCATAGGTGCCATTTCCTTGGGCACGGACCAGCTTCGCCAGCGCCGGCTCATCTTGATCCAGCGTGTGCCCGGTACCCAGTTGGCTGCCCCACAGTTTGTTTTCGTTCGGGTGGACCAGATAATTTCCGGACTCGTCCACCATGAAAAGTTGACTTCCAGAGGTTTCTTCTTCCTTTGCCACCTGCAGAAATGGGGAGCCATCCACGTTCAGCACAAGAACCCCCCGCCTGGTTCCCTGGTAGATTACCGGGGTGGCAATACGAATGCCCGGCTGGTGGGGTACAACAATCTTTCCTCCCTGCGTTTCCAGCCGGAGGTCCGAGACAAACATCTGGCCATCGGCGAGCTTGAAAGCCTCCGTAAAGTATTTATCCTCCCGTTCATTTTGCAGAGAGGCCCCTTTGGAGACCGTATAGGACGGACCCTGTCTCTCGATTTCTACAACTTCCTGCCCTGTCGAGTCAATGTAGCGGATCTTGAAATATTCGCCCCTCAACGCAGCGACGGTTTCGAATTCACGGGCCAAGTCCTGCCGTGCCCGAACGATGCCCTCGGCATCGTTTTCATCTTGTGCTTGCAACAGTCTATCGAGGAAAATAGAATTGGAGAGATAATACGCATCACTCATCTTGATGGAAAGGATCGTCTCGAAATGGCGCATAGCCAGGTTGTCCAGAGCGATAGATGCATCGTTACGTACCCCCTGGCGCAAGAGGTTCCCGACAACCGCCGTACTGTACCAGCCAATCAGTACCAACGGAAACAACGAAGCCAATAGCAGGGCAAGCGTAAGTTTGGATTGAAGCTTCATGACATTGCTCCTTCAAGCAGTACGACGATCAATGACACAACGCCCTCCTCCTTGTCGCTTAATGAAGGTGCTTAGTTCCCGCAAAATGTCACTAATTTGCGCATAATCATACAGCTTTCGGTGGTGGTTGCTCGTGATGGCAATAGACAGGGTCATCGAAGGATAACGATGTTGGTCTCCCCTTCGGTCGGCAACCTCTACGTACCCACGCTGATAGTCCACGGACGTGTAAAAGGTGGAAACAGTTTGTCTAAATGATTGCTGAATTGAATCGCAGATTTTCTCTATATGCTGGTGATCACAAACAATGATGAAATCATCTCCCCCCAAATGTCCAATGAATGCTGTTTCGCCGGAGCCGTTCGTTGAGGTGTGGATAATGGTAGACACTTGTTTGATTACCTTGTCGCCGGCTTCGCGACCGTAGCTATCATTGTACGCTTTGAAGTGATCTATGTCCAGAAGGCCAACGGCGAATTGTTCTCCGTCGTCGAGTAAGTGTTCGATTTGGTTGCGGATCAGAGGTCTTGCCGGCAGATGGGTCAGCGGCTCAAATTGGTGGCGACGACGCAGGGTAGCATCAACGATAGCGCGCAGTTCTTGCCTGTAGAAAGGCTTTGTCAAATATCCGTCGGCCCCCACATCCAACGCCTGCGCTTTTTCGCCCGGTGAATTGGACAGCGTAAACAGAAGAATGGGAATGTGGCGAGTCATCCGGTTATGCTTGAGCCGCTCACACACTTCGATTCCGCTCATCCCCGGCATGAGCCAGTCCAGAATGAGCAAGTCAGGGTCCAGATTCGATGTTTGAACGAGAGCCGATGGCCCATCTTTCGCTTCAAGCGTGGAATGGCCCGCTTCACGAAGAATGGTTGAAACCATAGCCCGGTGGAGTCTGCTTTCGTCTGCTATCAGGATTCGCTCCATGGTTTTCGTCTTCTCCCCCACTTGTTAATGTTGCTTGTTTGCTGCGATGCATCATCCTTATTCTATCATTGTAATGGAATATCGTCAAGACAGGGGTACGTCGCGGGATGTACCGCAAGGGTTGCCCTATTTTCAGAAAAAGGTATAATTTGTTGGGCTGTAGGCACGCACGTTGGAGGAAAAATGTTGTGGGTAGAGAATACGTAGGTATTGATATGGCCGGAGATATGATCCATCTGGGAGACAGGGTCTACAATGGCCAGCTCGCCTGGACGATTGTCGAAGGGCTCCCCGGTGGCTTGGTCAAGGTGCAGGACCCGGAGTATCGCGATCCTGTGCCGCAAGTGTGGGCTCTCGCAGACGTGTGCAAGGTACGGGCAGATCGCACGGACGATCCTTACTACTTGAAGGCCGTCCTAGAGCAGGCCCAGAGGATGCGAGATTTCTGGGGAGAAGAAGGCCCCGCTCTGTGGGATATCTTGGAATCATGAAGCAGGCTGCGGGGAGATGCCAAAGTATGCTTCTAAAACCTTGCGCACACGCGGAGCCGCCTCCACGGAACCTTCGCCGGCGTTTTCCAACAGGGCCACCACCACAATTTCAGGGGCATCGGCCGGCGCATAACCGACAAACCAGGCATGGGGCTCTTTCCCCGCGTTTTGGGCCGTCCCCGTCTTCCCGGCCACAGCAATCGGGAACCCCTGAAAAGCAAAGCGCGCCGTCCCACGGGGGCCCATCGTCACTCTGCGCAACGCATCGCGAATCAGGTTTAGATGCGCACTGGAAACAGGCAGCGTACCCATGGCCTCGGGAGCAAATTCGATTGGCGGGTCCCCCACAGACGATTCTGCGCGCAGGACCAGTCGTGGCCGGTAGCGCGTCCCCCCGTTGGCTATGGCAGAAAACAACACAGCGATCTGCAGCGGCGTAACGAGCAAGAACCCCTGGCCAACGGCCATGTTCACCGTATCGCCCGGCGTCCAGCCGTATCCCTGTGTGCGGATCTTCCAGGCATCGTCAGGGACCAGGCCAGCCGCCTCGTCAGCGCCCCACAACCCGCTCTCCTGGCCCAAACCAAATGCACGTGCCATGGTCGGCAAGATGTCTATGTCCAGATTGTTGAGCGTCAGGCCGACCTCATAAAACACGACATCACACGATTGAATGAGGCCCTGGAACAAGTCAATGTTCCCATGTCCGCTGCGCAGCCAGCAATACATGGGGATGCCAAGTTTGGTCCATACACCGGAACAGAAAAAGGGGCTACCACTGACGAATCCCCCCTTTTCCAAGGCGGCTGCCATGCTGACGACTTTGAAGATTGACCCGGCGGGATACGTACCTTGCGATGCGCGATTCAGCAGGGGTTGTCCCGGCATCGTGAGGACCGCTTGCCGCCGGCCGGGGTTCAGCGGGTTGATGAGGTCGTTCGGGTCAAACGTGGGGCGGCTGGCCATGGCCAGTATTCGACCATCTCGCGGATCCATCACCACGATTGCTCCCTTGTTCGTGCCCAGAATCTCTTCCACTTTGCGCTGAAGGGGCAAGTCCAGCGCTGTAACCAGGCTGCGACTCTGGATGGCCGGTTGATCCTTCAGTGTGGCGACCACCTGGCCTTCTGGACTAATCACCGCTAACAATCCACCTTTTGTGCCGGCAAGATATTTTTCACCCCACTGCTCAAGCCCCATCTTGCCGATTCGGTCCCCTTCCACATAGCCCTCACTCCCCAGGCGGGCCAGTTCTTCGCCGCTGATGGCATCCACATAACCAACCAGGTGGGCAGCGGTGGTGTGTTGGGGGTATTCGCGGAGAGCTTTCTGCTGAAACGAAATGCCGGGGGTATTGGCCAATTCATCCAGGTGGGCCTGGCTATCCTTGTAGGAAATGTCTCCAACCGGGATGAACCATTGGGGCGGCGCGTCCACATACTTTTCGCGTATTTCCGCGGCAGAAAGGGGCAAGATGGCCGTCAAGACACCCAGCATTGCTGTCTCGTTTTCTATCTTCCCCGGCACAACCCCCACGGTAACGACGGCCCCCTCGCGCGCCAGGGCCTCGCCATGTTGGTCATAGATCTGACCACGCGTCGAACTGCGCGGGAAGAGATGTACGAGGTTCTCCTCCCCCAACGGACCGAAGATTGCGCTGGGAGACCAATCCACGCGCCATTTTCCGGCTTCGAGCCGGAGGTGCAGCACGTTGTCGTGCTTCACCTCGCCCACAAGGCGCGTTTCCAGGAGCAGCTCGAACGCTGCCTCGACTTCGCCCCCTTCCGGCGAACCGACCGACGTCAGGCGAGGACGAATGCCGGTGACGGTCGCTTCCTTCTGGATAGCCCGGTACCGGGAAGCGAAGGCATCCTTGTCAATCTTGTTCCTGGCCCCTTGCGAAAGCAAGCCATACATGGTATCGTAATCTGCGTCCTGCCACGCTTGCAGGAATCTCCGGGCCACCATATCGGCCGGCGGGGGAACCGGTGTTATTGTGGAAATCGGGGTCGGTGTGTTCTGTTTGCCGATAAAGGGGATGCTCGGCCGGCAGGCTTCCAGCAACGCTTCCAACGTGACGACCAGAGAGAGCGAAAGAAAGTGCCGCCTGGAAAGACGTTGAAAACGGGGAAGCTGATGGTGAAGCCAGGCGTTTGGTACTCCCCTTTTCATGGGGACCATCGCTTGCAAGTTTGCAGGTCGTATCCTATGATTAAGCGCAGGTCCACGGGACTCTTTTCCTTCTTCTGGTGAACGACTTGCCCTGGCGTCAGAGAAAACTCTGCGCGCACCTGCTCGATGGCTTGGGTG
Organism: Chloroflexota bacterium; assembly: GCA_013151955.1. GTDB lineage: Bacteria > Chloroflexota > Anaerolineae > Ardenticatenales > JAADHH01 > JAADHH01. The sequence continues at coordinate 11,851 of JAADHH010000093.1, forward strand.
TTTCCGGTGTAGTCAATCAGTTGGGTGCTCTGTTGCTGCGTTCCCCGCGGGGTATCTATGGTCACATCCATGCCGTGCCAGCGCAATCGTGTGGCCACGAGTTCCGTCCAATCTTGCATGGCCGTGTCGTTCTCGACGGCCATCCGCACCGGCGGGCCGCTCTCTGCCGGCTCAGGAGCTTGCAGCGCCGTGAAATACTCCGAAAGGAGTTGGTGAATCTTCGGGCGGTTCGGCAAAAGCACCATAGCCCCCATGGGTGTGGTCCAGTTTGTGGTCACACGCCAATCGATCACCCGGTTCTGTATCGCTTGGGGGCGCAGCTTCGTTCCGAAACGGCCCAGGGCCAAGACGTCGCCGAGGGTAAGGTCTGTCTTGATAGAGTCGTGGAACTCTTGCCAAAGTTGGGGCGCTTTCGCAAACAGATCCAGGCTCAAAGCCTTCTTCCAGGCCGCTTTCAGCACCTGCTGTTGGCGACGGGCCCGATCAAAATCGTTGGTTGTGTGCCGGGAGCGCGCATAGCGCAACGCCGTATCGCCATCCATGTGTTGCATGCCCGGAGATACTTGCAACGCTGTCCGCCCGGTGGGGGACGTGGAATCGAGGAAAACGTCTCGCAGCGCACAGTCCACGGGCACGTCTACGCCACCAAGGATGTTGATGATCCTGGTGAATACCCGAAAGTCAATGCGCACATAGTAGTGTACGGGAATCCCCAAATTTTCCCGGATCGTTCGTTTCAGGAGTGCCGGCCCGCCGCCCGGGTATTTGGTAATTTCTCCCCGGAAATCCACTGTGTTGATTCGCTCTTGCCCGTACCCGGGAATGGAGACCCACAGGTCACGCGGGATAGATAGCAATCCGGCCCTTTGTGTGTCTGGGTCTATGGAAAGCAGAAGAATTGTGTCGGTGCGCCAACTCGCCGTGCCCTGGTCCTTGCCCAACAGCAACACGGTGAACATGTGCTCGGGCAATGGAAGGGGATCGATCGTCGGGCCTGGACCAAAGGGCCACGGGGCATAGCCAGAAATGCCGGTCGGGCTCGGCCACGGGGTGGGGGTCACGGCCAAGGTGCTATCACTGGCGTGTGCTGTAGCCGTCGGCGGCGCATAGGTTGGCGTGGTTGTCGGTGGCGCCACCGTCGGAGAGGGGGTCGCCGTCGGCGGATAGGGAATGATGAGCTGCTGGCCCACATAGACAGCATTCGGATTCGCAAGATGATTGGCCCTGACCAGCGTGCCAATATCCCAACCGTATTGCGCCGCTATGCTGTAGAGCGTATCGCCCGGTTGGACTGTGTGTGTGCGCACCGGCGGGTTTGGGGAACTCCGGGCCGGCAGCACAGTCGCACGCGGGGTCTTCGTAGGATAGGGGGAAGGCGTCGAAGTGGCCGGTACGGGGGATGTGGCCGCTTCACTGACCGTTACCGTGACGACGACCTCGGCCACCGCGCGGCGGGGTGCCCAGCCGGCCAGCCCGCCCGATACAGAAATCGTGCCGTTCCACACCAAGCCATCGAGGGCATAGATTACGATGTTGACCAGGAGCAGTGCTGTGATCAACCCAATGCGCCGTCTGTTTCTCAAGAGAGAGACTCTCCTTTTGGCGTAAAATAGTTCTTCACCAGACGGTTACTATTTTATCATATTTTTGTGTATAGGGCAAGTTGAAAAATAACCACATTAGTGCAAAACTTTGCTCAAAAAAAGTTTCGTTCTTTCGTGAGTCGGGGCGGTGAAAAGTTGGTCACGAACACCGACCTCGATGATCCGGCCCTCGTCCATGAAGATGGTGCGGTCGGCGGCCGCCTTTGCGAACCCCATTTCGTGAGACACAACGACCATGGTCATCCCCTCCTGGGCCAGTGCCAACATAACGTCCAGGACTTCTTTGATCATTTCAGGGTCCAGGGCCGAGGTCGGTTCGTCGAACAACATGATCTTGGGGTTCATGGCCAGAGCGCGCGCGATGGCCACCCGCTGCTGTTGTCCCCCAGAAAGTTGGCTGGGATAGTTCGAGGCTTTTTCGGGGATGCCCACCTTGTCCAGCAGGTCACGGGCGACCTGTTCGCTCTCTTCGTCACCCCGTTTGCGGACCACGCGCTGCGCAAGGGCGATGTTTTCCAGGACGGTCAGGTGAGGAAAGAGGTTGAACTGTTGGAATACCATCCCGATTTCTGCCCGAACCTGGTTGATGTCCGTGGCCTTGTCGGTAAGGTGAATGCCGTCCACAATGATGCGACCACCGTCCACCGATTCCAGATGGTTCAAACAGCGCAGGAGCGTGCTCTTTCCCGATCCGCTCGGCCCAACGACGACCACGACCTCTCCTTGCTGAACGGTGAGGGATACATCGCTCAGCGCATGGACACGTTTGAATCGTTTGTAGACACTTTCGACAATGATGATCGGCTCTTGGGCAGGCTCGTTCACATTTTTCTCCCGTTGCTGTATGAAACGCGTTGCACGTTGTGTGTCGGGTGCCATACTCCCTGCTCCCTACTCCCTACTTCCGCTCCACGCAACACGCATCCATCAGTCAATCGCCAACCGTCTTTCCAGCAATTTTACGAGCATGGAGAGCAGGACGGTCATGGTCAGGTAGAGGAAGGTTACCGTGTTCCAGGTTTCAAATGTGCGGAACGTACTTGCGCGGTTCAGTTTACCGAGTTGGGTAAGTTCCCGGACGGCCAATGCGGACAACAGGGAAGAGTCTTTGAGCATGGCGATGAAATCGTTGCCCAGGGGAGGCAAGACACGCCGGATTGCCTGGGGGAGAATGATATAACGCATGGCCTGGAAGTAGTTCATCCCCAGCGAGCGGGCCGCTTCCATTTGCCCTTTTTCAATGGACTGGATGCCGGCACGGTACACTTCTGCTTCGTAGGCACCGTAGCCGATAGCCAGGCCAATGATACCGCGTGTGGTCATGTCCACGTTGCGGATGCTCCGTTCGACCATCCACTGGGCCGGCCCGTGCAACGTCCCGGCCAGTGCCGGCACGTGCAAGATCCAGCCCCCCAGCCCGTTGATCGCCGATATGCCCATCGGCACGACCACGAAGGCGACATAGATCAGTTGTACCAGCATGGGCACACCGCGGATGAGTTCCACGTAAAGGGTCGAGATCGTATATGGAATGAGATGGTCGGAGACCCGGCCCAGGCCGGCGATCAGTCCAATCGTCGCGGCCACGACGTATGCCGTCAGCGTAATGATGACCGTCAGCCGGATGCCGGCCAGCAAGAAGACAAAGGCTCTGTGATAATCTTCGTTGTTAAGAATCTGAAAAAGTAAGAACAGTCCCAATAACGCCAGAATCAGCGCCCACCAAGGCATGTTCTGCATGGGGTCAGACCAAGCAGACAACTTACCAGAAGGATGGTCTGGCCCGGAGTTTGTTGTTGTCAATGGTATGTCCCTTTCATCGAGGGGGCATGACAAAAGAATTGAGGGCGGCCCGAAGGCCGCCCCCGTAAAACCTAACTACTATTTGCACTGCAGGTTGACGATAAAGGCCACCATTGTATTGACTTCCTCGGCGGTGAAAGTTTTGCCATAGTTCGTAGGCATGATATTCGCCGCGTACCCTTCCATAATTTCGGCGTTGGGGTCCACGATGGCTGTATTGACGTCCTCGAGGCTATCTTCACCCGCGCGGACCTCTCCAGCAATACCGCAGAGGGGCGGCCCAATGGTACCGGCTGCTCCTTCGATACCGGTTATCGTGTGGCAAGTGCCGCAATTTCCCTTGGCAAACAAGGGCGCAACAGTGGCCACGTCCGGTGCCGGCGGCAATGCAACAGCCCCACTCCCACCTTCGCTACTACCTTCAGCCGGCGTCTCTTCTTCCGTCAGCGTCATGAGGTAAGCAACGATGTCGTTGAGTTGCTGTGGTGTGAGCTTCTGACCAAAATCCTTCGGCATGACGTCCGCCTTGAAGCCTCCGGCGATTTCAGCGTTTGGATCAGTGATCATTTGCTTCAGCATGTCCTCGGTGCTCAGCCCGGCCTCTTTGGCATCACCCGCTGCATCGGTAGCGATACCGGCCATCGAGGGCCCTACCTTTGTCTCCCCCTGTTTCAGAGAGTGGCAGGTGTTACACCCCGGATTGCCGTTGATCGTATCCGATTTGAACAGTGTCTCACCGGCGGCGGGATCACCAGCGGCCGGCTCTGCCGGAGCCTCTTCTTTCGCCGGCTGGTATTCCTCGAACCATTTCGTGTACAGTGCGTCCAACGTGCCGTCGGCCTTCATAGCAGCCAGCGCCGCGTTGGTCGGGGCAATCAAGTCGCTCCCTTGCTGGAAGACGAAGCCCAATTGCTCACTCGTGAACATGTCACCGGCGATCTTGAGCTTGCCCTTGTTCTGGGCGATGAAGCCGGAAGCTGCCGTGCTATCGATGATCACAGCGTCTACGTCTCCGGACATCAGCGCGACCACGGCCAAATCAAACGTATCGAAGGCCTTGATGCGACCCTCGCCGACCAGGCTCTTGGCCGTATCTTCGTTTGTGGTACCCAGTTGGACGCCCACGAGCTTATCCTTGGCTGCTACGAGGGTATCTTTGTCGGTAATGTCTTTTTCGTCGGCCCGCACCAGGACAACCTGTCCGTAGGTCATGTACGGGTCGGAGAAAGCGACCACCTCTTTGCGTTTGTCCGTGATCGTCACGCCATCGGCGACCACGTCATACTGTCCGGCCGCGGCCGCTTCGAAGATACCATCCCACGCCGCTTCGGTGAATTTGGGCGTGCAGTTCAGCCGCTTGCAGATCTCGGTCCAGGCGTCGTAGTCCCAGCCGGAACCCTTTTTGGTCTTGGGGTCGATGAAGTTATAGGGCGGGTAGGCGTTCTCGACGGCTACGATAATTTCTTTGCCACCCAAGTCGGGAAGGGCTGCGGCTTCGCCGCCGACTTTCTGCCACTTGCCGTCCTTGACCACGTTGACCACCACTGTACCGGTCCCGCAGTCCCCCTTGTCGTCGCAAGTGATGTTGCCGGTCACCCCGGCGTAGTCCTTCGTCCCCCGTACCGCGTCCGCCAGCG
>JAADHH010000124.1 GCA_013151955.1 Chloroflexota bacterium
GCCGACCTGATTCGGGAGGGAAAGGTGCGTTACGGCGGCGTGTGCAACTTTCGCATCAAGCACTTGCAGCGCATACAGGCTATTCACCCCGTCGCCTCGCTCCAACCCCCGTACAGTATGTTTGTGCGCGGCATCGAAGCGGAACTATTGCCGTTCTGCGAAGCCAACAACATCGGCGTGATTGTCTACAGCCCCATGCAAGCGGGTCTGCTCACCGGCAAGTTCACCAGGGAACGCTTGGCGAGCCTGCCCGAAGATGACTGGCGCACGCGCGACCGTCACTTCCAGGAGCCCGCGTTCAGTGCAAACTTGGACTTTGTGCAGTCGTTGCGGCCCATCGCCGAACGAAACGGGCGGACGCTCGCCCAACTGGCGATCGCCTGGGTGCTGCGCCGGCCGGCCGTGACGGCCGCGATTGTCGGCGCACGGCGTCCCGACCAGATCGAGGAGACGGCACCGGCCGGCGATTGGGCCCTTTCCGCCGAGGATATCGCCGCGCTGGAGGAATTGCTGGAGCAGCGGAGCCGGCGCTTGGCCGCGGGCTGACAGGGACCGCGTGCCTACCCAAATTCGATTCCCTGCGCCAGGGGCAGCTCCGAAGACCAGTTGATGGTGCTCGTCTGCCGGCGCATGTAGCCCTTCCAGGCATCGGAGCCGGCCTCGCGGCCACCCCCCGTCTCCTTTTCGCCACCAAACGCGCCGCCGATTTCCGCGCCACTCGTGCCGATGTTGACGTTGGCGATGCCGCAGTCCGATCCGGTGCCGGCCAGAAACCGTTCCGCCGTCAGCAGATTCGTTGTAAAAATCGCGCTGGAGAGTCCCTGTGGTACGTCGTTGTGTATGGCGATGGCCTCATCCAGCGTTTCGTACTCCATGAGGTAGAGGATGGGGGCGAATGTTTCGTCGCAGACCAGGGGTGTCTGCCTCGGCATCCTGACGATGGCCGGTTCGACGAAATGAGGCCCCATCTCCGGTAGGTGCTTTCCGCCGGTGATAATCTCCCCGCCATTGGCCTGGGCCGTCTGTAGCGCAGCCATCATGTTTTCGACTGCTTTCTTGTCGATCAGCGGGCCCATCAGGGTGCCGGCTTTCATCGGATCACCGATGCGCACTTGCCGGTAGGCCTGCACCAAACGCGTGGCCAGTTCTGTGGCGACCTGCTTGTGTGCGATGACGCGCCGGGTTGTCGTGCAGCGCTGGCCGGCCGTGCCGACGGCTCCGAACAGGATCGCCCGTACCGCCAGGTCCAGGTCGGCGTCCTCGGCGACGATGATGCCGTTATTGCCCCCCAACTCCAGGATGGTACGTCCCAGCCTGCCGGCCACGGTTTGTGCGACATGCCGGCCCACGCGGACGGAACCGGTGAAGCTGATCAGCGGCAACCTCCGGTCGTTGATCATCTGCTGGCCCACTTCCTGGTTTGTGCCGATGACGATGTTGAACACCCCATCAAGTCCGTGGTCCGCGGCGACCCGGTTGACGATATGTTGGACGGCGATGGCCGTCAGGGGGGTGACGGGCGAAGGCTTCCAGAGCATCGTGTCGCCGCATACGGCCGCGATGGCCGCATTCCACGCCCACACGGCGACCGGGAAGTTGAACGCGGTGATGATGCCGGTGGGACCGAGGGGGTGCCACTGTTCGTACATGCGGTGGCTGGGCCGCTCGGAGTGCATGGACAGTCCGTACAACTGTCGCGATAGGCCGGTCGCGAAGTCGCAGATGTCAATCATCTCTTGCACTTCGCCCATCCCCTCGACTTTGATCTTGCCCATTTCCAGGGTGACCAGTTCACCCAGCGGTTCTTTCATCGCGCGCGTGGCGTTGGCCAGATCGCGGATCACCAGGCCTCGCTTGGGGGCGGGAACAGTTTGCCATTTCTGGAACGCTGTGGCCGCCCGGCGCACTACGCGGTCGTACGTCGTCGCGGTGGCCTGGATGACGCCGGCGATTGGGTCGCCGTTTGTCGGGTTGTACGAGACCAGTTTCTCACCGTTCGGGTCTTCGATCCAGCCGTCGGGCCCGGTGCAGGCACCGGGGTTGATCTCCTCGATGTGTAGTTCTTTCAGTAATGATTTCATGGCTTACCCTTTTTTCGGTTACTCCGGTTGGCCTACTGTTTTTGGAAACCTTTCCCAGTACATTATAGCGCAACGGCAGGGAAACGGCAAGGGAAGATTGGGTTCTCCCTTATCAATTTGACAAAGCACAGGGGTTGTGGTATATTGTTAAGTAGATTGATAAACAAGGCGAGCCGTTCAAGCTCAGTTCGAAGAGTGCCCATGAGCGATTGCGCGCTACCAACGATGAAAATCGCGTCGAGCCGGTGGCGACGCAACACGCAACACGTTCTGACGACTGACGACTAGCTACTGACAACTGGAAGCAGACTAGCAGGGAGAGTTGTGTGAAGATATCGACAAAAGGAGAGTATGGGACACGCGCGCTGTTGGAGTTGGCCCGGTACTATGGGAAAGGCCCCTTGCAAAGCAGCCAGATCGCGGACCGGCAGCAGATTCCAGAGAACTATCTAAACCAACTCCTGATCATCTTGCGTCGCGCAGGTCTTATTCAAAGCATTCGTGGGCCACAGGGAGGGCATCAGCTTTCGCGACCTCCGGCGGAAATCAACTTGGCCGAGGCTCTTCGCGCCTTGGAAGGCCCAACGGCCCCGCGCGACTGCGTGGAAGAAGGCATCCAGGATTGCAGTCTCTATGATATTTGTGCCATCCGCGATGTGTGGTACGATGTCAAGCAAGCAACGGACCGGGTACTCAACGCGGTCACCTTGGAAGCGCTGAGCCACCGCCAGGAAAAGCGCAACCAAGCTGCTACCCAGCCTCAAGAAATTACGCTCTATACGTAACCAGGCCAGCCAACCATACGGAGGCACAGATTTCTCATTCAATGTTACTACTCAGCCTGGCGAATGAATTCGCGGCTACCGTTGCAAAACCGACCGCCGTCGGTTCGATCTCCAGTCGGTGAAGGCCGACTTTGCGGTGGTAGGCGTGGTTTCAACCGCTAGCCACGGAAGCCTGAGTAGTTTGACAATGTCACATTCGAACGCCTGGCGAATGAATTCGCGGCTACGTGGGGCGAAGCTGCCCTGCGGCAGCTAAACGAG
>JAADHH010000048.1 GCA_013151955.1 Chloroflexota bacterium
CGGCGGTTTTCTATATGGCCTTGGCGCGCGGCGGGCTGACGCCGGAAGAGGCAGTCTACATCGGAGACGCCTACCCCCTGGACGTGATCGGGGCAACTGCCACCGGCATCACTCCGGTGCTCATCGTGCGCGACGGCGAGATCCCCGCGCTCGATTGCCCCGCCATCCGCAACCTGCCGGCCATCCTCGATTTGCTCTGAACCATTCTTGAAGTTAGAAGTTCAACTTCTCAGAGAAGTTGAACTTCTCGTTCTTGGGCGAAATCGGCCCCAGAGCCCCAGAATTCCTATTGTCATTCTCCTGAAAACGTGATATACTACAATGCGAGCAAGCCCGGCGGCGACAGTTCGTAGAAACCGGCACACAAGGCGATATCGACGACGGACGAGAAGAGGCGGACGTATGACCATCCACGCAGTTGTTGAGGCCCACGGCCTCACCAAACGGTTCGGGACTTTCACGGCCGTGGATCGCGTGGACCTGCACGTTGCCGAAGGGGAAGTATTGGCGCTGCTGGGGCCCAACGGTGCCGGCAAGACGACGACCGTGCGCTGCCTGGCGGCCATCCTGCGCCCCACCGCCGGCCAGGCCCGCATCGCCGGCCACGACACGGTGGCCGAAGCGCAAACCGTACGCCACCTGGTCGGCCTGCTGACCGAGTTCCCCGGCCTGTACCAGCGCATGCGCCCCCCCGAATACCTGGCCTTTTTCGGCCAACTCCATGAGATGCAGGCCAGCCACATCCGCCAACGCTCCGAGCAACTCATGCGACAATTCGGCCTGTGGGATGCCCGCGACCACCGCATGGGCGAGTTTTCCAAAGGCATGCAACAGAAGATGGCCCTCATCCGCGCGATGATCCACGACCCCCACGTCCTCTTCCTCGACGAGCCGACCTCGGCGATGGACCCGCAGAGCGCCAAACAGGTCCGCGATGCCATCGCCGCGCTGCGCCGTGAGGGTCGCACGATTTTGCTCTGCACCCACAACCTGGCCGAAGCCGAAACGCTCGCCGACCGCATCGCCATCATTCGCCGGGGAAAGATCGTGGCCTTGGGTACGCCGGCCGAGTTGAAACATCGCCTGCTGGGCGATCCCCTCACCGAAGTGCGGCTGACGCAGTCCATAGACGGGTTCCTTTCTCGCGTGACCGATTTGGTGGAGATCGTTGATCATGGCGAAACGTGGTTCCGCTATCGCGCAGCACGGGCCCAGGAGGTCAACCCGCGCATCGTCCGCCGCCTGACCGAAGCGGGCCATGAAGTGGTCGCCATAGGTGAACTGGAACAACACCTCGAAACCGTTTATCTGCGCATCGTGGAAGAGGAACGCGCCGGCAATGAATAGGACCGCCGTCTCCACGATCATGCGGCGCGAGATGCGCGACAGCTTGCGCGATTGGCGCATCGTCGCCCCGATCCTCCTGCTTACCCTGGGCTTCCCCTTCCTTATGAACACCACCGCCCTGCTCGTGGAAAACTTCTTGCGCCAGTACAACGCCGTGATCATTTCTACGCACATGATTCCCTTTGGCCTGATGGTGGTGGGCTTCTTTCCGATCTCCTTCTCTCTGGTCATCGCCCTGGAAACGTTCGTCGGCGAAAAGGAACGCTATAGCCTGGAACCGTTGCTGAGCACGCCCATCTCCGATGCCGAACTGTACTTGGGAAAGCTACTGGCGGCCGTGCTCCTGCCGTTGGTGGCCAGCTACATCGGCATGGCTCTGTACCTGGTCAGTGTGATGTGGAACCTGCGCTACCACCCCACCCCCCAAATTCTGGTGCAAGTCTCTCTGCTTACGGCGATGGAAGGACTGGTGATGGTCGCCGGAGCCGTCGTCGTCTCCAGTCACACAACAAGCGTACGCGCAGCCAATCTGCTGGCTAGTTTCATCATCGTCCCCATGGCCTTGCTCGTACAGACCGAAAGCATCCTCATGTTCTGGGGACGATTCGATATGCTCTGGTACATTCTCCTGATCCTGGTCGTCGCCGACTTGGCCCTCGTCCGTGCCGGTGTGCGCACCTTCAACCGCGAGGAGATTCTCTCGCGCGGAATGGACAACCTGAACCTGGGGCACATCGCACGGTCCTTCCGGGACTTTCTGCGCAGCGGATCTCCCACCCACGGCGATACGAACGCGGAACCTGTCCCCTGGTGGCGACGGCTGCTGGCTCTTTATCGCCATGACCTGCCTCGCTTGCTTTGGCGGGAGCGCTCCACATTGGGTGTGGCGGCCCTCATGCTGGCCGCCGGGGTGGGACTGGGGGCCTATTATGCCTGGCGCTATCCCCTCCCCCAGGGCATTATACCGCTGGACCATTTGACCGATAGAATTTTGCAGGCACAGGGATCACCGGTAACACCCGGTTGGAGTTGGCTGCCGGCCATCAGCACGCGCGCCATTTTCTTGCACAATATGCGTGTGCTCCTGCTGGGGGCGTTGCTCGCCCCCCTCTCGTTTGGCGCGCTAACGCTCATCCTGCTGCTGGCTCCGATGACCATGGTGGGATTCCTGGCTGCCCAGGTCTCGATCGTGGGGGGCAACCCCTGGACTTTCCTGGCCGCCTTCATCCTGCCGCACGGCTGGCTGGAAGTGCCGGCCGCGGTCATCGCCACTGCCTTCGCCTTCCGACTGGGGGCCGTACTGATGGCTCCGCCGAAAGACTCCACCGCCGGCGAGGCCCTGATCCAGGCCGCCGCAGATTTTGTCAAAGTGTTTGTCTTGCTGGTGCTCCCCCTGCTGGCAATGGCTGCCCTAACGGAAGCACGCATCACGCCACAAGTCGTCTTGTGGGTGTATGGACGGTAGGCAATGGTCAACGGCCAATGGGTAGGGGGCAGGGGGCAACGGCCAATGGGCAACACGCGATACGCAACACGCAGTACGAACCATGCCAATCCAAAATCGCAAAGCTAAAATCTAAAATCATGCGGGGGGGTCTAATGTCGAAAAAAGGGGAAAGCGACTACCTCGGACTGGGCAGTCGCCTGCGCGAGACGGCTGCACCGGAACTGGTTGAATCGGCCTACCGCTTTGAATTGAAAGATGCGCCCATCCTCTACCGGGGGTTGAGCCTGGCCGACATAGCCCACTTGCTCATGCTGCTGGAGGTGGGAGTGGTGCCGCGCGAGGCCGGTGGCCCCCTTCTGGCCGCCTTGCTGGAGCTGCACGACACGCCGCTGGACGAGATTCCCCTCGACGTAGCCCTCGGCGATGTTTATAACAGCCGCGAACGATTGCTCAAGCAGCGCGTGCCCGATGTTGCCGGCTGGCTGCACGCCGGCCGTCCCCGCCGGGAGGCCAGCACCATTGCCTACCTCATCGCTCTGCGTAACCGCCTCCTCGACCTGGTCGCTGCGCTCGCAGCCTACAGCCGGGCCCTGACCGGACGGGCCGGCGAGCACGTAGACACAATCATGCCGGACTACACCTACTTGCAACACGCCCACCCCACCACGCTTGCCCACTACCTGCTCGCCTTCGCCTACCCCGTCCTGCGCGATTTCGACCGTTTGCTAGGCCTGTTCCGGCGGGTGAACACCGGCCCGGGCGGCGCGGGCAGCATCAATGGGTCCCGCCTGCCGTTGAACCGCCGGCGGCTGGCCGAATTGCTCGGCTTCGACGGGGTCACTGTCAACACGCGAGACGCTATGTGGCAGGCCGACGGCCCCATCGAGGTCAGCGGCACTGTCGTCGCCGCCCTGATCAACGTGGACCGGCTGGCCGAGGACTTGCAAATCTGGACCACACGCGAATTCAACCTGATCGAGCTGGCCGACCGGCACACCCGCACCAGCGTGATCATGCCCCAGAAGAAGAACCCCTACTCGCTGGCCTACGTGCGGGGGGTCACCGCCAATCTGATCGGCAAAACGGCGAGCATGGCCGCCTACGGACAGACGCCGTCTGGTCAAGTGGACAATCGCATCTTTGCGTACGGGGAACTGCCTCTCGCCGTGGAGCGCGCGACGCAGGCCGTTCGACTGATGGCCGGCGTGTTGCAGGGCCTCTCGGTCAACACCGAACTGATGGCCCGGCGCGCAGCCGAGGGCTACGCCCAATCCACCGACCTGGCCGATGTGATCATGCAGGAAACCGGCCTGGATTTCCGCACGGCCCACGAGATTGTCGGCCTTGTTGTACGCAACGCGCTGGACCGTAGTGTGCCCGCCACCGCAATCACGCCGGCGATGGTAGACGAAGCCGCGCGCGCGATGGTCGGCCATGCGCTGGGGTTATCTGCCGGAGTCGTCGCCGGCGCGCTGGACCCGCACGCGTTGGTGAACGCCCGCGTGGGGCTGGGGGGGGCAGCGCCGGGGCCGGTGCGCGAGATGATCCGCGAATGTCGCCGGCGCACCGACGAAGCTGTACGTTGGCAAGAGGGTATGACAATGAAGCTGCAACAAGTTGAAGAGGAGTTGGTGACGCGAGCTAGAACGCTGGCCTATGCGGAACGGGGATGAAGAGCAGGGCGTCAGGGCTGTATATCCGTGAGCAACATACGCACACGCGATACAAATTCACCCGGGCGCAGAACGGTAACGTCTGGGTGTCCCGGCTGAAAGTGGCGCTGATTGAAAGTAAGCAACCACGGGCACGCTGCCTGCATCGCTGCGACCAAAATCGGCAGGTCCTTGGGGTCAGCCATGCCGACGAAAGGCACGAGGTCTTCCCGTTGAGGATCAGAAACCATGTGCAAGGACCGGTCCACAATCAGCCGAAATGTGGGAAGTGCCTGAGGCAACTTCTCAGCAAGATTGCGTTCGACCTCTACAATCACTTGCTCTGATGCAATCGCTTTGATTAGTGTGATCTCCGCCATGCGCAAGACGACCAAGCTGGCACTGTGCTTGCTGGGAGACGCAGCAGCAGCAAAGAGCACATCCGCATCCACGAACACACGCGGGCTATGCGGTCCGCTCATCACCATATTTTTCCTGGTAATACCGCTCTCGTTGCTCACGCAGATTGTTGAGTAAGTCCTCTGTGCTCAGGCCGGCCGCCAGACGTGCTTTCTCTATTTCACGGGCCAACTCCGGCACCATGGGCACCATCCGCGTCAGCACAAAGATACCGTCGAGGTCCACGAGACGAAAGGTGTCCCCCCTACGGATACGATACTTCTCACGCAATGCAGCCGGAAGCGTAAGCGTTCCCCTCTGCCGCACCTGAACTGTCATTGTCATCGGTCGCTCCTTTCCGTATTTCTGATATTGCAGATTATCTGCGCTATCAGTATACCCTCAAACGAACAACAAGGCAAACCAATCGGGGCTTGCAGCGAACCGCTGCGCAAGCCCATTCATTCGACCCTTTGACAAGGCTGCCGTTTCGTGGTATAACTGAACAGCATGGCTACATACGTATGCTTTCAAACGTTGGAAGGGGAAAGACACAGGAGGTCATAATGTCCACACATATCATCGACTCGCTGATCTACCGCGACGCGTGGGGCAGCGACGAAATGCGCGCCATCTTCGACGATGTGCCCCAAACACAAGGCTGGCTCGATGTGATCGCTGCGTTGGCCCAGGCCCAGGCCGAAGTCGGCCTGATCCCCAAAGACGCTGCCCTGGAAATCACCCGCATCTGCAAGGTCGAGAATCTGGACATGGCAGCCCTGCGCCAGGGGTACCGCGAAACGGGCCATTCCACGATGGGCCTGATCCGTGAGCTGAAGAAGCTCTGTCGCGGGGAGGCCGGCGAATGGGTCTACTACGGCGCAACGGTCCAAGACATCGTAGATACCTGGTACAGCATCGCGCTGCTCAAGGCGTGGGACATCCTCTTCCGCGACCTGCGCGAGATCGAGGCCATCCTCGTGGACCTGGCCGAGACGCACCGCGATACCGTGATGGTGGGACGCACACACGGACAGGCCGGCCTGCCTATCACCTTCGGGTTCAAGGTGGCCGTGTGGGTGCGCGAAATCGCCCGCCACCGGGAACGCCTGCGCGCCGTGCGCCCTCGCCTGGAAGTAGGCGAGCTGGCCGGCGGCGTCGGCTCCCTCTCTTCGTTCGGCGACGTAGGTTTCGCGTTGCAGGAACACTTCTTTGCCAAGCTGGGCTTGCGCCCCCCGGACATCGTCTGGAACACGGCACGAGACACCTGGGCCGAATTCTTCTCCCTGCTGGTACTCATCGCCGGCACCTGCGATAAGATCGGCCACGAGATCTACAACCTGCAACGCTCCGACATTGGCGAGGTGCGCGAAGGGTTCGTGCGCGGCACCGTCGGCAGCATCACCATGCCGCACAAACGCAACCCCGAAATATCCGAACACCTGGGCACGCTCGCCCGCCTGATCCGCCACAATGTCGCCGTGTTGACCGAGAGCCTCGTACACGATCATGAACGGGATGGCCGCGCCTGGAAATCGGAGTGGGCCGTCATCGGACCGGTTTGCGTGATGGCCGGGGCCATGCTCCGCCTGACGAAACAGATGTGTACCCACTTGGACGTGGATGCGGCCGGGATGCGGGCCAACCTGGAGGCGACGCAAGGCTACATCCTCTCCGAGGCGGTGATGCTGACCCTGGCCCAAAGAATCGGCAAGCAAACCGCGCACGAAATCGTCTACGAACGGTCCATGCGCGCCTTCGAGGCCGGCCGGCCGCTGAAGGACGCCCTGCTGGAGGACGAACAGTTACGCGCCCATCTCGCGCCGGAGGAAATCGAAGACCTCTTCGACTATCGCCGGCATACCGGCCTGTGTGGCGAATTCGTGGACCGCGTGGTGGCCATGACGAAGGGGGAACGTGGAGCGGAGAGCGTATAGCGTGATGCGTGGTGCGGGGAGCGACGGAATACGCAACACGCAACTCAAAACTCGAAACCCGAAACTCGAAACCCGTCGTCTGTTTTCAAAGCAGGAGAGAACCAGATGCGACTATCTACGATTCCGCGCATTCGCTTGGCCACGCTGCCTACGCCGCTACAAGACGCACCCCGCTTGACGGAGACCCTGGGCGGCCCGCGCATCCTGATCAAACGGGACGACCTGACCGGCTTGGGCATGGGGGGCAACAAAGCGCGCAAGCTGGAGTTCTTGCTCGCCGACGCACTGGCCGGGGGAGCGGATACGGTGGTCACGGCCGGCGGACCGCAATCGAACCACTGCCGCATGACCGCGGCCGCAGCCCGACGACTGGGACTGCACCCGGTGCTGGTCTTCTACGGCGACCCGCCGGCGGAAACGCAGGGCAATTTGCTGCTCGACGGAATACTGGGGGCAACGCTCATATATACCGGCAAGCGCGAACGAGCCAGCGTCGATCGTACCCTGGAGGTCGTCTGTGCCAATTTGCGAGAGGAGGGGCGGATCCCGTACGCGATCCCGCGAGGTGGTGCTGTCCCCCTGGGCGATGCCGGCTATGTGGTCTGTGCGCTGGAGATGGAGACACAATTCTTCGAGCGAGGCATACAACCCACACACGTCTTTTGTGCCACGGGGTCGTGCGGCACGCAGGCCGGGTTGCTGGCCGGCGCCGTCGCCTACCGGGCCGGCTATCGGGTCTGCGGCGTCACCGTGAGCCGGCCACTGGACGAATGTCGCGTGCGCGTCCGCCGGCTGGCCCAAGAAACACTCGCTCTGGTCGGCGTGGAAGCCGATGTGCCGCCGGAACAGGTCGTCGTCTACGGTGGCTACATCGGCCAAGGGTACGGCATCCCCACAGCGGAGGGCACAGAAGCGATTCGCCTGCTGGCGCAAACCGAGGGCCTCTTTGCGGATCCGGTCTACACCGGCAAGGCGTTGGCCGGCCTGATAGACCGTATCCGGCGCGGCGAGCTCACCTCCGAGCACACGGTCGTCTTCCTGCACACCGGGGGGGCGCCGGCGTTATTCGCACACGCCGGCCGGTGACTGTTATGAAAATAAGGTGTCAGGTGTCACGTGTCACGTGTCAGGTAAAACGTGATGCGTGATGCGCGCCCCGCCAACATGACAAATGACCGGTCGTGATGTATAATACCATCACCATGAAAGAATCCCACGATTCGACACGACAACCCGTCTCGCACAAACTCTGGGGAGGACGATTTGACAAGCCCCCCGATGCGCTGATGGCACAATTCAACGACTCGATTGGCTTCGACCGGCGACTGTACGACGCAGACGTTCGGGGGAGCATGACCTATGCCAAAGCGCTGGCCCGCGCCGGCCTGATTTCTACGGAGGAGCGCGACCGGCTCGTCGCCGGACTGATTCGGGTGCGGGAGGAGTTCGCCGCCGGCACATTCGCCATACAACGCGGGGACGAAGACATCCACACAGCCGTCGAACGCCGGTTGTACGAGCTGACCGGGCCGGTGGCGGGCAAATTGCACACGGGCCGCAGCCGCAACGACCAGGTGGCCACCGATGTACGCCTCTACCTGCTCGAACAGGTTGACCGGCTGGGCGAACAAGTAACCGCCCTCCAGCGCGCATTGCTGATGCAAGCCGAGGTCCACCCCGGCCTGCTGATGCCCGGCTATACGCACCTGCAACACGCCCAACCGATCCTCTACGCCCACTGGCTGCTCTCCTACTTCTGGAAACTCCAGCGGGACCGGGAGCGGTTGGGTGACGTGCGGTGCCGGGTCAGTGTGTGCCCGCTCGGTGCCGGCGCGCTGGCCGGCAATGCGCTGGGGATCGACCGCGAATTCCTGGCCCGCGAACTGGGCTTCGACGCCATCAGCGAAAACAGCCTGGACGCCGTCGCCGACCGCGACTTCATCCTCGAATTCTTGAGCGGGGGGGCTATCCTCGGCACACACCTGAGCAGCCTGGCAGAAGATGTAATTCTCTACGCCTCCACCGAGTTCGGCTTCCTGGAGATAGACGATGCCTACGCCACAGGCTCCAGCCTGATGCCCCAGAAGAAGAACCCCGATTCGCTGGAACTGGCGCGCGGTAAATGTGGCCGCTTGATCGGCAATCTCGTTTCCCTCCTGGTCACCGTCAAGGGCCTCCCGTCGGCATACGACAAAGACCTGCAAGAGGACAAAGAGCCGCTGTTCGACACGATTGACACACTGTCGCTGACCTTGCCCGTACTGGCCGGCGTGGTCGCCACCCTGCGTCCCCGCCCCGCGCAAATGGCCGCCGCTCTGGACGATGCCATGCTGGCCACGGACCTGGCCGACTACCTGGTGCGACGGGGCGTCCCCTTCCGTGAAAGCCATGCCATCGTCGGCCGGCTGGTGCGCCGCGCCGAAATCGAAGCCGTTCCCCTCGGCAAGCTGCCGGTATCTGCCTTCCAGTCGGAATCGCCCTACTTCGACGCCGACGTGGTGGACGTTTTCGATGCCCGTCGCTCGGTCGCAGCGCGGGACGTGCCGGGAGGGACTGCGCCCTCCGCAATACGCACACAGATCGAACGGGCGTGGCAGCACATCGGCGGAACGATGAACGCAGAATGATGAATGACACGTGGAGCGTCGAGCGTCGGAATATGCGTTTGGCCGAGAAGTTCAACTTCTCGGAGAAGTTGAACTTCTAAGCGTCGCGTGGCCAGCGTCTGACAACTGGCTACTGACGACTGACGACTGTTTTCACAACAGATTAGGAGCAATCCCATGAAAGTACTGATCACCGGCGGCGCAGGGTTCATCGGTTCGCACCTGGCCGAAGCTTTGCTGGCACGCGGAGACACGGTCCACGTCATCGATGACCTCTCCACGGGCAGCATTGCCAACATCGCCCACCTCAAACCCTTCGACCGTTTTCACTATACAATTGACACCGTCATGAACGGACCGGTGTTAGCAGAACTGGTGGACTACGCGGACGTGATCTACCATCTGGCCGCTGCGGTCGGTGTGCGCCTGGTGGTGGAAAGTCCCGTGCGGACCATCGAGACGAACCTTCGTGGCACCGAAGTCGTGTTGGAAATGGCCAGCAAGAAACGCAAAAAGGTGTTCATCGCTTCCACATCCGAGGTCTACGGCAAGAGCACCGACCAACCCTTTCGGGAGGATGGCGATCTGGTCATTGGCGCACCCCACAAAGGACGGTGGAGCTACGCCTGCTCCAAGGCAATTGACGAATTTCTGGGGCTGGCCTATTGGAAAGAGCGCAAACTGCCGGTGATCATCGTACGCTTTTTCAACACGGTGGGGCCGCGCCAGACCGGTCGCTACGGCATGGTGTTGCCCACGTTCGTGCGCCAGGCGTTGGCCGGCCAACCAATCACCGTCTACGGCGACGGTACACAGTCCCGCTGCTTCACCTATGTGAGCGATGTGGTGGACGCGGTGATCCGTTTGGCCGGCAAAGAAGAGGTCGTCGGGCAAGTCTTCAATATCGGCGGCAACGAGGAAATTACCATTGCCGATCTGGCCCAACGGGTAAAAGTGATCACCGGCAGTGATTCGGAGATCGTCTACGTGCCCTACGCCGAGGCCTACGAAGAAGGGTTCGAGGACATGCCCCGGCGCGTGCCCGACATCACGCGCATTCAGCAAGCGATTGGGTACAACCCTTCCCTGGGAATCGACCAGATCATTCAACGGGTCGTCGAATACCACCGGACGCGGTGAGCTTGCTCCCTCGAGCGCCTGTTACTGTCGCACGAACTTTACCGCGTCAAACCCGATGCTGCGGCTGAGGAAGGGCTCTCCCGTTGCGTCGCCCAAGAGGACAAATTCGCCACCCCCCGCCGAAAAGTTGTACGTCCCCAGGCTGACCCACTGATCATAGTAGATGGCCTGGTTCACCAGATGGTCTGAACGTTGGCCGTCGTGATAGATTTGGTACAGGCCGCTCATGGTGCTGGCGTTCCGGCTGGGGATGAAGACAAAGACCTCGTACTGTCCCGGTCCCGGCAAGGCGGGTGTCCATTTCCCGGAATTGACCGTGCCGTAGGAGACGTTGTAGGTCCAGTAGCTATGGCCGCTATAGCCGGCCGTCGAGTCTCGCCGGCCGGTCAGCGGGCCGCCCCAGGCGAACCCGGCGTCTTGCTCATCCACGATCACCGTTTGCGTGCCGCCGTTCCCCTGGCCTTGCTCCCACCACACCTTGGCCGAAGCGTAGCCGCCATTCTCATAGTATTCCACTTTCACGTCGTGGTTTCCGGCCGAAAGGGTCGCAGTTCCGGAGACAGTTGTCGCCGGCTGATCCACCCAGCGGTCGATCACCAGGGCGTTATCCACCCACAGGCGCACCCCATCGTCCGTGCGGGCGTAGAAGATGTACGAACCACCGGCCGGGAAACTCGTGGTGCGCGTCCAGCGGACAGAGAAGTCGTCGGCGTGGAGACGGGCGTCGGGCGAACCGGCCCCCCAATCGCAGTCAATGGCCGAATCCCAGCGCGTGAACGTTGGGGAGCCGGAAAGCGAAACGTTTCCGAAGTATTCCCCCTGCCAATTTCCTTGTGCTGTGCCCAGCTTTTCCCACGAAACCTTGGCTACCGCTCCACCGCCATGCTCGTAGAACTCGGTCAGGAGCTGGTGGTCGCCGGCGAGGAGATAAATGTCTGCGGAGTAAGAGGTCGGGGCCTGGTCGTGCCACTGATCGATGATGCGGTGCGCGTCCACTTGCAGGCGAATGCCATCATCGGCAGTGACGTGGAAACGGTAGGTGCCGGCGTCGAAATGGAGGGCGCGCGTCCAGCGGACCGAGAAGTTGTCGCCCGAAACCCCGCCCCCCGGCGAGCCGCTGCCCCAATCGAATTGAATGTCGTGGTCATTGCGAGTCAGCACCGGTGTGCCGAGCAGGTCGGGATTGTTGAAGTATTCGCCCTTCCACTCGGGATAGGAAGTGCCCGGCCCTTCCCACCAGACGTGAATCAACGCTCCTCCGCCATTCTCGTAGTAGGCCACTTGCGCAACGTGGTGCCCGGCCAGCAAATTGATCTGGGCGCTAAACGTAGTCGCGCCTTGGTCTTGCCACTGATTGATCAACAATTGACCGTCTACCCAAAGCTGAACGCCGTCATCGCTCGTGGCATAGAACGTGTAGCTGCCGGCCGGCAAATCGAGCGTGCGGGTCCAGCGTGCCGAGAAATGGTCGGCCGGCAAAAGGGGGTCCGGCGAGCCGGTTCCCCAGTTGAAATCGAGGTCTGCATCGGAGCGCACTACGGCAGGGAATCCTTGCAGAGACATGTTGGCGAAGTATTCGCCATACCAGTAGGGGTCCGTATGGGCCGGTTCGACCGGCCCTTGCGCAGAAGCGGCCGGCAACATATTCGGAAGGAACAGAGCAGCCAAAGCAAACAACATCCAAACGAACCGTTTCATCGTACACCTCCGGCAAAACATGGGGAGCCAGCCAGGCGACGAATGAATTCGCCGCCTGATACTACAAAGTGCGTTGAAACTATCCAGAGAAGGGCGACAGTAACCCGTTAAAACGGGCTTCGCAATAACAGGCGGGGAATTCATCGCTCGCCTGTTGAAGCCCTCCGCCGTCTTCTTCTCGATGGGCGATCCCGGCCGGCCGCGCCACGCACAGACGCAATCCAACGTTGGCAGTATTCGTCGTGGCCCATCATCACGTCAGCAGCCGATACGGTTTTGCGCAGCGTCTCTTCGAGCGGGTTGGTAATCGCGGCCGTCAGGCCGGCACCGATGGCCATGGCCAGGAACGCCACGTTCAGGAGCAATCTATCGGGCAAGCCAAAGGAGATGTTGCTGGCCCCACACACCGTGTTGACGCCCAGCTCTTGTCGAATCAGGCGAACCGTCTCCAGGGTAACCGTTGCCGCCCGGTGGTCGGCCCCCACGGTCATGGCCAGGGGATCAACGACCACATCGTTTGGGGAGATGCCATAGTCCTGCGCGCGCTCGACAATCTTCCGGGCGATCTCCAGCCGGCCCTCCGGCGTGGCGGGAATTCCGCGCTCGTCGTTTGCAATCCCCACAACAGCCGCTCCGTGTTTCTTGGCCAGGGGGAGGACTCTTTCCAGGGAGGCGTCTTCCCCCGTCACAGAGTTGATCAACGGCTTGCCCTGATAGACTTGCAGTCCGGCTTCCAGGGCTTCGATGACAGACGAATCAAGGGAAAGGGGAACATCCACCACCTCCTGGACCGCCCGGATCGCGGCCGCCAGGATGGCCGGCTCGTCTGCGCCGGGGACGCCGGCGTTCACATCCAGCATCTGCGCGCCGGCAGCTACCTGCGCGACGGCATCCTGCTGGACCCGGCTGAAGTCCATTGCGCCCATTTGCGCGGCCAACAGGCGTCGTCCGGTAGGGTTGATGCGCTCGCCGATGATGACGAAGGGATGGTCGGGTCCAATCGTTACGGTTTTGGTGGGTGAGGAGACGGATGTTTCAGGCATGAACATGCTCCTAGTTGTTGTGCAAATAGCGGTCAGTCGTCAGATGCCAGAAGGTGCGTATGGTGTAAGGGCGTAAAACGTGTTGCGTGTTGCGTGGGCACGTTCGAACGTATTCACGTTTCACGCCACTCATCGTTTATCATTTCAGCGTCGTTCGACGCTCCACGATTTCAGCCTTTGCCGGCCATGCCGATCCATCGTGGGGCATGGCGCAGCACGAAGAAGGCAGAAATATTGTAGCGTTATCTTGACCATCTGTCAAATTATCCCAAAGCCGCCCGCCGCTCCTGCAAGTGTGCCAACCGTTCGCGGGCCCCAGCCAACCGCTCCCGTTCGCGTTGGACGACGGCAGCCGGCGCTTTCGCCACAAACCCTGCACGAGCCAGCAGCTCCTCGCCGCGGGCGATGTCGCCCTGGGTCGTTTCGATGGCGCGGGCCAGCCGGCTTCGCTCCTTCTCCAGGTCCACCAGACCGGCGAGGGGCAAATATGCCATCACATCGGAAGCCACCACCAGGCTCACCGCCGGGGCCGGCGGCTCCGCTATCGCCTCCTCGATGCGCAGTTGGGCGGAATCGACGCGGCCCAGGCTGGCGATGATGGCCGACTGTCCGGCCAACAGGTCGCGTTGTGCGCCGGCCGCGACCACGGCGGCGATGCGCCGCTTCGGCTCCACGTCGTATTCGGCGCGGGCGTTGCGCACGGCACGCACGAAGTCCATCACCAGGGCCATGTCCGCCTCCGCGGCGTCGTCCAGCGGGGCGGCCTCCGGCCAGGGCGCGATCATCAGCGACTCCCCCTCGTGTGGCAGGTGTTGCCAGATTTCCTCGGTCACGAAAGGCATGAAGGGGTGGAGCAAGCGCAGCGTGCGGTCCAGCACCGTCACCAGCACCGTGCGCGCGGTATCGGCGGCCTGGGGATCGTCGCCGTACAGCCGCAGCTTGCTCATCTCGATGTACCAATCGCAGAACTCGCTCCACAGAAAATCGTAGATTTGCCGGCCCGCTTCGCCAAACTGGTACGATTCGATCAGCCGGTTCGCCTTGCGGATCAAGCGGTTGTGACGGCTGAGGATCCAGCGGTCGGCCAATTCCAACGGCAGCGCGCCCGATTCCAGCTTCTGCACCCCCTGCCGGGCATCGAATCCGGCACAGTTGCCGGCCACAAAGCGGGCCGCATTCCAAATCTTGTTGGCAAAGTTGCGGTTCGCTTCCAGACGGGTCTCCGAAAGTTTCATGTCGTTGCCCGGCGTCGAGCCGGTCATCAAGGTGAAGCGCAGCGCGTCGGTGCCATACTGCGCGATCATGTCCAGCGGGTCGAGCGCATTGCCCAGCGACTTGCTGTACTTGCGTCCTTTTTCGTCGCGCAACAGCCCGTGGAGATAGACCGTGTCGAACGGTATCTCGCCGGTCATCTCCAGGCCGAGCATGATCATGCGCGCCACCCAGAAGAAGAGGATGTCGTAACCGGTTTCCAGCACACTGGTCGGATAGAAATCGTGCAGGTCGTCCGTCTCCTCCGGCCACCCCAACGTGGAGAAGGGCCACAGGCCGGAGCTGAACCAGGTGTCCAGCACATCTTCCTCCTGGTGAATGTGATCGCTACCGCAGTGGGCGCAGGCCGTGGGGTCCGCGACCGTGCAGGTCTGTCCGCCACAGTCATCGCAATACCAGACGGGGATGCGATGGCCCCACCAGAGTTGCCGGGAGATACACCAATCGCGGATGGTATCCGGGTCCATCCAGTTGAAGTAGATTTTCGTGAACCGTTCCGGGATGATGCGGATGCGTCCGTCTTGCACGGCGGCATAGGCCGCCTCGGCCAGCGGGCGGATGCGCACGAACCATTGGGTGGAGATGAGCGGCTCGACCACCGTGTGGCACCGTTCGCAATGGCCGGTGGCATGGACGTGGTCCTCGACAGAGAGGGTCAGGCCGGCGGCAGCCATGTCGGCCCAGAGCTTTTCGCGGCAGGCGTAGCGGTCCAGGCCGGCGTAGGGGCCGGCCGCCTTGCTCATCGTGCCGTCTTCGTTGAGGGCGTTGATGATAGGCAGCTTGTGTCGTTGACCCACCTCGTAATCGTTCGGATCGTGTCCCGGTGTGATCTTCAGCGCGCCGGTGCCGAAATCGCGGTCCACGTACGAATCGGCGATCACCGGCACGGGGCGGTCGAGCATGGGCACGAGCGCGGTCCGTCCGACGACCCCGCGGTAGCGGTCGTCATCGGGGTGGACGGCCACCGCCGTATCGCCGAGGATCGTTTCAGGCCGGGTGGTCGCCACCGGAATGTAGCCGCCTCCCTCCAGCGGGTAACGGAAGGTGTAGAGCTTGCCCGCTTCGTCCTCGTGTTCCACTTCCAGGTCGGAGATGGCCGATTCGCAACGCGGACACCAGTTCACCAGGTAGGTACCACGATAGATGAGGCCCTTTTCGTACAGGCGGTTGAAGGCCACACGGACGGCATGGGAGAGGCCTTCATCGAATGTGAACCGTTCCCGGTCCCAGTCGCAAGAGACGCCCAAGCGCCGGTGCTGGATGGTGATTCGTTGGCCGTACTCTTCCCGCCATTTCCAGACTCGTTCGACGAATTTTTCGCGTCCCAGGTCTTGGCGGGACAGGCCCTCTTTTTCCAAGGCACGTTCCACCACGTTTTGCGTGGCGATGCCGGCGTGGTCTGTGCCGGGCACCCAAAGGGTTGGCTCCCCGCGCATACGGTGGTAGCGGATCATGAAGTCTTCGAGGGAAGCGGTGAGGGCGTGGCCCATGTGCAGCGCACCGGTCACGTTCGGTGGCGGCATGGAAATGACAAACGAGGTCTCACCCTCGGCGACCGGCCGGGGCTTGAAATAGCCCCGCTCCTCCCACCACGCATACAATCGCTGCTCCACATTCTTGGGGTCGTACCGTTTTGCCATTTCACTCATTGTGCTGGCTCCTTCCTGTTGCACTGCTTTGAAAATAACGTGTCAGGTGTCAGGTAAAACGTGATGCGTGATGCGTAAGACGCAATACGTTTCACGTCTTCACGTTTCACGTCCCCGCCATTTTCGTCTTTGGTGGCGAGCAGCCGCTCATGGGCACTGCTTTGAAAATAGTCGCCAGTAGCCAGATGTCAGCAGCCAGATCACGTAGCCCTGGAATCCCCATTCCAGCGGGTCCATTGACAATTGACAATTGCATCGCCCCTGGCCAAGCCACGTTCAGAATGACACATCAAAAAACCCCCTCCCATCACAAGGACGAGAGGGGGAATCCCGTGGTACCACCTTGATTTGGATGCACCCGCTGTATCTCCTCAAGAAGGGGCAAGGGCAAGACTGTGCCCCTACTGGCGAACGCGATCCACGCTCATTTGTGCTGTAACGGGCTTTCCCGGAGGGGCCTACTGGCGTTCGACTCCTCGACTCTTGGGCGACCTTCGGCGGCTCTCATCGAGGAAGGCTTCCAGCCGGTGGCCTTCCTTCTCTGGCGATTAACGCCCGCCTACTCCTCCCCATCTTCGTCTGTAGCATGTTTTTCTTACGCCAAATTATATAGGATTTTTCCGGTCGTGTCAAGTCCTTGTTTCCCAAAATTGGCAAAATGTGGTATAATAAATGAGTTGAAAGGAGTGAGAATTGAGCATTATAGACACACTTTCTGCAGGCTTTGCAACGATAACCCGTCGCCCCTGGTTGATTTTTCTTTCTCTTTTCCTCGACGGTTACCTTTGGTTTGGCTCCCGTCTCTCGGCCCTACCCTTCATCGAGTCGGCTGTAAACTCTTTTGTATTACCAAAGACGCAAATGAACATCGCCACGATGGAGCAACAATGGGCCACCGTTCGCGAGGCATTGTTGATGATGGGGCGCCAGGTGAACTTCTTTTCGCTGATGGCCAGCGGTCCGGTCAGCGTACCGAGTCTTCTCGCCGGTATGCCGGCCACAAACACCTCTTCATCGCAAATTGTCATTCGGGACGGGGTGACTTTTTGGGGCCTGGCCGTGCTTCTCACCGTGGTGGGGTTGTTCTTGGGGTGTCTCTATCTCGGATTGTTGACCCAAGCTGTGCGCGACGACCGCATTGAAATAGGTCGCTGGCTCCGTCGCGTGTGGGTCCATTGGTTCCGGTTGCTGGTGGTGGGCATTTTCTTGCTCTTGGCGACTATCGGATTGATCGTGCCGGCATTGTTTCTGGTTGCACTTGTCTCTATCGTCAGCCCGGCCGCCGGGACATTCGTGTCCACCATTTTTGGCCTGGGCCTCTTGTGGTTCGGGATTTGGATAGCCATACACCTCTTCTTTGTGGCCGATGCGGTCATTCTGGGAGAAAGCGGCCCCTGGAGCGCAGTGTGGAACAGTTTTCAGATAGTCGCGCGCAATTTTTGGCTCGCCTTGGGCCTGATCGTCCTGGTCAACGTCATTAGCGACGGGCTATTCCTGATCTGGACACGCCTGACCACATCCGCCTGGGGCACGACCATCGCCATTATCGGCAATGCGTACATCGGTGCCGGGCTGGCTGCTGCAACGCTGATCTTCTATCAGGAACGTCATAAGATATGGCAGGAGGCCATCGTTGCATCGAAAGAAGAAGATGGGCAGTGAGAATGTACTTGTCTACCCTGTTCTTCCTTTACCACAAAGGCACCAAGCATATAAAGTATGTTAAGACCTGACAAGTTCCCGCCGTTGCCTGCACGGGAACCGGGTTCGACCTGATCCGTGGCCTATCGGCGCTGTAATGCCGTCCGTGAAGCCTGTCAGGTCTGGCGCTTGCTCAACGCTCCCCGCCTCATTCCTGGTGGCGCGCACCGCAGCGCTCATAAGGTTGCCAACTTTCCAAAAGTTGGCAGCCTTCACACGCCATTTGGTGACTGCTTTGACTACGTGAGGATAATGATCGGTGGAAAACGCTCAATAATAATCGCGGGGCACGCAGCCCGCAACACGTAACATAGGAGGTATCGCGTTTGGCAAAGAAAACAGAACAAAGCTATGGTGCAGAAGACATCCAGGTGCTGGAAGGGCTGGAAGCTGTACGCCGCCGGCCCGGCATGTACATCGGCAGCACAGACATCCGGGGATTGCACCATCTGGTATACGAAGTCGTGGACAATTCTATTGACGAAGCGTTGGCCGGTTTCTGCACCCGGGTTGACATCACCATTCACAAAGACGGCTCGGTCACGGTTGCCGACAACGGCCGCGGCATTCCGGTGGACATCCAGCCGCAAACGGGGCGGTCTGCCCTGGAAGTGGTCCACACGGTGCTCCACTCCGGCGGCAAATTTGGTGGCGATGGGTACAAAGTAGCTTCCGGTCTGCACGGTGTCGGTGTCTCGGCGGTCAACGCCCTCTCTGCCTGGCTGGAAGTCAAAGTGGGACGCGAAGGGAAGCTCTACCGCCAGCGTTACGAGCGTGGCATACCGGTGGCACCCGTGGAAAAAGTCGGCAAAGCGAAGGGCACCGGCACCACGACAACTTTCATGCCTGACCTCGAAATCTTTACCGGGGGCATCGACTACCGGTTCAACTCCCTGTTGCAACGATTCCGCGAAATGGCCTTCCTCACGCGTGGGCTGACCATCCATTTCCAAGATCAGCGCCATGACGACGAAATGACCTTCTACTTCGAGGGGGGTATCGTCTCGTTCGTACGCTATCTGAATCACAGCCGTAAAGTGCTGCACGCTCCGGTCTACGTTGGGAAACAGGTGGACGACACCTACATCGAAGTGGCCCTCCAATATACGGACAGCTACGCCGAGTCTGTGTTCGCCTTTGCCAACAACATCAACACCGTCGAAGGGGGCACCCACCTGACCGGCTTCCGCTCGGCCCTCACCCGCACCCTGAACGACTACGCTCGGAAACAGAGCCTGCTCAAGGACAACGACCCCAACTTTTCCGGCGAAGAGGTACGTGAAGGACTGACGGCCATCATCAGCGTTAAGCTGCGCGACCCACAGTTCGAAAGCCAGACCAAGATCAAACTGGGCAATGCCGAAGTCAAAGGACAAGTGGAATCAGTCGTCAACGAAGCGCTATCGGCCTTCCTGGAAGAGAATCCGAGAGACGCCAAGGCCATCATCCAGAAATCGCTCACCGCGGCACGGGCCCGCGCCGCCGCCCGCAAAGCGCGCGACCTGGTCATCCGCAAGAGCGCCCTGGAGAGCATGACCCTCCCCGGCAAGCTGGCCGACTGCTCCAACCGCGACCCCAAACAGACGGAGTTATACATCGTCGAGGGCGACAGCGCCGGCGGGTGTTTTTGCGGGGATACAAAATTAGCGCTGGCCGACGGTCGCCACTTGAGCTTCAAGGAGATTGTGGAGGAGCAAAAGCAAGGGATTGAGCATTTCTGTTACACAATCAGACGAGATGGCAGGATCGGCTTGGAGAAAATCGCCGCCCCGCGACGTACTAGGAAGAATGCAGAAGTTGTGAAGGTTACTTTCGACAATGGACAGGAGGTTGTTTGTACACCTGATCATCGGTTTATGCTGAGAAATGGAACGTATCGGCAAGCAAAAGACCTGATGCCTTCTGACTCTTTGATGCCCCTGCGTACCAAATTGTCAGACATAAGTGAACCCGGAATAACAATACAGGACTATGAGATGGTTTGGGACCCAAAATCGGAGTCCTGGCTCTTCACGCACATCTTGGCAGAACGGGTGAGAAAATACTTCGAAGAGAACCCACAAGCCAGAGAAGAACTCTCAGAACTGGCAAAAAGACAATGGCAAGACGAAGATCTATTGGCTTGGCGCGCACAGAAAACCCACGAGCAGTGGCAGGACCCGGAGTATCGCCGCCAGCACAGTGCCAAGGTAAAGCAGTGGTGGCAAGAACATCCTGAACACAGTGACAAACTGACCGAAGCAGCACGGCGCACCTGGGCCAATCCTGAGAAGAGAAGTCGGATACTGGAGGCCGTCGGCAAATGGCGAGAAACGACCTCATCGGAGGAAAAGGGACGCTATATCCGTGAGGGAAACAGGGTCAAAGCTCTTCGCATCTTGAACGCAGTGCTGGAAGCGGTGGACGTGCGTGAAGCGTATGAGCAATTGCGTCTGAAGACAACGCCAACGGCTCTGCGTTACGACCGTCTCCTGGAAGAACATTTTGCGGGAGACGCGCGACGGATGCACGAAGTGGCGGAGAACCTGAATTGCAAAGTCTTGGCCGTGCAGCCGCTTCCAGAACGTAGAGATGTCTATGACATTACGGTGGAACACTCCCACAACTTTGCGTTATCCGCCGGCGTCTTTGTCCACAACAGCGCCAAGCAGGGCCGCGACCGCCGCTTCCAGGCCATCCTGCCGCTGCGTGGTAAAATCATCAACGTGGAAAAGGCCGGCATGAACAAAATCCTGAACAACAAAGAAGTACAGTCGCTCATTTCCGCCCTGGGCACCGGCATTGGCGACCAGTTCGACCTGAGCAACTTGCGCTATGGCCGGGTGCTGGTCATGACCGATGCCGACGTTGACGGCAGCCACATCCTTACCCTGTTGCTTACATTCTTCTTCCGCCACATGGAACCGTTGATCGAGAACGGACACCTGTACATCGCGCAACCACCCCTATACCGCGTCAAGGACGGCAAGAAAGTGCTGTATGTGTACTCTGACGAAGAGAAGGACAAAGTCTTAGAGCGGGCAAATAGCAAGAATCCCAGCGTGCAGCGATACAAAGGACTTGGTGAAATGAATCCGGAACAGCTTTGGGAAACCACCATGAATCCGGAAAAACGTGTCGTACTTCAAGTGACCATCGAGGACGCGGTGCAGGCCGACCATACATTCGACATGCTGATGGGCAGCGCCGTGCCCCCCCGAAAACGCTTTATCCAGACCCACGCCAAAGCGGTGCGCAATCTGGACATATAAATTCGCCGAAAGGAGCTATGACCATGACATACACAACTGTGCAAGATTTGTTCTCTGCTCTTGCAGGAGTTGTAGCGGTAACTGACGACAAGGTATCCATCCAAGACGAAGGCGCGCTACGTTCCACAGCAATTGACACATTGGTATGGAACGCGACCTTTGCCGAGGGCGCAGTGCGCGACACGGCCCGTTGGCTGATCTGGGAACTGGGACAGATCACCGGCGCGCAGCCCGCCTCGATCCACGAGCTGTACATTGCCCGTGGAGAGGATAAGTGGAAAGGGGCAACCGTGCCCGCAATCAACCTGCGAGGCATGACCTACGACGCAGGTCGAGCCGTTTTCCGCGCAGCACGTCGCCTGAACGTCGGCGCATTGATCCTGGAAATCGCCCGCTCGGAAATCGGCTACACCATGCAACGCCCCGCCGAGTACACCACCTCGGTGCTGGCCGCCGCGATCAAAGAAGGATTCACCGGCCCGATCTTTCTGCAAGGCGACCACTTCCAGGCCAAGGCCGCAGTCTATGCCAAAGATGCAGAAGCCGAACGCAGCGCCATCCAACAACTGATCCGCGAAGCGATCGAAGGCGGGTTCTACAACATTGACATCGACGCCTCGACCCTGGTTGACCTGGGCCAGCCCACGCTGGAGGAGCAGCAACGCACGAACTACGAGCTGACCACAGAATTCACCGCATTCGTCCGCGGGGAGGAGCCGGCCGGCGTGACCGTCTCCCTCGGCGGCGAAATCGGCGAAGTTGGCGGGAAGAACAGCACCGTCGAAGAGCTAACGGCCTTTCTGGACGGCTTCAATCGCACGCTCGACCAGATTGCCCCCGCCGCGTCCGGCTTGAGCAAGATCAGCGTGCAAACCGGCACCAGTCATGGCGGAGTCGTCCTCCCCGATGGCACGCTGGCAGATGTCAAGGTAGATTTCGACACGCTGCGCAACCTCTCCGCTGCGGCGCGGGAGCAAGGACTGGGCGGTGCCGTCCAACATGGCGCGTCCACATTGCCGCCGGAGGCCTTCGGCCACTTCCCGGCCACCGAAACGCTGGAAATCCACCTGGCCACCGGCTTCCAAAACATCATCTACGATTACGAGGGCCTGCCCGATGAATTCCGCCAAAAGGTGTATGCCTACCTCAAAGATGCACACGCGAACGAATGGAAACCGGAGCAGACCGAAGAACAGTTCATCTACAAAACCCGCAAGAAGGGGTTTGGCCCGTTCAAAGAAGAATGGTGGAGTCTGCCGGATGAGGTGCGCGCAGAGATCGGCCAGCGACTCGAGGACCAATTTGCTTTCCTCTTCGAGAAGCTGAACGTGCCCAACACTACAGAACTTGTCGCCCAGATTGTGACTGCGCCAACGGTTCACAAGCCGCGGCCGTAGTGTTCTATCCACCATAAACAGCAAACAGCGGGGTAGGGGCAAGGCATTCCCCTTGGCAAGAGTTCTTCCTTACGCATCGACACGCCAAGGGGATTTGCCCCCCTCATCGGTCTGCAAGAAGGCCTCACCCTCACCAGACGGTGGCCCACACTTTTGCGGCATCCCCCGCCACGACGCAAGAATTGTCAACCTTTCAAATCTGTGCTATAATCCTGCACATTAACCTTAAAAAGCGATAGTATTCAAGGAGTGAAAAATGGATGATACCGGGCCGGTGCAGCGCGCACCATGGTTCGATCTCTTCATGAGTTTCCTCCTCGTAGCATTTCTTGTGGGTGGGTTGTTTTCCGGCTATCTTTTCTATCAGACGGTACGCCGTGTTGTTGCGCACAACCAACTCCCCCCACTTCCTCATCTCGGTGGTGTGTCGCCCGCCCCACCCTCTTCTTCCCAAGGCACCCAGCCTCTTGGTGCCGCAGAATCTGGTTCACCGAACAAAGGCGGACCCTCTGCCCCCCTGGAATATCGCCAAGATCGGGTGAATGTGCTGCTTATGGGCATAGACAAGCGAGAAGGCGAGGTTGGCCCCTGGCGCACAGACACAATGATTCTGCTCACGATAGACCCTCGCCAACGAACAGCCGGAATGGTCTCCATCCCACGGGACTTGTACGTAACGATTCCCGATTTTGGCATAGGCCCCATTCAGAGTCGGATCAATACGGCCTTCTTCTATGGGGATCTGCGCCACTATCCAGGAGGAGGGCCGGCCCTGGCCAAGGAAACCATTCGCCGCAATTTTGGGATTCCGGTTCAGTACTACGTGCTGATAGACTTCGAGGGGTTCCGAAAACTGATCGACCTGGTCGGGGGGATCGTGGTAGATGTGCCGAAAGAAATTCTGGACACACGTTACCCGGATGGCAACCGTGGCATCATGACCGTGCATTTCCAACCGGGCGTACAGCACATGGATGGCGTACAAGCCTTGCAATATGCGCGGATCCGTCATAATGGCACAGACTTCTCGCGGGCAAAACGACAACAACAGGTGATTCTGGCCATCCGCAATCGCGTGCTGGACAAGAACCTGCTCACCGACATGACTCCAACCAAACTGCTCGACATTCTGCGAACGTTTGGCAACACCGTGAAGACCGACATGCCTTTGGAAGATGGCATCTTCCTCGGCCAGATCGCGCGTGACATCCCGCCCGAATCGATCCACCGTTTGGTGATTGACGAAAACATGACCGAGTACTTTGTCACGGAGCAGGGCGCACAGGTTTTGCGCCCCAAATGGGATCAGATCCGGGCCAGCGTGAAACCCCTCTTCAGCAATGTCGCACCGGTGGCCGCTGTCACGCCATACCCATCCACCGTGCCCGGAGAAACGACCTGGGAGGGCGTCCGCATCGAGGTGCGCAATGGCACGCAACAGGCCGGAATTGACCAGCACGCAGCACGCTCCCTGCAGAGCCTGGGATACACGGCCCGCGCCACAGGGTACGCGGACCGGCGGGATTATGCACGAACGTCAATCATCGTATACGGCGACAAACTGTACACTGCGCGCCGTCTGGCCCAGTTGCTCAACGTGCAGGTCGAAGATCTCCAGCACTTACCGGCCCACCCCGATCAGCCCGACCAACCGGACATCATCCTGATTGTGGGGCAGAACGCGTTGCAGACCTCACTCCTTCAGTAGACGACGAATGAATTCGCCGTCTGATACGGTAAAGTGCGTTGAAACGGGTTTCGCGACAACAGGCGGGCAATTCATTGCTCGCCGAGGCCGGCCTGAGTAGTAACGAAAAATCTGTGTTTATCCCGCAAATCCGTGTCCCATTATTCTCCGGCAACCGGCTAGAAGGGCAGTCCCAGGGCGGCCGTGATTGCCGCTCGAACGGCATCCATCATCATGATCTCCAGAAAAGCCAGCCCCACGCCGGTCACGAGCGGTATGGAAACTTCCCTCCAATTCTTAGCGCGGTTTTCCATGCGGAGAAATATGGTTGCCAACACAGCGTTTGTGGTTGACAACAGTAGTACGACCCCGGCCGTGCTGGTCACGGCGATTGGATAAAATAGCCAAGGTATTTCGGCAGAGACCAAAGGTATCAAGGCCAGGGCCAGCAGTAGAAAAGGCCAGAAGCTGCGCCAGTCCGGCAATACGGGGCTTTCCGAGGGAACCTGCCAGACCGTTACGTGGAACAGGGGGGTCACGATGATCGCCAACGACATGCCGGCCAGCAGACCGGTGGTCAGTCGCAACCAATTTTGCGGCTCGTAAAGGTGGGGCAGCGAGGGAAAGAAACTCGCCAGATAGGAATTCGTGCCATCGATGGCCATCAAGGCGATAAAGCCCAGAAGAAGGGCCAGGAGTGACACCGGCGGCATTTGCGCGGGTCGTCCACGACGCCAGAGAAACAGCCCGCCCAAGGTGTAGAACGCTCCCAAGTAGATACCGGTACAACGGGCACAGAGGGGGAGTTGCCGGCCCCCCAGGTGAAACGAGTGAGAAGGCAATTGGTGACACACAGCATACCCCACCAAATAGGTTTTTCCCACGACGTTCCAGGGAGGGCGGAGGAAGAATAGGGCCAGTATGCCCAAGGCCAGCGCCACCGCACCCCAACGCGTGACGCGGCCAAGATTGTGTCGAGGAGAAACGACCGGGTGGTCTGGCAGCGGCTCAGTCATTGTATCGTACGTTTCGATATTTGCCCGAAACCCGTGGCAGGGGAGGAATAACCATGCGCATTGTCCTTCAGCGAGTCAGCCGTGCTTCTGTCTCCGTCGATGGAAAGATGGTGAGCAAAATTGCACGTGGGCTATTGCTGCTGGTGGGAATCACGCAGGGCGACACGGAACCGGTCGCCGAAGCGTTGGCCCGCAAGGTGGCAAATCTGCGCATCTTCGAAGACGATGCCGGCAAGATGAACCTCTCTCTTTTGGATGTGCAGGGCGCGGCCCTTGTCGTCTCGCAATTCACGCTCTATGCCAGCACACGACGTGGGCGACGGCCCGGATTCACCGATGCGGCCGCCCCCGAGGTGGCCGAACCGCTGGTGGCCTGCTTCGCGAACGCGCTGCGCCACGCCGGCGTGACCGGCGTACAGACCGGCATCTTCGGCGCGCACATGCTCGTGGAGATATGCAACGACGGCCCGGTCACCCTGATACTCGAATCGCCCGGCGTCTGACGGCCGGCTGCGTAGCGGCTGGTCATTTACGCAACGCGCAAGAAAGAGCGGCCACGGATTGCGCGAAAAGTTCAACGACGAATCGTCATTCTCGCGCAACTCGTGGCCGGCGCTTTGCTTTTGGTTTGCCGGAGAGTCAGGACTTGGGAATGATCGGCAGGTATAAGTGCCAAATTCCCGGTGTTGGCCCGCTCCCCTTTATGGGACACATGGCCACAGCGTAATCAACCTTGACCTTTACGTCCTTGCCCTGATACGGGAAGTATTTCGACTCGAGATCTGCGGCGAAATTGTGCCCCTCGAACTGAGACACCTCACTGTAGTTCTGGATGTAGTTCACCGGCCCGAACAAGGTCCAGGGCACGGGGAAGTCGCGCGCTTCATACATATCGTGGGAGACCACTTGGGAATCATTGTGTATTAGGTGGTCTGCGGTGTGCGTGGGATGTGCGGGCAACACCCGGCCGGGGCCGCCCTCCTCTGCTCTATCGAAGAAGGGATCGCTGAAAGCCACGTATCGCTGGGCACCACAAACGCCGGGGACGGTTACGTAGTGCCCTCCCATGCGTTTCCACTGACCGCTATCCAGTTTTTGCCAGAAGCCCAAAAGGACAATGACATCGCAACTCCGTTCCACTTGAGAGACAACCCAATCCCAACTGGGTTCTTTCATGACCGTGATCACGTAGCCGTTGCGCACCCCTTGATCCCGCAGATAGCCGTCGATGCCGCTGACCATGTCTTCCAGGCGTGTGCCGGCATGAGGGTCTCCGGTGCGCTGGCCGTCGGTATCCATGCGATAGGCCAACTCCTCGACGAAGGGAGCCACGTTTTGCGTGCTATGATCGTCCCATGCACCAAAGGCTTCGAGCAGGGGATAATGATCGCTGATCGAGGGAGGCGCAACCGGGCTGGGTTCAAACTTGGAATCGTACCACCACATCGAGTTTGCCCAGGCCACAGGCCCGTCGTATGACCAGGTATTGCTCACCGGATTGGTCCAGCCTGCCTGGTGCTGGTCGAAATCGGGTACGCCGTTCGGGGCATAGTCTCCCCATCCGCCCGCTTTCCAGAAACATTGGTTGGGCGGCGGCGGGGTGATCGTTGGCGTAGGCGTGGGCGTGACGCTGCCGGTCGGGGTGGGGCTGGGGGTAGCCGTAGCGGTTTCGGTCGGCGTGGGACTGGGCGTAGCTGTAGCGGTTTCGGTCGGTGTTGGGGTGGGCGTATAGCAGTTCGCCGTCTTCATCGTCGTGGAAGCGCTTGCGGAGGCTGGCTCAGTTTGGTCGGAGTCGACCGTGGCCCAGTTCGTGATCACATCGCCATCGTTTAGGAAGGCGCTCGTCGTCAGTTCCAGCCATGCTTCCCAGCTCTCCCCGACTCCCAACGTTCCGACATCCCAAGTGACGATGTCGCTACCCCATGATCCGACACCACCGTTTGTGGCACTCTCGAAGAAGGTGTCACTGGGAATCTGGTCTGTAATTACCACGCCACTCACCACGGTTTCCCCCTGGTTCGTGATGTGGATGGTGTAGCGCTGTCGCCAGGTGACGCACAAGGGATCGTGCCAATCTACCTTGGTGATCAATATCTGGCCTGCAAGGGGTTGGGTGGGGCCGGGGCCTTGGGCATAAACGGCCGGCAACATGATCAGAGCTAAGACAATCACAATGAAGGGCGCTAGAAGCAAACGATGTTTGGTCATCTTTCTTCTCCTCTCTTCCATTACGAGACGGACAACGTGCTGTGGTGATCCAGCAGATGCATGAAGGGCTTACAAGGAGCGCAACTCTCGACGTTATCCGACCTTACTATGATATGATATGAAGATGAATATTCGATGAATGCAGTTGCATTTAAGTTGACAATCCTTTCATTTTAAGAAATCGGGCCGATCTCACTCCTATCCCGGACAAGCCAGGTCCAACCAGGCTTTCTCACCACAAAGGCTCCAAGAGGTTCCTTGCTTCGTGACTCTGTCCCTTCGTGGTGCGCTATTCTCGCCCAAAACAGAGGGAGTCCGAGTGACGGCCTCACGGATGAAAAGAAAAAATCTGTGTTCGCTTTTATCCGAGAGTCGTGACACGTAGGAAGCGCCCAGAGCCTGTTGCCTGCATGGCATGGCCTCTTACGAAAAGTGCAAAGATAGTCACCACGCGCGGCGCGCGCCACCAAGGATGAAATTTGCGTCGAGCAACGGAATACGCAACACGTTCTGACGACCGGCTACTGACGACTGCCGTCTATTTTCATAGCAGAATCGTCATGAATGTCTCGCCAAAGCAACCAGGATGCCAAAAGGGCCAGGGCCAACAAAGTGCCTGTGGTACGCCAAGGCAAGGGAGCCAACCCGGTTGGGACGACAATCCCATCAACCTCGGCACGCAAGCCAACGCTCCGGCTATCACGCTCGTTGCTCACGGTCAAGGTGACATGGTGTACGTCTGGCCCGGCGTTGCGAATCAAGGGGATGCGTTGTTGCCATGCCGGCTGTGGCGCATAGAGATTGACGTAGGATCGTCCGGCGGCGTCGCGGGGCAGCCCAGACACCGGGCGGCCATCGAGTGCAACCCATAAGATTCCAGAATTCGGGTTTTGGGCCGCTATCAAGTCTACGGCCGGCCCGCGAAAAGTCACCGTCAGCATGTCGCCCGGTGTTATGCTGGCCAGTTCCAATCCGGCGCTGGCTTCGGGCGCGTGACGGAGCTGCCAATTGCCCGACCGCGTGATTGCGGCACTGGTCTCTTGGTACGTTCCGGGGCCGGCAGTGCCCCACTCCGGGGCCGCTTGTTGCAAAGCCAGGTAAACTGGGCGCGGTGTGAAATCTACGTCCACCAACCGAAAATAGTATTCAGCCAGTTCCGGAGAGATGGCCCCCACCTGTCGAAAATACCAGATGTTCATGGCCCCCACCCACGGCCAATGTTCGCGTGCGTAGCGAATGCCCTGCACCGTATAGGCAGCCTGCTGGGCGTCGGTAACACGCTGCCAGTGCAGTCTTTCGCGCGGCATCGTCTCTGGGGCGGCATTCCAGGCATATTCATTGAGCCAAATGGCCTTGTTTGAATCACCGTTCTGGACCATGATCGCTCGTTGCAGCTCCACGCGCCGGAAATTGAGAATGTTTCGATCGGGCGGGTCGTCAGGTGGCAGGTCCATGCCAAAAGCATTGGCAGACAAAATGTCAAAGTAAGGCTTTGCCCCAGCGCGATACATGCCTTCGAGATAGTCCAGGTCACTCATATTCTGGCGATCCGGTGGACTTTCCAGGGTGATGGCCAGCGGCGCACTGAGTATCACGATGTCCGGGTCCACCGCCTTGGCCCGTTGGTAAGCGATCCGCAACAGACGAACGTAGTCCGAGGGGTCTACCGGTTGATCGCCCCATTCGGGAAAAATATTTGGTTCATTCCAAACCTGGATATAGTGGATACGGCCACGATAATGTTGGACAAAGGCGGCTACGAAATCCCCGTAATCATCGAAGTTGTCTGGAGGTTGTTGGGCATATTTGTTGTTCTGGCGCGTCCAGGCCGGTGGTCGATCCAGCCGGGCGATGATTTCCAGTCCCATCGCATTGGCCATATCGACGAACTGGTCAAAAGGAACCCAGGAACTTTGGCCGCTCTTGGGGTCTATGAATTCTCCTTTGTGCGCCGGTTCCAACGCTTCCCAGGGAAACTGTTGCTTGACCCAGTGGATGCCGGCACTCTTGGCCATCTCCAGGGTTTTGTGTCGCTTCCATTCCTCGACCTCTTGAGACAGGAAAAAGTTTGCCCCCAGCGGATGAACGTCAGCATACGGGATTACGCGTGGTGCGTTGACTGAGGCCGGCGCACTTTGAAGAGCCGTCACATAACGCGACAGAATAGCGCCCAGGCCTACCACGGAAGCGATCAAGACGACAGTCAGCAACAGACGCCACATCCTACCCGGCGATGGGGGAGGGGGAGCAGCGTCGAATAACTCTAGATCCGCACGTATGTCATGGCTGTTCTCGTCATTGTTATGAGGTTCGGACATGGCGGACTCTGTGTGCTCAGACAATGCGTTCTGCCTGCAAAATTAGTGGGCACCTACAATAGGGTAAGGTCATTTCGCTGAATTGTACCACAAAACCGGGTGGGTGCAAATCTGTTGGCTCGTGCTGCCTTGTGGGTTGGGCCGGTCAATTCCGCTTGTAGGCCACACCCAACGTTTCCCCGCTGCATATTTCTGATGATTTGAAATCGCCTTCTCTCAAGAACGTGCCCAGCACACAGTTCCGACCAACTTCTGTGTTATCTGGAATGTGTGTCCCCTTTCCCACCACCGTCAAGCCGGTGTTCAAGCGGTCTGGTTCCCATTTGTTGGGCATGAAGTTGTCGCCCCAGCCCACTTTCGCGTTTTCGCCGACGCACACCCGCTTGTCGATGATCGCGCGGTCCACAACGGCCAGCCGCTCGATCTGTGTGTCCGTCATAACCACCGAATCGCGGACCACAGCGCCGGGCGCTACATATACGCCGGGAGACAATACGGCGTTTTCCACATGGCCCTCGATGACACAACCGTTGGAAACGAGACTGCGTATGACATTCGCTTTGGAACCAAACTTCACCGGAGGACGTTCCTCGCTGCGGGTGTGGAGTACCCACGATGAATCGCGCAAGTTTAGCGATGGTTGATCCCGTGTCAGGGCCAGGTTTGCGTCCCAATAAGATTGCAAGGTTCCGACATCTACCCAATACCGGTCAAAAGAATAGGCATACACCCCTCCCTTCTTCACCATGGAGGGGATAATGTGCTTGCCAAAATCGTGTGCGCCCCGTGCCTTGCTCGCCAACAAACACGAAGCCAGAACCTCGGCACGGAACACGTACACGCCCATGGAAGCCAACGTGCTGGTAGAGCTGAGCGGCTTCTCCTGAAACTCCAGCACGTGATTGTTCTCGTCGGCGACCATGATGCCGAAGCGACTGACCTCGTGTGGTTTTACGTGTAACACGGCTACAGTCAGGTCGGCCTTTTTTTCTTCGTGGTAGCGCACCATCTCCGAGTAGTCCATGTTGTAGATGTGATCGCCGGATAAAATGAGTACCTGGTCTGCCTGACTATCGGTAATGAAACTGAGATTCTGGCGTACAGCATCGGCGGTGCCCTTGTACCAATCTTCGTCCTGTTGTCCGAGGTAGGGGTGCAGGAGGCGAATGCCCCCGCGACGCCAATCGAGATCCAGGTCCCACGGTTTGCCTGTGCCGATGTGCTCCGTGAGCGAACGGGGCCGGTACTGGGTCAACACGCCCAGATGGTAAATGCCGGAGTTGATGCAGTTAGAGAGTGTAAAATCAATGATGCGATATTTTCCGGCGAAGGGTACTGCCGGTTTGGCTCGTTCGGCGGTAAGGATGCTCAACCGCGTGCCGGCACCGCCGGCCATAATCATTGCCAAAGTACGCATGGGCTTGCTCCTGCCTGGGTTGTCGTTACTCTATGAACTTCACGCGCTTTCGGCTTCGCGCGTGGGCCGGTCATGCACCATATTTGGTCAAACGTCCCGCGTTGGCCAGGGCCAGTGGCATAAGCGCTGTCGTCTCGATTCTGGGACCCAACGCGCCCGTCAGGCAAGCGCGTTCGCCAAAAGCCCGCACGCCGTCAGGCCGGCAACGGTTCGACCAGAGCAAAGCCGGTACCGGATGCCAACTGTGCGCCTTCATGGCCGCCGGTGTGGAATGATCGCCGGTGACGATGATCGAGTCGGGGTGCAACGCGAGCAATCGCGGCAGAAGGGCGTCCACCTCTTCTATACATTTTACTTTGGCGGCAAAGTCCCCATCCTCCCCCCGGCTGTCGGTCCATTTGTAGTGAATGAAGAAGAAATCGAAGTCATTCCAGCGCGCCACCAATGTGTCGATCTCGTCGGCGAACGTTGTGCCGCCGGACAAGACCTCCATGCCCACCAGACGTGACACGCCACGATACATCGGGTAAATGGCGATGGCCGCGGTGCGCAACCCAAAGACATCTTGCATGGATGGCCAATCGGGCTTTTTCGAGAAGCCGCGCAGGGTGAGCATGTTGGCCGGATGGTGTTTGGCCAACCGTTGGGCGGCCTCCGCGACGAACTGGTTGACCAGCGCCGCTGTCCGTTCGGCGTCCGGGGCCAGGGCGCGGACGGGCAAGGGGGCGGCACCGACTCGTTGCGGGTCGGTCTCGCTCAGTGCATCGGAGAGGCCCTCACCACGCAGGACAAGAACGAAGCGATATTCCTTGACCGGGCGCACGAACAATTCTACGCCGGGCAGGGCTATGTCGCTCAATTCGCGGGTTAGTTCGGCACAAATTTCTGTGGGGATACGGCCGGCACGGCGGTCGCTAATCAGTCCCTGCGCATCCACGGTACAAAAGTTGCCACGGGCAGCCACATCACGTGATGTGAGGGCGAAATCTATGCCGCCCGCTTCGAGCACCCCCCGTCCGATCTGGTAGCGCAGCGGGTCGTAGCCGAAGAGGGCCAGATGGGCCGGCCCGCTTCCCGGCGCGATCCCCGGCCCAATGGGCACGTGCAGTCCGCAGATTCCTTCGTCAGCCAGCCTGTCCAAGTTCGGCGTACGGGCCGTCTCCAGCTCCGTCAATCCGCCACTTTCTGCGGGGAGGCCCCCGAGGCCATCCATCACCAGCAAGACAACTTTCGTATCGCTGGGAATCACCAGTTCGCTGATCGTGCTAAGTTCCATTTTGCCTCCACGTCCAACAATGCGTTACACTGATAAGCTCTTACAGCGCGGCTGCGCGCGGCACCGAGAGTGAAAATGGTGGGGAGCGGGGAGCGTGAAGCGTCGAGCGGAGAGCGACGGAATACGCAACACGCAATACGAAACTCGAAACCCAAAACTCGCCACCTACATAACAGTATACACCAACAAGCGCCGAAAAGCAATCTCCGTGGATGCGGCACGGGGCTTTTCAAAGTTCTTATGTTTGTTTTTGTAGGACACAGATTCTCACAGAAAAACAGAGTATCTTCTCAATATTCCGGGGCGAAGAAGTTCGAC
>JAADHH010000028.1 GCA_013151955.1 Chloroflexota bacterium
CACGCAGCGAGAACAGCCTCGGCTGCCCCAGTCCCCCAATCCTGGGGGGAGCAGATCGATTTCCCCCCAAAATTTTTTGGGGGGTGGGGGGGCCGCCTGAGCAGTGACAGTGCAGATAAAGATTTCGTGGCCGTAACCGACAATAGAATGAAGCCGCTACCATCAGGAGAGTGCCACGCAATGCGACGATTCTTGGCAGCTTTTTCTTTCCCATTGTTTCTTTCCTTTGCAGGTCTGTATATTCTATTTGCCGGCCTGACGTTTGCCCGCGCTGCGAAGGTGTCCGGCGGCGGGCTCGACTCGCTGATCTGGCCGATTTCCGGCAGCAGCACACCGGACACCCCTGCCATTTCGTCTCCCTTTGGTCCACGCTGGCAGGCGTCACAAAGCCGGTACGATTATCACCCGGGAATCGACATTGCCGCGCCACAAGATACGCCCATCCACGCAATTACCGATGGTGTCGTCTCCGAACTGGGCTGGCTTTCGAACAGCGCCGGCCTGGCGATCGTGGTTTATCATCCCAGCCTCGATCTCTACTCGGCATACTTGCACCTGAGCCGTACGGCCACCGGCTTGACCCTCCACCAACCGGTCACACAGGGACAGGTGATCGGCTATGTCGGCAACAGCGGCACGACCGATTTCATGCACCTGCACTTCGAGATCCGCCTGACCGCGACCGGCTACCCCACTTCGACCCGCAACCCGCTCGGCTACTTGCCTCGCCCCGATGTGACGACACCGACCCTGTCCATCGCCCAACTGCAATCGGACCCGGTTTACAGCCCGACGGTCTCCCTCTCCATCACCGTGCCGCGTGCCGAGCTCGACCTCAACCAGATTCGCGTGCTGCTGCAGGACCGGGCGACCGGCAACGTGCTGGATGACCGGTTCGTGGATTTCAACCGGCGGTTGCACACCGGTTCAGATACGTTGGATCAGGACGGCATTCGACTGCGCCCGGCCCATTTTCACACCGCCACGCAGGAGTACACAATCACGGCAAATTTCTACGACCTGCACGGGTTCGATTCCTTCACCCTCACCGCGCAGGCGACCGATTTGGGCGGGCACACCGCCACGGTGACGGCCACCGCCGGCGACCTCACGCCGCCGGCACCGGTGACCACGCTCACCGCGCAGGGGCGAGCGGATGGCGGCGTGGACTTGCGCTGGATCGCGCCCGGCGACAGCGATTTCGTAGGCACGGCAGCCTCCTACGACATCCGCTATGCCGGCGTGCCGATCAACAGCTTCACCTGGCTAAGCGCAGTCAAGGTTGCGAACTCGCCGGCCCCGCTCGCCGGCGGGCAGGCGCAGACCATGACCCTGTCCGGGCCGCTGCCCACCCCGGCCTACTTCGCCCTGAAGGCGAGCGACAACGAAGGCAACGTTTCACTGCTCTCGAACTCCGCCCAGGTCGTGTGGACGGTCTTCGTGCCGGTCGTGCGACGGTAAACCACATATCGATTGCCGATTTTAGATTTTGGATTTTGGAATATCCTATCCGCCACACAATCCAAAATCGCAAATCTAAAATCCAAAATAGGAGCACGCAGAATGCTATCCACTTACTTTCAAGCCAAGGAGAGAGACGTATGAAATCAAAACGATCTATCAGAAATCAGAGAGCTACCTTCGCCGGAGGCGCGTTTTTCATGCTGTGCCTGCTGGGTGTGTTGGCGATTGGACTGGCCGGTGCCGCGCAAGCGGCCAGCCCCACCGGCGGGACTGCTACCGCGTCCGCCCTGCGCCCTGTGTTTACCGTTGCCCTGCCCAACCAGTCGGGGCTGGAACCGTACGCCATGGCCTACAACACATCGAATGGCTATGTCTACGTCACGAACAACAACACGAGTGACGTGTCGGTGATCAACGGCTCCACCGTGATTGCCCGCGTGGCTGTCGGCAGCGGCCCCCGTGGCATTGCCTACAACGCCGGCAACCACTTGATCTACGTGGCAAACAAGGTCTCGGACAACGTCAGCGTCATCAACGGCCTGACGAAAGTGGCCGATATTCCGGTCGGCAACCGTCCGTCGAACCTGACCTACAACCCGAAGAACAATTACATCTACGTTGCCAACACCCTCAGCGATACCGTCTCGGTGATCGATGCGTTGAGCGTAATCGCTACCGTACCGGTGGGCAATCACCCCAGTGTGTTGGTCACAAACGACCAGCCGGCATCGCCGAACTTTACCTACGGCGACGTGTATGTCACCAATTTGCTCGGCAACAGCGTTACCGTGATCGGCGGGTCGAACGGCACGACGGTGCAGACGACCATACCGGCCGGCACACGCCCGACCGACCTGACCTTCAACCCCCATTCGGGTTACGTCTACGTGGCCAACACATACAGCAACACCGTGACGATCATCACCAGCGGCACGCGCACGGTGAAACGAACGCTTACGGTGAACACCCGCCCGAGGGCGATCACCTCCGACAGGGGAAACGACAACGCCTACGTGCTCAATACCGGCGGTGACAGCCTGAACGTCCTGCGCCGTTCCGGTCGCGCCTTGCCGCAAAGCTACTTCAAAGTAGGCAACTACCCCCGCCGCGTGCGTGTGGATGCCGTCACCCATCGGGTTTACGTGGCCAACGCCTACAGCGATACGGTCACTGTGCTGGATGGCAATGCGCCGGACAGTACGAAGGCCGTCTCGGTTTTGGGAACCGTGAACGTGGGCGATGCGCCACAGGCCATTCAGATCGACCCCACGAATCACAAGGTCTACGTCGGCAATCGCGGAGGCAATTCCATCTCCATCTTGCAGGGCACGACAAATGTGGCGACCATTCCGCCGCAGTATTACCCCGGACTTCCCACCATCAATCCGGCAACCGGCTACGCCTACATCCCCATGCGCGGCGGCAACGTCGTGCGGGTGTACAACGGCACGACGCTGGTGCGGGAAGTCGCCGTCCGGCACAACCCGCGCCACATCGCGATCAATCCCGCGACCGGATACGCGTACGTGGCCAACCTGGACAGCAATTCGGTCTCCGTGCTGAACAGTAGCTACAACCAGATCGCTCGAGTTTCCTTGAACAAAAACAAAGGGCCGATCCACATCGCCATCGACAGCGTGAACAATCTGATCTACGTAGCCAACTGGTATAGCGATACGGTCAGCGTCTTGAACGGCACGACTCTGCTGGCCAATGTGGCGGTCGGGAAGAACCCGCGCCGGATCGCCATCGACCCCAGTTCGCACTATGCTTACGTGGCCAATACCTACGGCAACACGATTTCGGTGTTGAACGGCACGACGCCGGTCAGCACGCTGGCGGCCGGCGTGGAACCTCGCTTCGTCCTCTACAACCCGGTGAACCACGACATCTACGTGAGCAACAAGGCCGACGGCACGGTGAGCGTGTTCAACGGTCTGAGCAAGGTCGGGGATGTCGCGGTCGGCACACAGCCGGAGTATATGGCGGTAGACAGCACCGGCAAGGTCTACGTCGCCAATTACGGCAGCGACAACGTCTCCATCATCGACGGCACGAGCGTTGCGGTCACGGTGCCGGTGGGAAATGGGCCGGAAGGGCTGACCGCCGGCAACGGGGAGGTCTTCGTGGTCAATTCGCTCGACAACACCATGAGCGTAATTCGCGGCACGCAAGTTGTCGCCACGTACAATGTGGGCCAGACCCCT
This sequence comes from Chloroflexota bacterium, assembly GCA_013151955.1. Classification (GTDB taxonomy): domain Bacteria; phylum Chloroflexota; class Anaerolineae; order Ardenticatenales; family JAADHH01; genus JAADHH01. The sequence continues at coordinate 3,672 of JAADHH010000028.1, forward strand.
CGCACGGTCGGCTACGACCCGTCGTCCGACACCGTCTACGTCTCGAATTACGCAGGGGCTTCCGTTTCGGTGTTGGGGGCGGCGGTGTCACGGGGGTACTCGATCTTTCTGCCGGTGATCCTGCGGTGAGCAATGCACCACTCATTTCGGTCGGTGCGCCACATCACGGCACCCGCCCGAACGTGGCCGCCGACCGGGAGACCGGCCCGATCGCACAGGCTCTCGCCACACAATTGCACGCGCGGGCTGTGGTCGTCAGTGACTTGCGGCGCACGGTGGACGTCAACAAGAATCCGCTAACGCTGGGGGCGCGTGTGCGCCATCACGCCTTGCGTTATCAGAACGCGCTGTTTGAGCAACAGCCCCGGCTGATCATCGAGGTTCATGGCCACGTGACCGGCAACTATGCGGTCGAAGTCTCCAGCGGGTTCGATTTGAATCCAGATGCACCGGCGGATGCCCTTTATCTTGCCGCGCTCGACAGCCTGAAGCAAGGGTTGCCGGTTGCACTGGCCGGCCGCATTGGCCGGAGGCCGAGCGTGGGCGTCTATCCCTTGGATCGGGATGTGAAGAACCCGGCCACGAACACGTTCACGTTTCAAAAGATTCGTCGTGCCCGCCAGCGCGCCGGCATGGCCTGGTACGGGCTGCACATCGAGTTGGACGCCGGCCTGCGCACCGCCGAGTCGTGCAAAGCGGCCGGCTACGTGGACGCCCTCGCCAATGCCCTGGCCACGGCGATACAGGCGGCGTTCGACCCCCTGCTCGCGGGTGACGATGACGATGTTGTAGGTTCGCTACCGCCAACTTTCGTCGAACGCCCGGCAGATTCCCGTGCCTGTAAGCTGCGAGCAAAATCGGCGCCGAGGAAATATGCCATCGGGCAGGTGGCCGTCGTACACCCAGAGCAGTTGAAGGTGCTCAATGCGTTGGAGGGGGACACCCTGCTGCTGCGGCATGGCGATGAAGAGATGCGGTGTACGGTCGTACCATCGCGCACCGTGCGCCCCGGCGAAGTGGCTATGCCGGCGCGCATTCGTCGCCAACTTGGGGTGGGACGGTGGAGCCACGTGACGGTGCGCAGAAGCGACCGGCACAGCGCCCCGGCGGTACCCTCTACAGCGGCCGGCGGGGGATACGTTGTCGTGCAGGAGCAGCGCGCCGCGCGAGACCGGCACATCTGGTTGTCGCCCGGCGATGCGGAACGGCTGGGTTTGCGCGCCGGAGAACCACTCACGCTGTGGGGGCAGCCGGACGTGTCGCCGGTGAGCGGCGTGGCGTGGGCCGGCGATGACACGCTGGCAGCCCGTTCCGCAGCGCTCAGCGAACCGGCGATGAAGTCGTTGCTCCTGACTTTGGGTGAGGTCGTGAAGTGTGATGGATAGAAGTGGACGTAAAACGTGAAGACGTGAAACGTGAAGACGTGAAACGTATTGCGTCTTACGCATCACGCATCACGTTTTACGTGACACGTTATTTTCATAGCAAGGTAGGAATGAGTAAGGCAAGCAAAATTTTGGTGGTTGTGGTGTGCGCCGTGTGGCTGGCGGCGTGTGCTGCTGCACCGTCGACCCGTGGGCCGCAATCCTACTTCGGTGCCGGGTTCGCCGCGCTCCGCGCGCAGAAGTGGGCAGCGGCGCAGTCGGCTTTCAGCGCCGGACTGGAACAGGACAGCACGCAGAGCGCAGCCTTCACGGGGCGGGGCTGGGCGAACCTGCGGTTGGGACAGTTCGACGCGGCATACACCGATTTCGAAGCGGCCCTGGCCCTCGACCCGGAGGATGCTTCGGCCTGGGCCGGGCTGGGTCGCGCACAATTGAAACAGGGGGCTTATGCCGCAGCCGTGGAAAGCCTGACGCAAGCACTCCGGCGGTCGCCGCTGCGTTCCAGTGCCTACATTGACCGGGGCATGGCCTACTACAAGCAGGGGCAGTACGACCCGGCCATCGCCGACTTCACGCGGGGCGTTCGCAGCGATGCGCGTTCGACACGCGGCTATTATGACCGTGGCCTGGCCTATTCCAAGACGGCTCACTATGACCTGGCCATCGCCGATTTTCAACAGGTGTTGGTCCGCAACAGCAGTGACGGCAAGGCACGATACGCTTTGGGCGTAGCCGAGTACCACCTGGCCCGCTACGCCCAAGCCGTGCAGGACATGACCGCGGCCTTCGAGATCGTCCAGGCGACCGCCGGGCAACGCTACCAGCGAGGGCTGGCGTACTACCGGCAAGGGGACTACGCCTCCGCCCTCGACGACTTCAACGCAGCCATCGCGGCCGGCCGGGGTACGGCATACGCCTTCTTCTATCGCGGCCTGGCCGAATTTCACGCCAACCGTGACGAAGAGGCCGTAGGCGATTTCGGTCGGGCTATCGCCCGCTCGCCCGCCCTGAGCGCCGCCTACCGTCAGCGTGGCCTGGCCCGCTACCGGCTCGGTCGGTTCGAGGCAGCCCGGCAAGACTTCGAGTCGGCTGGCCGGCTGGGCACGCCCGGCTCGGTCGGCTATCTGCTCGGCCTGACCTCGTATCGCCTGGGCCGCTATGCGCAAGCCATCCAGGAGATGACGGCGGCATTCGAGACGACGTCCCCAGCACCGAGCCAGTTGTACCAGCGCGGGCTGGCCTATTATCAGCACGGGGAGATGGCGGCGGCGTATGCCGATTTCGACGCCGCGCTCAACGCCGGCCTGGATACCACCTACGCCTTTTACTATCGCGGCCTGGCCGCTTTTCACCTGGCACGCTACGCACGATCGGCCGTAGATTTCGGCCAGGCCATCGAACGTTCGCCCGATTTTAGCGCGGCCTATCGCCAGCGGGGACTCGCGGAATACCGGCTCGGCCAGACCGACCTGGCCCGGCAGGATTTCGAGGCTGCGATACGGCTGAACGCCGGCGACACCGCGACGTATGCGCTGGGACTGGTCGAATATCATCTGGGCCATTACGCGCAGGCCGCACAAAACATGACCACTGCCTTCCAAACGACGGCACCGACCGCGCAACAGTTGTACCAGCGTGGGCTGGCATTCTACGGGCAGGGTGATTATCCCTCCGCCCGTGCCGACTTCGAGGCGGCCATCGCGCAGGGGCTGGACACGGCACAGGTCTATCTCTATCGCGGCCTGGTCGCATACCACCAGAACGATGACGACCGCGCACGCAGCGATTTCGACGCAGCGATTGCGCGGTCTCCCGGCATGAATGCTGCGTATCGCCAGCGCGGGTTGGTCGCGTACCGCGGGGGCCAGTTCGAGGCTGCGCGACAAGATTTTCGGACGGCCCAACGCCTGGGGGCCGGCGACTCGGTGTTCTACCTGCTCGGCCTGGCCGAATATCGGCTGGGCAACTACGCGGCGGCGGCACAAGATATGACGGCTGCTTTCCAGACAACCCCGCCGAAGGCCGGCCAGTCGTATCAGCGGGGATTGGCCTACTACCGCACCGGCGATTACGCCTCCGCTTCTGCCGATTTCGACGTCGCACTGCGGGGGGGCTACCGGACGGCGTTTGCCTATTTCTACCACGGGCTGGCTGCATACCACCTGCAGAACTATGGCCGCGCGGTGGACGATTTCACGCGGGCGCACAAGCTGGATGGCACGTTGGCCGGTGTGCTGCGTCAACGGGGCCTGGCCGAATATCGGCTGGGGCAAACCGCACAGGCCAGGCGCGACTTGGACCGGGCGATCCAGCGCGATCCGCGCGACGCAAGCGCGTACTACGACCGCGGCTTGCTCATCCGGGACGAGGGGGACCTGGCGGGCGCGTTGCACGATTTCGACCGTGCGCTGGCGTTGCGCCCGGACGATGCTGCCATGCTGTACACCCGTGGGCGGACGTATTACCGCCGGGGGGACTATGCCGGTGCGCAAGCCGATTTCCGGCGGGTGGTTGCGCTGAATCCGCAACAGGCCCAGGCGTTCTACTACCTGGGCTTGACGCAGTACAAAATGCGCGCCTTCGGGCCGGCCATCGCCAGCTTGAGCCGGGCCGTGGAGATCGATTCGACGTTGCCCTGGGCGTGGTATTATCGCGGCCTGGCCTACCGGGAAATCGGGCAAAACGAGCGGGCAAAATCGGACATGCGGCAGGTTGCGGCGCGTGCACCGGGGTCCCGCGTCGCCGGCCTGGCAGCACGGGCGCTGCGTAGGATACCATGAGAGAGGGAATGAAGCGACAGATTACGGCTGACGCAATACGCAATACGCGACACGCAGCACGCAACGCGTCTCGCCTTGCGTGTCTTGCGAGCCTCTTGCTCATTCTGGCAGCGACTTCTACCCTGCCGGTCGCACGGGCCGACGGGCCGGCGGGCATGTCGCCGGCCGCCGTCCACACGAGCGTAACGCTGCGGAACCTGGGCCAAAAGAGTCTGACGGTGAATGCGGTCTACGACCGGTTCCGGGTCCGTTTTCCGCTGGCCGAAGGCCGGCAGGTGCAACGGGCTCTGTTCAAGCTGCACCTTTCCCACGGGAAGAAACTCCTGCCACAATCGTCCGACCTGACCATCGCCCTGAACGATGAGCCGGTTGCCAGCCTGATCCTTTCGCCGAAGAATGCCGCCAAATCGTGGGTCACGGTTGAACTGCCGGTGGACGCCTTGCAGGCGGGGACGAACACGTTGCTCTTCCGGGTCAACCAACGGTTGCACAAAAAGGGGTGTGGGGATGTCGGGGCCACCGGCCTGTGGACGAAAATCTGGTCCGATTCGGCGCTTGAACTGGATGGTGCCGATGTACCGGTCCGGCTCGACCTGGCGCGGTTCCCCCGTCCGTTCGACACCCTCTCGACGGTGGGAGACAGCCCGCAAATCATGATGGTCTTGCCCGCACAGCCAAATCCGGCGGAGTTGACCGTGGCGGCACAGGTGGCGGCAGCGTTGGGGCGGGCCGCTCGCTGGAAAAAGCCGCCGCTGGAGGCGCTGACCTACGACCGGTTGAACGAGGCGAAGGCAAAAGAGAATCACCTGATCGCGATAGGTAGCGGGCCGCGAAACCCGCTGGCGGCCGGTGAGGCTGCTGGATTGCATGAGGTTGCGTCGCCGTACAACGGCAATCGGGTCTTGCTGGTCGTCTCCGCGCCGGACGAGACGCAGTTGCGGAATGCCGGCGAAATGCTGTCCACCCGTTCGGCCCGCGCAACCCTGAACGGCGCACATGCCGGCATTGCGCCGGTCACAGCCCAGCCGCTGCCCAAGCGGGAATCGCGCGCCACGTTCGCCGACCTCGGGTTCGCCGACCGGCAGGTGCGTGGCATTGGCCTGCACGATCTGTACTATCCCCTCGACGTGCCGTACAGTTGGAAAATAACCAGTGACGCGTCCATGCAGGTGCGATTCACCCATGCCCACAGCCTGGACGCTACGCGTTCCGTGATGCAAGCATTCGTCAACGGGTTCCAGGTGGCCAACGTGCCCCTCACGAATCGGAACGACACCGGCGGGCGGCTGGTGATTCAGCTTTCGCCGCGCCAATTGCACCCGGGGCGCAACTGGCTTCACTTGGCCTTTGCCCTGCACGTCAAGCGGGAGGATTGCAACTTCCGCTACCTTCAGGAGGCGTGGGCCAGAATTTCGGCTACCGGTTCGACGCTGAACCTGGCCCACGTAAGGAGCGCGCCGCCGCTGGAACTGCGTTATCTGCCGTCGCCGCTGGTCACGCCCCCCGATTTGCGTGCCACCCTGTTCGTGCTGCCGGCCCGGCCAACGGCAGCCGAGTTGACGGCCATGGTCCGGCTGGCGGCCAAGCTGGGGACGTACTCCGGTGCGGACGGTCTCCGCCCTCGCGCGACGACCGATGCGCAGTTCGCGCCGCAAACCGCGCAGGCAGAACACGTAGTGGCCATTGGCGGGCCGGAACATAACAGCTTGGTGGCGCGCTACGAGGCGGCCTTGCCCCAGCAACTGGCCGGCAAGGATATGCGCCAGGACCGTACCAAGAACGTGCAACAGGAGATTTTGGAGCCGTTGCCGGAGAGCATCGAGTACCAATCCGGCTACATCCAGGTCTTGCCCGCGCCCTGGTCTGGAAAAAGTACGCTCATGGTCATCAGCGCCTACGACGAAGCGCTGTTGGCCCGAGCCGTGGCGGTGTTGCCGGTGTTGGGGCAGCGCTTGAAGGTGCAAGGAAATGTGGCCGTTGTGATGCCCAAACAGGTCATCGGCCTGAGCATGGGGGGGCTGGCCGGTGCGCCACTGCCGGCGGTCACCCGCAAGGTGGTCTCGGCGATTCTCTTTGGGGGGCTGGTGCTCGCTGTGGGTCTCGGGCTGATCGTCCGCCGGCGGAAGGGAGCGTGACCTCGAGCATGTCTGTCAACGACTCGTTTTGGACAAAGTTGGCCGCTTTTGGGCTGGGGGTGCTCACCCTGGTCACGACGTTGCTGGTGGTAGCGATCAATCCGTTGGGGATCAGCCTGGTCTACCTGGCTTTGCTGGCGGTGATCCTTGCCGTGGGGTTGTGGACGAACGTGTGGGGGGGTGGTGTGGCCTCCGCTGTGGGGGTGTTTGCCATTGTCTTGACCAACCAATACAGCGGCATCTATCCGCGCGAGAACCTCATCATCAACATCGCCGCCGAACTGGTGGCCTTTCTGCTCGTCGGGCCGCTGGCCGGAATCCTGGCCGGCACCATCGAAGAGATGCAGCGACGGGCCGACGATTGGTTGGAGCGCGCCGAGGAATTGACCCTCCACGACGAGACGCTGGGCACGTTGCGATTCTCGTGGGCCACGGTGCGGCTGGAGGAGGAAATCATGCGCGCCGTCCGCTTTGCCCGGCCGTTGTCGGTGGCTGTGCTGCGCATGGAACCGCACCCGGAGTCGCCTGCTCCAAGCGCACAGGAGCGCATTGCGGCGCTGCAAGCCGTTGTCCGTCTGGCCCGCTCGGTGGCCGGCCCCCCTGCCGTGATCACACACGCCGGCGACGACCAGGTGGTGCTGATCTTGCCGGAACACACCCTCGAGCAAGCCAACCAAGTGGCCCAGACGCTGGCCGAACGGGTGCCGCAAACGCACTATTTCCCGGACGACGACCCAGAGCCGTTGGGCAAACCACTTGGCCGCTGGGGGCATCTCCAGGTCGGCCTGGCCAGCCTGGACGGGCAGGGAGAAAGCGGCGAGTCGCTGATTGACCGGGCCAGGGGAGCGGGGAGGATGATGGAGGGAATAGGGGAATAGGGAAGTAGGGAGTAGGGAGTAGGGAGTAGGGCGTGGAGCGTGGAGCGACGCAACACGAAGCAGGCATTACGCAATTACGCATTACGTTTTACGAATTACGTTTCACACAGGATCACAATCCACAACCCAAAATCACAAATCCAAAATCGGAAGGGTCATGTTTGAACTACTGCTAACACTGATCATCTATCTCATCTTCGTGGCCTATTGGCGATACCGGCAAAAGGGGCATGAACGCCGCCTGCAATCGTACAGGGTGCGCATTCACGTGAACGGGATTCGGGGCAAGAGCACGGTCACGCGACTGGTCGCCGGCGCTTTGCGCGAGGCGGGCTACCGCACCCTGGCCAAGACGACCGGCTCCGCAGCCGCAATCGTTGACCTGGACGGGGAGGACATCCCCATCGACCGTCGCGGGCCGGCCAACGTAAAGGAGCAGCAGGACATTATCGAGACATGGGAACCGTTGGGGGCCGAGGCGATGGTCATCGAGTGCATGGCCTTGCAGCCGCAATATCAGGAGTGGACCGAAAGGATGGTCCTGCGTGCGCACATCGGCGTGATCACGAACGTGCGCGAAGACCACCAGGATGTGATGGGGGAAACGCTGCCGGAGATTGCGGCGAGCCTGGCCCGTATGTGTCCCGCCAACGGCTACCTGGTCACGGCGGAGTACCGGCCGGAATTGCAAGCCATCCTGCGCCGTGAGGCAGAGCGTCGCGGTTCCCAACTGGTTGTGGCCGACCCGGCACAGGTCCGTGACGAGGAGGTGGCCCAATTCGACTACCTGGCGTTCAAGGATAACCTGGCGGTTGGCCTGGCCGTGGCCGACCTTTTGGGGATCGACCGCGAGACGGCTATGCGCGGGATGGTACAGTCCAAAAGTGACGTCGGCGTCGTCCGCTTGCAAAGGGTCACGCTGCGCGGCAAGCCGGTCATTTGGGCGAATCTCTTTGCGGTGAACGACCGGGAGTCGATGATCATCAGCATGAAGCTGCTGGAACCGTACAGCAATGACCGGACGGTGAAGATCGGCATCCTGAACAACCGCTACGACCGGGAGCGCCGTGCCGAGCAGTTTGGTAACGTGGCTGCCCAAGACCTCTCTTTCGACTGGCTGATTACGTTTGGGGCCTACGAGGATCTGGTCACACGCAAATTGACCGGCAACGGGTTTCCCCGCGAACGGATCGTCAACCTGGGCTTCAGCGTCAACCCGCCACTGGACCAGATTTTGGATTCGATTGCGGCCATGATACCGGAGGGGCATCAGGCTATGCTGGTCGGCTTCGTGAACATCCACACCCCGCAAGCAGAGATGATGTTGGCGTACTTCGAGAGCCTGCGCGCGGATCACGCCGGCGGCAGGGCCGTGGCCGGACAGGTGGGGTACCTGCAACGACAACGCTTTGAAATGGCGCACGGAGTGTAGCACATGCACGATTATGGAATCCCTACCGAAGCGGTGCGGATGGTGCTCGCGCTGGGTGTCATCATCAGCATCCTGGTCTACGAACGATGGCGGCTGACCGGTGGGGCGGCGGTCGTGGCCGGCTATCTGGGCATCTTTATGGACCGGCCCCTCTATGTAGTCACGACGGTGCTGCTGGCCATCGGCACGTACCTCCTCGTGCAACGCTTCATCGCCCGCCGCATGTTCCTCTACGGGCGACGACGGTTGATCGTCATGGTGACGGTGGGCATGGTGTTGCAGTTTGTCACCGGCATGATCGCGTTTCTCACCGCACGGGACATCACGTGGCTGGTGGGGCTGTACGGCGTCGGCTTCGTGCTGCCGGGGCTGATCGCACAGGACATGGAACGCCAGGGTGTGCGGCTGACCGTGTTGACCGTGCTGGCTACGTCTGCGCTCACGTTCTTGTTCTTGCGGAACATCCTGGCGATCAAACACAACCTGCCGATCTACTGGAACAGCATCGCCTTCGAGGACAAAACGATCCTCTATTCCTACCACACCCAGTTTCTGATTCCGGCGGTGGTGTTGAGCGTGATCGTCAGTGCCGTGCTGTTCGAATGGGTTCAGATTCGCTCCGGCGGGTTCCTGACGGCCGGATACCTGGCCCTGTTCGTTCTGCAACCGCTCCACTTGATCTTCATTGTCGTCGTCGGCGTCCTGGTCTATTTCGTCGTCACGCGCTTTCTGATGCACAAGACACCTATTTTCGGACGGACCAAGTTCGCCATGATGGTCTTGACCGGTCTGGTGCTGACGTGGGGACTGGAGGTGCTCACTGCGCAGGTGACCGGCAATCTCTTCGTTCCCTTTGCCGGGTTCAGCGTGATCAGCCCGATGATTGCGGCTCTGATTGCCAATGACGGCGAACGGCAGGGGCTGCGCCGGACACTGGTCGGCGTGGCGACCTGTACGCTCATTGTCTTCATCGCCGTCAAGAGCGTTGACTTGCTGGTGCTCGGCTAGTGAAGACCGGCGAGGTGGCCGTGTTCGTCCTCCTGTTGCTGCCGGTGCTTGCCGGTTGTGCGCCGCCGGCCACGCCCGTCCCGACCGCGCCCGTTCGCCGGGCCACTCCAACGATTTCGGCGCCGGCCACGGCCACGGTGTCTCCGTCGCCGTCCCCCCGCCCCTCTCCCACACCCTCGCCGCCGGTGACCGTGCAGGCGGAGGTGCGGGCCCTTCGCGGAAACCTGTCGAACCAGATTGCCCGGCTGGAGCAGAACGCACCGCGTGCAAACAGCAACCGCTTCGTCGTCCCCAGCGATGCGGAGATGGCGGCCTTCTCCGCCATTGTGCGCGGAGTCGAGCGCGGAGAGGTGGCGCGTGCGGCACACCTGGCGGAGCGGAACGGGTACGAGCTGGTGCGCTATACGGACCGGGGCGACGGGCAGGCCGAAAGTTGGCTGTTACGCGAGCGGAAACCCTTCCGGCGTGGGTGGGGGATGTACCTGTTTCGCATCGGGTCGCGGAGCCAAGTTGTCGTCGAAGCGCCACACCCTTTGTTCGACGCCGGGACGCCGGCTGTGGCGATGGCCGCCTATCGCGCGCTCCAGGCGCGGGCGTTGCTCGTCGCCGGCGCGCAACGCCATGCCAACCGGGACGGGTCGGCGGACGCCGCGCACCACCGTCGCACCATCTTCCAGGCCGTCCATCGCGCCTCGATGGGCACGGGCGAGGACGTAGTTGTGCTGCAAATCCACGGCTTCTCGGCGGCCCACCATGCCGCGTATCCCCAGGTTGTGCTCGGCAGCGACCACGGTCGCGCGGCCACGCCGGTAAACGAGCTGGCCGCAGCCCTGACCGGGCGAGGGATTCGGGTCGGTGTGTGCGGGCGTGGGCTGTGGGAAGACTTGTGTGGCACAAAAAACGTGCAGGCGGCCTCCGTGCAGAATGGGGTCTTCATCCACCTGGAACTGGACGAGTCCATCCGTCACGATCCGCGGGGGCTGCTGGCCGTCCTGGCACAGGTGATAGTCCCCTGACGGGTGTGCGTCAAACGTAAGCGTTCAGGGACTACCCTGGAAACAGCTACCACAATCTCTTTTTTGCCACGGATTACACGAATTTGCACGAATTTCTTTGCTATTTTCGTGTGAATTCGTGCAATTCGTGGCGGATTCATGGAAGTAGTGACCGGTTATCTCTATTGTTTTCCAGTCCCTGTCTGCTACGCGCAGCAGCGCCTGCGCTTCGGGTGTGGCCGGTTTTGGTTCATTGGGCGACATAGAGTGTCCTCCCTTCCCGCAAGGCCCAATAAATAGGACTCGTACACCAGTCTCGACGTTCCTCAATTTCCGCTTCCGAATAGACCAGCACGTCCACCCCCACGCCGATGTTGCCTACCGCTTCGTGCAGGCGGATCATTTCCGTGTACTTGTTCGCCACGTGTGGCTTGATCACCATGAGGTCCAGATCGGAGCCGGCGTCGGCGTCGCCGCGCCCGTAGGAGCCGAACAGGATCACCCGGCTCGGCTGGGCCACGGCGACGATCCGCTGCACGGCTTGTTGCAGCTCTTGCTCGTCAATCATCATTCCACCTCCACGTACCGACACGCGCACCTTGCTCTGGTCCGCGTCTTTGACGGTATGTTCCACTGCATGTCCGGTCGGCCAATGAGCCAGAAGGATTTATTCAATGATGGCCCTTCGACTGGGCTCAAGATAGGCCTGGGCTACCAGGGTTTCTCCGGGGGCACCAAAAGCTCAATCACGGCGATCAAAGGCGGCAGGTCGTGATGAACGGTATCCCAGACTTTCTCCCAATCTACCTCGAAATACCCATGGACAAGCCGATTTCGCATGCCGATGATTTCTCTCCAGGGAATCTCGGGATGAGCCTTTCGCGTCTCCTCAGATATGCGACCTGCGGCTTCACCGATAATTTCGAGCGCCTTGACGACGGCATTTTGATGCAACCGGCTTGCATCGAATTGGCGACGTGTCAAGCCGGAGACAAAAAGCCTCGCATCGCGTGCAGCGATCAATCTGTCCAAGAGATAGCCTTCGTCATGCCGCATAGATCGTCTCCAGAGAACCAAGGATTTCCTTGCGGCGGATGTAGTTCCGGCTTTGCTCAATCGCCGCCTGATCAACCAGGTCCACCTCGCGGCCAAATAGTTGCCGCAATTCATCCTCCATACGGGATAAGGCAAAAAGGCCGTATTTGGCGTCTGTGCTGAATTCGACCAACACGTCCACATCGCTGTCCGGGCGAAAATCGGCGCGCAAGGCCGATCCAAATAGCGCGAGTCGCCTGATCCGATATTTATGGCAAAAGGCCGCGACCTCTTTCTTGTCCACCACTATCTGCGTCATCATTCCGCCTCCATCACTTTCAGGCTCTCGATGCCCCGGTCGTCCCCGATCTTGACGGCGATGCGCCGGTGCTTCCCCAACTCGAAGTCGCCGGCGACGAGGCGGTTGGACCAATTGTGCTGGTGGCGGTAAAACTCGATGGCCTGGCGGATGGGCGGGTTTTCTTCGCGTTGGGCAAAGAGGGAGAGTTGCTGTGGCTGCGGCCCATCCTGTTTGCGCACCGCCTTGATGATCGTGCGCGGGTCGAGGTGCGGGCCGGCGTCGGGGTCGGTATTGGGCGTCACCAGGCCGACGGGCGGGTTGTTGGTCCGCTCCTTGCCGGTGTGTTGGTAGGCTTCAATCGGGCGTTTGGTTTTGGTCGATCTTCGTCGGGCCATGTTGTGGTTTTCCTTTTATCGTGCCGCTGGGTGCTGGTGTGAAGGTTGACGTTAGCTGCCTGGCGTTTTGATAAGACACAATTATTTGGCCAGAGCCAAAACCTGCAAAAAAGGCACCGATTGCCATAGCCGCAGGTGGGTCAGCTACACGCGGGGTTGTGTGGTTTTACACACAATGAGCAACTTTTCCCATAATGCGATAATCATCTCCGAGTATACATATCGAGTCGCAATGCTCGCATAATGCGGAAAATAAAATGTATGATACTTTGACTCGGCGTTCGCTCATTTTCTAAGGATTAAAGCAAATTCAATGACCACAACATATTGTGCATCCGAAATGGTTGACCACTATATGCAGGTCTGTCATTTGGGCCAACCTCAAGTATGTCATTTATCAGGCACATTCTGAGGCGAATTACCGCACAAATTGGTATCTTCTCAATAAAACGGGGTGGGGCGACCCAGAAGTTCGACTTTTGGTAAAAGTCGAACTTCTTCGCCCCGGAATATTGAGAAGATAGAGAAGATACACAAATTGACAATAAAGCACCGATTTGTGGCCCAGTTTGAAATTATGGCCTGAAAATGAGCGAACGGCCAGTCGTTACTACTCAGGCCGACCCCGGCGAGCAATGAATTGCCCGCCTGGTGTCGCGAAACCCGTTGAAACAGGTTGCTGTCGTTCTCAGAATAGTGCGCGTTTCAACGCACTTTGTCGTACCAGGCGGCGAATTCATTCGTCGACTCAATGATAGCGCAATGCGTCATTATTGTCAAGCGTTTGTTTTTGTAACCCCAAAAGGTTGTAATTGGCCCCATCCTTTATAGGCCACGGACCGGCGAAGACAGGTCTTGCACAACAACCTGTGTCAATTCAAAACCTTTCTGATTTTCCGCACAAGTTGGTAAATCGTAAAGGGCTTTTGCAAGAAATTTATACCCTCGTCCAAAATACCGCTGTGGACAATAACATTCGTTGTATATCCGGACATATACAATACTCTACAGTTCGGGTGAATGGCGACCAATTTCTGATAAAGTTCTTTGCCATTCATTCCGGGCATGATCGTATCGGTTAGCAGGAGATGGACAGAGGCTTTGCCGGAGGCCATTTCAAGGCAATCGGCTGGATTGTTGACTCCCGTAACATCATATCCGTGTGCTTCGAGGGTCTTGCACACAAGGTTTAGCACTGTCTCTTCATCTTCTACCACCAGCACAGTTTCTGAACCGTAAATGGAGATGGGGCCTTCTGTTTCTGGGACTGTCGTTTGCAAGGGGTTTTCGGCTCTGGGGAGGTAAATTTTGAAGGTTGTGCCCTTCCCCGGTTCGCTATAGACCTGAATGTTGCCCTGATGCTGTTTGATGATTCCAAAAGTTGTTGCCAAACCCAATCCTGTCCCCTTACTGCTTTCCTTGGTGGTAAAGAAAGGGTCAAAAATACGCTTTTGGGTTTCGGCATCCATTCCATGACCCGTGTCACTGACGGCCAACAGTGCATAATGACCTGGTGTCAGCTCACCCGCATATTTTTCTGCATACGCCTCATCCAAAAGGGTGTTCGCCGTTTCAATGATCAGTTCTCCCCCCGCCGGCATTGCGTCACGGGCGTTGATGACCAAATTCATCAGCACTTGCTCAATTTGCCCTTTATCGGCCTGAACCCAGCATGGCGATGGGGCAAGGAAGGTCCGGATTTCGATGTTTTCGCCGATCAAACGGTGAAACATTTTTTGAAATTCGTCGATGAGTTCATTGAGGTCAAGGACTTCCGTTTTCAGTACCTGTTGGCGACTGAAAGCTAGTATTTGCCGGGTAAGGTTGGTGGCCCGCCCTGCTGCTTTTCGAACCAGCACCAAATTGGTATGAAGCTTGCTGTCGGGGTCTAAATCTGCCAGGCTTAAATCTGCGTAGCCAATAATAGGGACAAGTAGATTGTTGAAATCGTGCGCAATGCCGCCGGCCAACCGGCCAACGGCCTCCATCTTCTGGGCGTGCAACAATTGTTTTTCCACTTGCTCGCGAGCAATGACCTCACGGGTAAGTTGTTCGTTTGCCCGAGCAACCCGGGCTGCATTCCGGCGTGCTCGTTTCAGGGACTTGACTATGTCCCGGTCGTAAAGATAAACCAGAACAGCCGTCGTAATAAAGCTGGGTGTTATGGTGCTGAACGCAGCCATCGAGGTTTCGTGGGATGGAGAGACGATGCCCTGGGTTTCCAGGTGTAACAATAGTGTTCCATATATCACACTGATGGTCGCATAGCCAATGGCCCACCTGCCCCCCAACAACAGGCCAGCTACTAAAATAGCGAAGATGAAAAAACTATAGACGCTTATACCGATGCCCCCGTGAGAGTAGACGAGCCAGGCTATTACCAGCCATTGGTAAACGGTGAGCACGATACAGGCAAGCCGTACGCGACCGGCACGCATGAGGACAAATACTCCGACCGATACCCCGACGAGAATTCCATTCGCGATTAAGACGGTCGTCCAATACTCCTGGGAAACACGAACAGCCAGCACTGTCCGTACAATGGCTACAAGGAATAGGATCAGAAGGACGACGCCCAACAAACCTGCAATACGTGTCTTGTCCTCATCCTCGAAGATCGGCGGCCCAAAAACTTGCTTGATCGTAGACCACATCTTGCTCCCTCTGGTTTAGCTAAAAATGACACGGGTCAGCTTTTCAGTCGATGAATGAAATCGCCGCCTGATACTGCAGGGGGCGTTGAAGCGCGCTATTTTGGGAACGACGGCAACCCGTTTCAACAGGTTTTGCGACAACAGGCGGGCATCATTGCTCGCCGAGGCTGGCCTGAAATGAGATGCAATGACACAAGACTGCGTACAGTTTACACCAAGTTTCCGGCTCTGGCAAATGGGCGGATAGCGTCGGGTG
>JAADHH010000111.1 GCA_013151955.1 Chloroflexota bacterium
TCCGGTAGCAACGCAGATACCACAGGCTGTGGGGATTGCGCTGGCCAGCCAGTTTCGGGGTGAGGACGTCGTTACCATAGTCTGCTTTGGGGACGGTGCAACCAGCAAAGGGGACTTTCACGAAGGGCTCAACTTCGCAGCCGTGCACAAAGCGCCCGTGATCTTCCTTTGCCAGAACAACCAATTCGCCATCTCTATGCCCCAAAGCAAGCAGATGGCCATCGAGAACGTCTCGGAGCGAGCGGTGGGATACGGTATGCCGGGCGTGACCGTGAACGGCAACGACGTAATGGCCGTTTACCGCGCCGTGAGAAAGGCGGCTGTCCGCGCGCGCGAGGGCGGCGGACCTACGCTGGTCGAGGCCAAGACCTATCGCATCGTCCCCCATTCCAGTGATGACGATGATCGGCTATACCGCAGTCGCGAAGAGGTGGAACGTTGGAAGAAGAAGGGGCCGATCATTCGTTTCCGGAAATATCTGCGGGAGGAGGGGGTGCTGGATGCAGACAAAGAAGCGAAGATCCAGGCGCGGGCCGTCGCCGAGGTAGACGACGCCACCGAGTTTGCCAAGCAGGCTCCCTTCCCGGACCTGAAAAGTGCCGTGCGTCCGGTGTATTATGGGGACTAATAGTTTGCCGACGAGACGGTTGCGCGTTGAACACTTTAACGAGGAGGTGTGAATCTCTATGGCAGAGAAAACGATACTTCAAGCAATACACGACGGGTTGCGGGAAGAAATGGCCCGCGATGATCGCGTTCTGGTCCTTGGCGAAGATGTAGGCCGGCGCGGTGGCGTCTTCCGGGTAACCGAAGGACTGCTCGACACCTTCGGGGAAAATCGTTGCATGGATACACCGCTGGCGGAACTCGGCATCATCGGTGTAGCCATCGGCCTGGCCCTGAACGGCATGAGACCGGTGGCCGAAATCCAGTTTGCCGACTTCATCCACCCGGCCTTCGACCAGATCGTCAACGAGGCGGCGCGATACCGGTTCCGCTCGGGTGGCACGTGGACATGCCCGATGGTCATTCGCGCTCCCTATGGCGGAGGGGTGGGCGGCGGCCTCTACCACTCACAGAGCGTGGAGGCGTTCTTCTGCCACGTACCGGGGCTGAAGGTGGTCACACCCGGTACCCCCTACGACGCCAAGGGGCTGCTCAAAGCGGCCATCCGCGACGAGGACCCGGTGCTCTATTTCGAGCATAAGAAAACGTATCGCCTGGTCAAGGGTGAGGTGCCCGATGAGGACTACGTGGTCCCGATCGGCGTCGCTGCAGTATGCCGGGAAGGCACACATATTGCTGCGTTCTCTTATGGGCTGATGCTCCAAGAGACATTGCACGCAGCCGAAGAGGTCGCTACGGAGGGCATCAGTGTAGAGGTGATTGATCTGCGGACCTTGCGGCCCCTGGACAAGGAGGCCATTCTGACTGCCGTGCGCAAGACAGGCAAGGCGATGATCGTCCACGAAGACAACAAGATGTTGGGCATCGGCGCAGAGGTGTCTGCCATCATCGGCGAAGAGGCTTTCGATTACTTGGACGGACCCATCGTCCGCGTAGCTCCGCCAGAGGCACCGGCTGTACCGTACAGCCCGCCGCTGCAGGAATACTTCATGCCCAATGCTACGAAGATCGCCGCGGCCATGCGCCGATTGGCAGCATATTAGGACTAGGATACATTGGAGTAGACATTTGAATCCAGAAAACAAAACAGTAATCATCACCGGCGCGTCGAGTGGAATTGGCGAGGCTACGGCGCGCCGATTCTATGAGGCGGGCAGCCGTGTTGTGTTGGCCGCCCGCTCAGCCGATCGGTTGCACGCCCTAGCACTGGAGCTGGATAATAACTGGGAACGCGTCTTGGTCGCACCCATGGATGTCAGCGAAAAAGCCGCGGTACAACAGCTTGTGGACCAGACGCTGCAACGATTCGGTAGCGTGGACATCCTGATCAACAACGCCGGCCGGGGATTGTTCGCTGCGGTAGCCGACATGGATGAAGCGAAACTGCACCACCTCTTCGATGTCAATTTCTTTGGACCGCTCTATCTCATCCAGGCCATACTGCCCATGATGCAAGCCCAAGGGGCCGGCGTGATCGTCAACGTCTCCTCTATCATTGGCCGCGTCACCATACCGACGAGCGGCGGCTACTGTGCGACCAAGTTTGCATTGGGAGCATTGACCGATACCCTGCGCATGGAGTTGCGCAGCAGTGGCGTGAAAGTGGTGGCCGTTTTCCCCGGCGCAACCCATACCGCTTTCACCGCCAACGCAATGGGAACCACCAGGCCACGAGAAACACCACGCGGTTTCGCCGTACAGCCGGATCGCGTGGCACAGGCTATCCTGCGCGGTGTGCAGCACGAATCGCGCGACGTGTATGTGACGTTCACGGACCGCATGTTTGTCACCGTTGGCCGAATGGCTCCCCGATTGATGGACTGGCTGCTGCCCCGTGTCTTTTAGTTCCCCGGCGATATCGCCGGCCGCAGCAATCTCTCTATGATGACCGATCCCGAGAAGACCGTTGGCTACGGCGATCTGATTCGCCACAACACCGAGTTCCGTAAGCTGTGGATGGGGCAGGTCGTTAGCAACCTGGGGGACTGGTTCAACAATGTCGCCGTCCTGGGGCTGGTGTGGGCGCTGACCGGGTCCGGCATGGCCGCCAGCCTGGTCATTCTGGCCAACACAGTTCCTGCGGTGTTGATCGGCCCGCTGGCCGGCGTCGTGCTCGACCGTTTCGACCGGCGCAAGGCGATGATCGTCGCCGACCTGATCCGCGCTGTGCTCGCGCTGGGGTTCTTGCTGGTCCATCGCCCCGATCAAGTGTGGCTCACCTATCTTTTCGGCGCTGCGCTGGTCAGCGTATCGGCTTTCTTCCAGCCAGCGATGTCGGCGGCGATTCCCCGGCTGACCACCGATAAGGAGATCCTGGCTGCGAATGGCCTATCCAGTTCGACATGGGGCATGATGTTGGCGATTGGCGCGGCCCTGGGCGGGGTGGTCACCGGCCTGCTGGGGCGCGATATT
>JAADHH010000050.1 GCA_013151955.1 Chloroflexota bacterium
CCCCCACTTTGAAAAATCCCAGGGCTTCCTGTCGTGCATAGGTATCATCGCCAAAAAAAACGGCACGCAGACCATAGTCTGTGCCACTGTTGTGACTACCGCCCCCTTCTACAAAACCGGAGCTGGTAGCACGGTTCGTTACCGGCATGTCCCATACGGCTCGCCCGGAGGAGTCGGTGATGGCTACCGCCCGGTAATTCCATTCCTCATTGTAAACAAAAGCCACGCGCCGGCCGACCAGGGGCACGCCGGAGACTCGATCCGTCACAGTGGCCACGACATGCAGCGTATCGCCTATATTCACGGTGCGGGCCGGCGTGATGCGGAGGTCTACGAAAGCGTCTGCTGTGCCCTGAGCGTGGGAAATGGGTCCGACCCCCGGCCAAAGGAGCTGTAATGCACCCACAACACTGCAAATTCCCAAAAAAAGTACCAGCCAAACAATGCGCCGTATACGTATGCGCTGTGTGGACATGATGAAGCTGTGTCGCATGTTTTTTCACCTTATTCCGCCAACGATTTTGTACGTCTCTCTCAATCTGCTCACTATGCCTACGTTGCCAACGGTGATGCTATCATACAACAAGTCGCGCAATCATGCAATGGGGAGATAGTACCAGAGCACTAGGGGCATTCGCCACATCCCCCATCCTTCCGACCTTTTCCGTGCCCGGAATGGGGTAATTTCGCCTGGAATGGGGATTCCAGGGCTACATCTGACCGTGGCGACGGAATGGAGATTCCGTCGTGTCCAGACTCACTCTTGACCAACCAAAAACGCAAAAAAGTGATGGACACCCTTCGCCGCCGGGCTGCCCGTACGGGCGATGATCATTTCAGTGTTGCAACATAGGCCGGACAGGACAGCGTAGGTTCAGGTCAACAAGCAAAGGGCGGTGATCGGATCCATTGTTGTCCGG
Source organism: Chloroflexota bacterium (assembly GCA_013151955.1). GTDB lineage: Bacteria > Chloroflexota > Anaerolineae > Ardenticatenales > JAADHH01 > JAADHH01. The sequence continues at coordinate 921 of JAADHH010000050.1, forward strand.
CAGAACGTGCGCCGCGCTTGCCTCGATGTCCGGCGAATGGAAGACATAGTCAATGCGTATGAACGGAAAGAGGCTCCCGCGTGCAGGAAAGGTAAACCCAAGACCCCATCCCGCTTCGCGAAAACTATCTTTATAGCCATAGTCCTTTGTGATGACCTGGTAGGTTTGATGTTGGTCGGTAAGGTTGAAATCACCCAGCAACACCGCCGGCCCCGAATCTGCCGCCAGGTAATCCAAGGATTGACGAATCTCACGCCTCCGTTCGCCAACGGTTCGCAGAACTTCGGCACGATAGGCAGCGCGGGACGGTTGCGGGATCGTCGGCGGCGGGTGCATGGCCACCAGGCGTAGCGGCACCCCACACGGCGTGGCCACCTTCGCGAAGAGGCCGCCCACCCCCCAAGGGCGCTCGACCACCACGCCCGCATCGGCCAGCGGCCAGCGGCTGAAGATTCCTATGCCATACGGCCCGTCGCGCGGCTCCAACGCCCGGTAGGGGTAATCTCGCCCCAAGATTTGACGGAAGGCCTGTGCAGCCGCCGGTTGCAGTTCCTCAAAAGCCACGAGGTCAGGGGATTGCCGGGATACCAGTTCCGCAACTCCGGCATAGTTGTAGTTCTCGAAGAGTACATTGAACGTCATCACGCGGAACGAATGTTCGTCGCGACTCGCCGACGCCGACGGCCAACGCGGAAGAAAGAGGTTGCCGTACAACACCAGGAATAAACCAACCGGCAAGATGAGGCCCACTGTCCAACGCCGGCGGAAGAGACTCGCTACTATGAACAGGGGCAACGGCAGAAAGAACCAGGGAACGGTGCCGTTGACGATCCACACCCACCAAAACAGCGCATCCTGCCGGTTGCGTAAGACCAACCAAGCTATCAAGAACAGGTTGTACGCGGGGAATAGGGTACGTAACACATTTCGCGCAGCGTACCGGTATTTGTCTCGTCTACGCATTTCGTGATCAACAGGCACACATAATACGTGATGCGTGTTGCGTGAGGCTGTTCGTCGTGAAGCCTTTACAAATACGCATCACGTATTACGTATTACGCCTTACGCATCACTTTCCTTGCTGAAAGCCGGTGCTCATTGCGTGACCGGAATCTCGCTGATGTGAATCAAGCCTTCCTGTTCGCGCTCTGCATTGATCACACTGACTCGCGCCGCAAGGGCCTGGGCCACACGGGTGATCGCCTGTGCCTGCGGCGACTCCGGATGGGCCGCAACAATCGGCAATCCCTGATCGCCGCCGGCCCGTATCGCCGTGTCGAGGGCAATCTCGCCCAGGAAGGGTACGCCCAACTCCTCCGCTGCGTCCCGGCCGCCACCGTGGGAGAAAATTTCGGTACGCTCGCCGCAGTGCGGGCAAAGGAAGTAGCTCATGTTTTCCACGATGCCCAACACCGGAACCTCCAACTTGGTAAAGGTGACCAACCCCTTGCGCGCATCGGCCAGGGCAACGTCTTGCGGTGTGGTCACGATCACGCCACCGGTCAGCGGCACCGACTGGGCCAGCGAAAGTTGCACATCGCCGGTGCCAGGCGGCATGTCTATGATCAGATAGTCGAGCTGGCCCCAATCCACATCCGAGAGAAATTGGCGGATGGCACTGTGCAACATGGGACCTCGCCAGACGATCGGCTGGTCGGGCGGCACCAGGAAGCCCATGGACATGACCTTCAGCCCGTAGCCCTCGGCCGGGGCGATCTTGTCGTTGTGCGGGGGCGGCATCCCCCGAATGCCCAACATCATCGGGATGTTCGGCCCGTAGATGTCCGCATCCAACAACCCCACCTTTGCACCCTGTTGCGAAAGGGCAATGGCCAGGTTCACGGACACCGTAGATTTGCCGACGCCCCCTTTGCCGCTGGCGATGGCGATGGTGTTGCGTACCGGAATCTCCAATTGGCCGCGTACCCGCTGGTCGGCGGACACATTGGCCGTCATCTGTACGTCTACCGTTTCCACGCCGGGGATAGCCATGACGGCAGCCCGCGCCTCGGATTCGATTTGCGTACGCAGCGGGCAGGCCGGCGTCGTCAGCTCCACGGCAAAGCCGACCTTCGACCCGTCAACTGCCACATCTTTGATCATGTTCAATGTTACGAGATCCCGGTGTAACTCCGGCTCGATGACTTTGCTCAGCGCACCGAGCACCTGTTCTTCTGTTATGGTTGGCATTATAATTGTCCTTATCCCATCTTCTTCAATGCTTCGATTACGTGCTCCACATCGGGCACCACAGGAATGTCCACACCGTACGTGTCAGCCACTTTCCCTTCACGATCGATCAAGAAAATCGTGCGGGACGCGATCCCCTTGTCCGCCAGGTAGACGCCATAGTTTGCTGCCACGGCCCCTTTGGGGTGGAAGTCGGCCAGCAGGGGATAGGTGATGCCCATCTTCTGGGCAAATGCCTTGTGCGTCCAGACGCTATCCACGCTGATGCCAAAGACCTGGGCGTCCAATTCGTTGAAACGAGCCATGTCGTTGACAAAACAGGCATGTTCGTCCGTACAAACCGGGCTGAAATCAAGGGGATAGAAAACCAGTACAACCGGCTTCCCCCGAAACTCGCCCAGCGAGTATACCTGGTCGTCCTGCGCCTTCAGTGAAAAATCTGGCGCTACATCGCCAATGCTCAGTTTGCTCATTTTGTATCGTCTCCTTTGTCATTTATTGATTCAGTTTTGTTGCGTGTGAGATCACAGTTTTTCAGGGTCAAAGGCCTGCGTGATATTCAGCAAGTGCTTCTTCACCCAACTTAGCCAACACATCAGCAGATTCTGCGAAGGCCTTGTCCCAGCGTCGTTCAGAGGCAAGCTCTTCCAGTAGCCAAGCGGCAATTGTATTTTGCTCTTGCCGGGGCAACTTGGAAACCTCGGCAACAGCTTTTTCCAGTAATTCTGTCATGAACACACTCCTAATATGGCGCGTAGTACGCTACGATCATTTGTGAATCGCAGCCCCTTCGACATCCAAAGCCACTTCCACAAGAACCTCCGATGTGTGGGCACTAGAAATTGTCAGTAGCTGGACATTTGTCCGGCTACGGGAAGTGCCTGTAGATATCCCGGCGGTGGAGTAGACGAACAAAGCTGACAGTGTTTCCTTCCAACACCAGGCCAAGGCGGTAATCTCTAACCCTAATTCGGTAGCATCGCTCACTACCCTGCAACATTTTGACCTGGCCTACATCCTGAAGTGACCTTGCTGCCTCAACTTTCTCTATCGTTTCCGCGATTTGTTCTTTGAGGTCTCTGTCCCTCACCCTCTTAAGGTCTCTGACAAAGCTCTGCTTAAATTCAACTTTCAAGTTCTTTCCCTCAAGATACGGAATACTTCTTCCCTATCAACCGTTTCAGTATGCTCGCCTTCTTGAATAGCCCTCAGCAAAGCAAAATCCTCGATGATTTCTGTGCCCAGTTCATAGAGCAAATCTTTCCGTTCTTGGATCAATTCGACAACGGCTTGCTTGAATAACTCTTTCATTTGAGTTTCATCCAACATCATGTAGGACATCACTTCCCCCTGTTGTGGAACAGGAAATCCACCCATTCACCTTTCTATCAAGATTAGCCTCAAAGTCTGTCGTCAGTGCATCTTCGACCATACGATGAGCCCATACAATTCATTTGTGAATCGCAGCCCCTTCGACATCCAAAGCCGCTTCCATGAGCACCTCCGACAACGTGGGGTGCGCGTGAACCACGCGGGCGATTTCAGCCGGTGTGGCCTCCAGTTGTACGGCCAATCCGAATTCGGGCAGCATCTCGGTCACTTCCGGGCCGATCAGGTGTACGCCCAGGATTTCGCCGTAGTGGGAATCGCTCACGATTTTCGCAAACCCTTCGTAGTCGTTCAGGGCCAGCGCCTTGCCGTTCGCCCGGAAGGGAAAGCGGCCTACCGCCACATCGCGCCCCTGCTCGCGGGCCTGCGCCTCGCTGAGGCCCATGCTGGCGACTTGCGGCGAGGTGTAGGTGCAGCGCGGTATGGCATTATAATTGAGGGACACCGGCGACCGGCCGGCGATCACTTCGGCAGCGAGCACGCCCTGGGCCATGGCCACGTGCGCCAGAGGCAACTTGCCGGTCACATCGCCGATAGCGTAAACGTGGGGCACGTTCGTCCTCATCTGCCCGTTCACCTGGATGAAACCCCGTTCGGTCTGCACACCGGCCCGGTCCAGGCCGATCTCTTCGCTATTGGGCTGGATGCCGATGGCCACGAGTACCCGCGCAACCGTCAGTCGCTCATCGCCCGCGTCACCGGCGATGTGTACGACCAGATTGTCCCCCTCCGGCACGACCGCTTCCACCCGCGCACCGGTCCGGAAGGCGACCCCCTTTTTGCGGAAGGCACGCTCCATCGTCTCGCTGATCTCTTCGTCTTCCAGGGGAAGCAGATGGGGCAACATCTCGACTACCGTGACCTGGCTGCCGTAGGCATGGTACACCTCGGCGAACTCCATGCCGATCGGGCCGGCACCGACGATGACGATGGACTCCGGCACGGAACGGTCCACAATCGCCTGCCGGTAGGTCACGATCCGCTCGCCATCCACGGGGATGCCGGGCAATGCACGGGGCCGGGCCCCGGTGGCGATGATGATGTCCGCAGCGCGCAACGAGCGCCCGTCCGGCTCGACCACAAGGGTGTCCGCACTTCGCAAGCGGCCCGTCCCTTCGATGACCTCCACGCCGTTTTTCTTCAGCAGGGCGCGCACGCCGGTGGTCAGCCGCTTCACCACCCGGCGGCTGCGGTCTACCCCCTTGCCGTAGTCGGCTTGGAGGCTGTCTACAGCAATCCCAAACTCTTTGGCACGGTGGAAGAGGTTGAGTACCTCGGCATTGCGCAGGAGCGCTTTTGTGGGGACGCAACCCCAGTTCAGGCAGACGCCACCCACGTTCTCTCGCTCTACCAGCGCAGTGCGCAGACCCAATTGGCCAGAGCGAATGGCAGCCACGTAGCCCCCCGGCCCACCGCCCACGATCACGACATCATATTCGTTCATTGGCAACCTTCACTTCTACAGGAAAACGGACACAGACCTTCACACTTTAATCTTCAGCAACTCACTTAACAACTTAGTTATCTTATCACAGTGCGCGGGCTTTGTCAAATAATGAACCCAGAAATTCAGCGACCGGTGCGCAGCCAGTATTGTTGTCCATCCACGGTGATCTCGATATCGCCTTGCTGATCCGTCCGCAAAATGCGTGCCCCCGCGCGCGTCACGCGGTCCAGCATTTCCGGGGCCGGGTGACCAAAACGGTTCTTTGCTCCAACGGGAATGACGACCAGCGCCGGACGCACGCTATTCAAAAAGGGTGTAGTCGTAGCATGTTTGCTCCCGTTGCGACCGGCGATCAGGACCGCGCAGTGGAGGTCGCGATAGCGCTGCACAACGGCTGCTTCCTCTTTTTCGCCCAAGCCCTGGGCCAGCAAAAAACAGTTCCGCTTCCATTGCAAGCGCAGCAGCAATGAGGAATCATCGCTTCCTTTCGGAGGGTGCAAAACCTCCAGTACAGCACCTTGTCCCAGTGTGAGCTGCTGGCCGTCGCGGCCCTTTGTCTGAGGAATGTGTTTCTGCGCGATCTGCGTTTTCCAAGCTTGGTAGGCAGAACCTTGCCCCCTACCCGGCGGCGAGAGGATGCCACCAATTTCGTACCGCTCCAGCACCGGAAGCAACCCGGTCAGGTGGCTGGAAGCCAGCCGGGTTACGACCACCCACTCCACGCGATGATCCCAAAAGGGCATAGCCCGCCCCAAGCCCGGCAGAAGGCGCGTGGGGTCGGGCCCGCCATCCACCAGCACCTGACTGCCGCCGGGGGTGACGATAAGCACCGCGTTTCCCTCCCCAACATCGAGGATGTGCAAATGGAGCCGGCCGTCAGGCGTACTGAGGGCAGCGCTCCAACTGATCAGCGCGCCGATTCCCAGAACAGCCAGCGTCGCGTTGGAATACCAGACGGGCCGCAACCGGCGTCCAAACGCTGCGCCATAAGCGGCGAGACGTTTTCCCCTTTGTCTCCACACCCACGGGCCGGCCAGCAACAGGCCGTAGTACGGCAGAAGCCACGCCCGCGGAAATCGCCCCACTTCCAGGCTGGCGTGGGGAAATCGCGCCGTCCACTCTACCACGCGGATCGTATAGGTCAGGGTAATCCAAGGGAACCAGGCCAGCAACCGGCCCAGGGGCAAGGCGACCAATCCGGCGATCGTAGCCGCGCCCCCCGAGAGCATCACCGCCGGCTGGATGGGCAGGATCAGGAAATTCGTCAACAGGCTGACCAGCGAAAGTCGTCCAAAGACGGAAACGATGAGCGGTGTGGTCATGATTTGCGCGGCCAACGTAACAATGAGCGCATCGTTCAGCAAGGCCATGACCTGCGAGGGGACCCGCCCCGGCCAGATTCTCTCCAGCAAGGCCTCGAAGCGGCGCTGCAAGACCGGCGTAAAATGGATCAGGCTGAGCGTGGCCAGGAACGAAAGCTGAAATCCCAGGTCCCACAATGTCCAGGGGTTGAGCAACGTCATCACCACAGCGGAGAAGATCAGCGAAGTAAGCGCCTCGCTCTGGCGACCCAACTGCAACCCCCAGACATAGACGATTCCCATGATGGCCGCGCGCACGACGGCGGGATCGGCCCCTACCAGGATCGTGTAACCGACAATGCCTGCGGTGGTCAGGTACGCAGCCCGTTTCGACCCCACAACGCGTTTGCTCAAGGCCAGCAACAGTCCGGCGATGATCGTAATGTTGAACCCGGAGATGACGATAATATGTGTGGTCCCTGTCGCGCTGAAGTCGTCCATCAAAGCACGCGGAATGCCCGCCTCCAGCCCCAGGAGGATGCCAACCAGCAGAGCAGATTGCGGCTCCGGCAAGATTCTGGCAATGACTTGTTTTCCGCGAGACCGAATGCCGTAGAGAAAAGCATAAACCGGCTGCCCTCCTCCGCTACCCAATTTGTCCACGCGCGCATAACGCACCAGGGAGTATATGCCCTTGCGCGCCAGATAATCTTTGTAGGAAAAGTCGGGAAAGACGGGCGGAGTTTCCGGTTTACCTCGAATTTCCACCTGGTCTCCGTAGGAGAACGAGGGGAACGGGGCGGTGCGCACCAGAACGTGGCCCTCCGCCGCACGCCATCCACCGGCCACGTGGATTTGCGTGGCCCGCACCTTCAGATTGGTGTAGGTGCCGCGCGCATCGGGATAGGCATCAACCGTACCGCGAAACTGGATGGGGTCTTTGTCGTTGTATTGGGCGATTGTGCCGGCCCCGATAGCAGGCCGGTCCACAGCCATCCGTGCCGCGCCCAAACAGGCCAAAGCCAAACAGAGGGCAATCTGCACGAACGATGGGCGAAGGCGGCGTAGGACAAAGGCGAGTAACAACAAAGGGAATGCAGCGACTACCAGAATCTGCGCGGGCCAGGAAACGAGTGAGCCGAGGAAGATACCCACCATCCACGCCGATCCCAGGTACGCCAGGCTCATGACGACTCACGGTTCTCGCAGTTGGAAGGTCACGCCGGCCCACGCCAAATCGCGAAGGGCGACCCAAATGCGGAACCCAATCGCCACAGCCGTCGCCGCCGGCAGCGGCATAATGCCGGTCAATAGCCAGGCGATAGCCCCTTCACGAACACCTAACCCCATCGGCATGACCACTACCAGAAAGCCCACCAGCCAGCCCGCCACAAAGACGCCGGCCAGCCGCGGAAACTCGCCGGCCGGCACGGGATAGATGCCAAGGGTGAACGTAGCGAAAGCGGCTCCAACCAGGAACCGGGCTGCCAACTGATAGCCAAGTAGCGGGAGGAGTGCAGGGAACGGAATGCGCCAGGCCTCCGCAACCTCTCTGTGCATCAGGCGGGCCAGCAAAGACATTGCCGGAGACAAGAAAACGGGGTGCAGTACCACCAATCCCCCAACGGCCATCCCCGCCAGGACGACAGCAAAGGGCAACACTTCCCTGACATCGGGCCAAAATGCGAGCGTAACCAGAAAAAATAACGCTGCGGAAACGACGTGCAAAACCATCTCCAGCAGGATGCTATACGACACCCGGGCCCGAGAGTAACCGGCTGCGCCGGCCAAATAGACTCGTCCGGCCACGTCCCATATCCCGCCGGGGGCATACCGCGCAATCTGGGCCAAAAGATAGAAGCGAAGTGCCTGAAGAACAGGGAGAGGTTCACCCACACACCTAACAATTCGCTGCCACGCAAAAGCCACAAAGGGTTGGTGAACCAGCAGAATCACGGCGGAGACAGCCAACCATGGCCATTGCACGTGCCAGGTGATCGTCTGGAACTCTGTCCAATTCGCAACCAGGCTGCGTCCCCAGAAAACGACCACTACGCAGAGGAGAATCAGTTGGATTAGGCGGCGCCAGGTAACGCGGGCTCGAATCACAGTAACTCCACGCGGCAATGAGTTCAGAAGGTATCCTCTCAATAATCCGTGGTAGGGGCATGGCCTTGCGCCTGCCCCGTAGGGCGACCGCTGCCCCGTAGGGCGACCGCAAGGGTACGCCCCTACTTTTTGAGAAGATACTTCAGAAGGCAGAAAAATACCCCCAACGGGAGTCGAACCCATGTCTTCACCTTGAAAGGGTGATGTCCTAGGCCACTAGACGATGGGGGCAGGTACGCTTCTATTCTACCAGAAAAAATCGAGCCCGTCAAATGCGCGCTTTGGCCGGGTGTCCGTCATTTCTTTGCGCGGCAACGCACCTTCCCGCCAGGAATGAACCACCAAGGCACGAAGGAATGTAACCGTTCAGCCAGCCCCCTACCGCACAGCCAGTGCGGGGCCGGGCGTCCGCTCCCACAACACGTTCTTCCTGGCCGCCTCGCGCTGCCGGGTCACCTCGATATCGAGCGGGTCGCCCTTGAGCATGGCCTGCCGGTCATACGTCACCGGAGCCTGACTGCGAATCAACGCCGTGAGCACGCCGCCGTGGGCGATGTCCCCAACGAGGATCGCGCCCACCAGCCGGTCCTCCCGGAACACCAGCTTGCGATAGACCTGGTCTGCCTCTTGATGGGTCAGAACTTCCAGGTCGGGCCGGTCGTCGGTGATGGTGATGCCCATCGTCATCAACGAGGTGTCGAAAATGGGCAGGGAGTTCAGCGGGATTCCCCCGGGATAGCGGCGCTCGGCACCGGCCATGTTCCAGCCGGCAATGCGCCCTTGCTCGTAGGCCAGCGGCAGGATGGCGATGACGTGGCTCATCTCGTTGACGATGTCCCACGTCTCGACCACATCGCCGGCCGCGTAGACGCCCGGGACGTTCGTGCGCATACCGTCATCCACGACGATTCCACGGTTCACCTCGACCCCACTCCCCTCGAGCAGGTCCACGTTGGGGCGCATCCCCACGGCCATCACCACCGCCTGACACGGAATCTCGTCGCCGCCCTTCAGACGTATGGCGCGCACCCGTCCCTGCTCATCCTGCAAGATCGCTTCGGCCAAAGAAGAAGTGCGCACACCCACGCCGGCCGCGAGCAATCGCTTCTCGATCATCCCGCTGGCCGTGTGATCCAACGCAATGCCGAGGACGCGGTCCAGCAATTCGACCAGCGTGAACTTGATATTCATCCCCTCCATCGCCTTGAACAGGCTCAGGCAGATCAGGCCGGCCCCCACGATGACCCCCGCCTCGACATGCTCCTGACTCACCCAGGCATTGAACTCCTTGGCATCATCGAGCTTGGCCATGGCGAAGACCCCTTCGGCATCTATCCCCTCGATGGGGGGCATGAACGGTTTGCCGCCGGTGGCGATCAACAGGCGGTCGAAAGCGACCGTCTCGCCATCTTCCAGAACGACATGCCGGCTTTCGGGGACGATGTTCACGACTTTTTGGCCCAGCCTGGTCGTCACGCGGTGGTCTTCGTACCAATTCGCCGGACGAAGCGCCAGTTTCTCCGCATCCACCGAGCCGGTGATCCAGTAGGTGATCAGCGGGCGGCAATATGTTGCGTATGGCTCGTCAGAAATGATGATGATCTCCCCTTGGCGATCCAACTCCCGAATCGACTCGACGGCACCAACGGCTGTGTATGAATTGCCAATGATCACGTAGCGCATGAAAACACCTCCTCTGTTTCTGGCGTGATGACCCGCTCTGCACCGGTATAGACCGACATTTTCCGGCCACGCACATAGCCGATAAGGGTTATGCCCCAACGTCGGGCCAACTGAATGGATAAATCCGTGGGCGAACTGCGGGATAGGGCGATGGGCGTGCCCATCCTCATAGCCTTGTGCAACATCTCGGAGGAGAAGCGGCCGGTGGTCAGCAAGATTCGGCCATGCGTGCGGATGTTTTGTGCCAGACAAGCCCCCCGAATCTTGTCCAGGGTGTTGTGGCGACCCACGTCCTCGGCCATCGCCAGGATACCCGACCGGCCAGCCAGCGCGGAGCAGTGCAGCCCCCGGGTCTGCCGGTACTTCACCGCCCCCGCCCGCATCGCTTCCATCAGAGAAAATACCTGCAACGGGGTGATCGTTTGGTGCGTGTTCAGCGGGTGATAGCTGCCGGCCAGATCACCGAACGTCACGCCACCCACACACCCGGACGTAACGGTGCGCCGCCGGGGCAGACGGATTTCGTCGCGGTGAAGCTGTACGTGAATGGCTTGCCCGGTGCCGCCATGTACCTCCACGGAGGCCACATCGGTCATTGCGTGAATCACACCTTCGTTGGCCAGAAAACCGAGCGCAAGATGATCCAGGTTCTCTGGCGTACACATCAGGGTAACCCAGGGCACGTCGTTGACCACCAGCGCCCACGCCGATTCCTGAACGACGGGTTGATCCTCTACGAATTCAACACGGTAGTCCATCCCCCTACCTCACATTCCCAGCAACGTAGCATTGACTCGCGTAGCGAAATCACGCCGCCGGCCTTGGGCGAAATTGGTCTGCCCCTCGACGCGCAGCGCACGCGGCTCGCAGGCCGTCACGCACGGGGGCACCTCGTAGGATGTGCAGCCGTCACATTTGCGGGCCAGCGCCTCTTCGTGAACGGCCTCGATCGCCCCGAACGGGCAGCTCATCACGCACATCCAGCACCCCACGCAGCGCTCATACGCGGTGACGACCCAGCCGCTGCCGTTACGGATTCGGCAGCCGGTCATGCACGCCGTCACACAGGGCGCTTCGGCACAATTGCGACACAACAGAGGCAGGTGCACGCCCCCTTCCACAAGAGCCTCCCGGATCGTGATACGAGCGACCGGCGCAATGACCGGATGTTCGTGGGCGATGGCCTGTTTGCAGGCGTCCACGCAATCCATGCAGCCGGTACACTTGCCGGCATCCACGATGATGTCGCGCGTGTACTGCCCGGTCATTTGATTCAACATTTCCCGACGGGTGCCGGGGGCCGGTGTGACCATCTCTGCTGTCTCCTTTCGGTAAGGGAAAAACGTAATGCGTAATGCGTGGAGCGTGAGCACGCGGCCTCACTTGAGCATCACGTTTTACGGATTACGCATCGCTTTTCAAACGAACCAACTCGTCGTTGAAGAGGCCGGCACCGAGCCTAGCGATGGCGCGATAGAAATCTTCGCGGGCCAGGCGTTGCAGATCGGCACAGAACTTGCCCCCCCAGGAGAGCAAATGGCTCGTCAGAAACTGCCGCTCCGTCTGCCACAGTCGTTCGGCTTCATCGCGCTGACCCGCCTGCCAGGCCGCCGCTTCCAGGCCGGCCAGGTGCGCCACAAACTCACATTCCAGGGCGATATGGTCGGGCATTTCGTTGTCTGCGACGCCCAGGCCGGCCCGGCGGTAGAACGCCTCGACCGCCAGGGCATGTTTGCCCATCACCTGCCGTTCGTTGGCATAGACCGATTCGTATGGCGGGATACAGGGCAAGTTCGAGTCATAGACCATGCGGGTGTACTCTTCTCGTAGCGGGCTCAGGCCGTATTCGCCAACCAGTCCCTCTTCGCGCGCAGTCATCGCTTCCCAAATTTCCACGCCGGCACGCACGTCGTCATTATCGGCCAACTGCCGGAACGCACCGGCCAGCGAACGGGCGGTTGCCGGGTCGCCGATCTCGGCCAGAAACGGATCGTCGGGGTACTCAAAGGCGCGACCCAGGAAACCATACGCCCGTGTCCGCGCCTCGGCGAAGCGCAACCGCTCGGCTTCCGATTGGGGCTGCGTCACCGGTCGCGACACGTATGGCACCGGCTCTGCATCCTCGGAAATCATCGCGCGCACCCAATACAGATAGCCATGTTCGGCACCCTCGCTCTGCCAGAACTTCACATCCCGGCGGTTGACGAACAGGCGCGCCAGCTCCCCGAAGCTTGGCGACGGGGCTCTGCTGCCGTTATCTGCACGATCGGTCATGTCAAACCTCTCCCCTCGTTAGTACGTGTTCCGATTTTGGATTGTCGTGTTGCGTGTTGCGTTGATCATTGACAATTGGTACTTGCGCTCTATCCCGCCCCAATGCTCACGATGGAAATGACATGTGCCGGCGGCATGAGGAGGTCGCCGACCAGAATCTTCAGCATGACGGCCAGCACGATGACGGCCAGGATCAGCCGCAGGTAGGGTCCCTGCACGCGACTGCCGATCTGGCTGCCGATCTGGGCTCCCACCGTCGAGCCGGCGAAGAGCAAGAAGACGAGCACCAGGTCCACAGCGTGGTTCTGCCAGGCCTGTTGGAATGCGGTATTGATAGCCAGAAAAAACGTTTGAAACAGGCTGGTTCCCACGGCCAGGATGGTACGTACTCCCAAGATATAAATGAGTGTTGGCATGAGGATAAACCCGCCCCCTACGCCCATGAGCGCAGCCAGCAATCCAACTACAACACCCAGGCCCAGCGGAAGCAAGGCCGAGGTCGTAATATCCGCCTGCGTAAAGTAGGTCTGTAGAGGTAAACGGTCAGCGTAGTGTCTCCACCCACCATTGGTTTGTTCATGTTCTTCCAGATCGTGCTCAATGCCCACCAGTTGTGTGTGCACAGTGGCAAAATCCTTACGTTCCAGTAACTCTTTGATCGTCTGTAACTTGATTTCCTCCGTAATGCGTTGCCGGGTGGCTTGAAAACCTTCGCGCAGCATTTGAATGCCAATGATACTCAACATAATGATGTAGGTGATCCGCAACACGGAATCGAAGCTGCCCGAACTGTTCAGTATTTTAACGATCTGCACGCCGATGGTGCTCCCAATCAAGCCGCCGGCCAAGGTAAGGATCCCCAGTTTTATGTCCACATTGCCCATGCGACTATGCGCATAAGCCCCTGAGGCTGTCGTCGCTACCATCTGGGCATTGACACTACCCACAGCCACCGTAGAGGGGATCCCCGTCATCATCAGCAGCGGGGTGAGCAAGAACCCTCCGCCGACACCGAACATACCGGAGAGAAAACCGATCAACACGCCAATGCCCACCATCAGCGGTAGGCTTACACTCATATCGGCGATGGGTAAGAATACATTCATGTTTGCCTCACTCAATGTAATGCGTAATGCGTGTTGCGTAATGATTGTCAGCCGTTACGCAGTACGTATTACGTATTACGTTTGATCTACCATTTCGATGTGTCATCTTCATCATACACCATACGCCGAATTGAGCAATTCCACCGGGTGACACACTGCCAGCCCGCTCGCAGTGGCAATGCGGTGCTCACACATCGGGCAATCGGTCACCACGAGATCGGGGGCACGTTCTGCCAGATGCTGCATCAGTTCCGCCCCCTGCTCCAGCGAACTTTCATACGCCCCCGCCCGGAACCCGTGGCTGCCCCCTTGCCCGCAACAGGCCGCCGGCACAAAATCAACCTCCAGCCCGGGGATCAGCCGGAGCGTATCCACCACGTTGTACCCGTAACGCTGGTGCCGGGCGTGACACGAATAGTGGTAGAGCACTTTCATTTTGGATTTTGGATTTTGGATTTTGGATTGCCCCTCGCCCGCTCCACGCTCTCCGCTCGACGTTTCCTGCCGTTCATCATTCATCATTCTGCATTCATCGTTTCGCCATCGCTCCACGCTCTCCGCTCCACGGCCGGGCAATTCGGCCAGATAGCTGAACAGGTCGTGACTATGTGCCGCGAGCAGCCGGCTCTCCTCCGAAGGCCACAGCTCGACGTACATCCGGCGCAGCATCAGGGCACAGGTACTGCACGTCGTCACCACCTCGTAGCCCTCGGCGACCAGCCGCGACCAGGACGCAATGTTTGCGCGGGCATTCTCCTCCGCGCCGGCCTTGTCACCCACCGCCAGTTGGGGCATCCCACAGCAGCGATAAGGTGGCGCGATGACCTCTACACCGTTCCGTTCCAGCACGGCCACCGCCGCAACCCCAACCGCTGTGTCGTGATAATCGGTGTGGCAACCGACGAAATAAGCAACCCGGCGATTTTGGATTTTGGATTTTGGATTTTGGACTGCCTGCTCGCTCGACGCTCTACGCTCGACGCTCCACGCTCCACGGGCCATCTGCCGGCGGAAGGGGGTGTGCGCGAACGCGGGCCAGGCCGCGTGCCGGGCCAGGCCGGCGACTTGCTCCAGCACGCCTCGAAACAGTCCCCCTTTTGGCAAGCGGTTGGACAGCGGAGTGAGGCGCGTCCCCCACTGCCCAACCCCTTGCGGATGGGAGAGGGCGCGATCGGTTACCGAGAGTCCCTGCTCGGTGACCAATCGGGCCTTGGCTTGCATGATCCGCCGGGCAAACTGTAAATCGCCCGGACAGCGTAACTCGCAGCGGCCGCAAAGCCAGCACTGATCGAGTACCGTGCGATACGCTGTAGCAAGGCGAACCTGCCCGTCCTGTTGCTCGCGGCTCAACAGATCGTACAGAGCCGGGAACACCGGGCAAAACCCACGACACAGATTGCACGAAACACAGCGGCGGGTCGCTTGCTGAAAGTCCTCGCCGAACAGCGTCACCAACGGATGCGGTTCCATAATTGTCAATTATCAACGATTGACGGACAATTGTCAACTCCCGACTGCTCCACACCCTCTGCCTCCCTACTTCCTACTTCCTACTCCCTACTTCCTACTCCCTAGTAAAACGGTACCGGCTCCGACCAGGAAATGCCCGCCGCATCCAAGGCTTGCGTGGCCTTGTTGCGGGACTCGTAATCCTCCAGGTGAATCGTGGCTTCATAAGGCTCCACCGAGGCGACCGTCTTGTAGACGATCTTCAAGCCGGCACCGGCGATCAAATCGAAAGCCTTATCGTAATCCCCATTCGCAAAGGCCACCCGAATGGGTTTGGTATCCATTGTTCCCACTTTAGCCATCTATCTACCTCCCATGCCGATTTTAGATTTCGGATTTCAGGTTTTAGATTGTCGGATGTGTCGGGTGACGCGTAATGCGTAAAACGTAATGCGTAACGCGTGTTGCGTAACGCGTTTTCACGTCTTCGCGCTTCACGCTCCCCTACTTCCCTACTTCCCTACTTCCTACTTCCTACTTCCTGATTCATCGTTCCAAAGTCGCTCTCCGCTACCCGAGCGGCCCGGCTGTATTCC